>JAURJZ010000087.1 GCA_030831965.1 Verrucomicrobiota bacterium
GAGCTACCACGCCGGGCGCGTCGCCCTCTGCGGCGACGCCGCCCATGGGATGAGCCCGGCGGGAGGGCAGGGCATGAACACCGGTTTCGCGGACGCGGAGTTCCTCGCCGAGGTCCTTGCCTCCCCCGATCCCCGAGCCCTGCTCCCCGCCTACACGCGCTATCGGCGCCGCGCCGCCTCCGCCGCCATCTTCCGCGCCGGCTGGGGCATGAGCCTCGGCACCTGGACCGGACGGCCGCTCTCCGTCCTGCGCGACGGCATCCTTCGCCACGTGCTTTGCCGCGGGCCAATCGGCCGTCGGATGGGTTCCTTCTACGCCATGCTCACCATTCCCTTCAACACCCTCGCCGCCGTCCCCGCCCGGGCGCTGCGCGCCGACGCCGCCTGACCATGTCGCAAGCCTACGTGCCCACCGTGGAGGGCGCCGCCTCCCATTACGACGACCTCGACGCCTTTTACCGCGAGATCTGGGGCGAGCACGTCCACCACGGCGTCTGGGAGGAGGGCGACGAGTCGGACAGGGAGGCGGCGGAGAAGCTCGTCCGCATCCTCGCCGACCTCGGCGGCATCCGCTCCGGGGACAAGGTCTGCGACATCGGCTGCGGCTACGGCGCCACCTCGCGGATTCTCGCCGAGCGCCTCGGCGCCGAGATGACCGGCCTGACCATCTCCGCCACCCAGCTCGCCTACGCCAAGGCCAACAACGCCGTGCCCGGCCGCACCGAGTTCCTGCTCCGCGACTGGTACGACAACCGCCTGCCCGCCAGGAGCTTCGACGTGGCCCTGACCGTCGAGAGCCTCGAGCACATGCCCGACCTCCCCGGCTTCTTCCGCGAGTGCCACCGCGTGCTCAGGCCCGGCGGGCGCCTCGTCGGCTCCGCCTGGATGTCCTGCGAGAAGCCCGGCGCCTTCGCCCGCCGCCACCTGATCGACGCCATCACGCGCGAGGCCCAGATCGCGGGCATCCGGCCCGAGAGCGAGTTCCGCGCCGCCATCGAGGCCGCCGGTTTCACCGGCTACACCTTCGAGGACAGGGCCGACCAGGTGAAGCGCACCTGGCCCCTCTGCGCCTGGCGCACCCTCAAGGGGCTCCTCACCAAGCCGCATTACCGCAGCTTCATCCTCGGCTCGCGCAACCCCAACCGCATCTTCGCCCTCACCCTCTTCCGCATCTGGGCGGCCTACGAGCTCGGCGTCCAGCGCTACGGGATCTTCGGCGCGTCCAAGGCCTGAGCCTCAGCGCCGGAGGAAGAGGAAGACGCCGTGCTTGTTGGCGAGGGCGAGGTCGGGGCGCGCGTCGCCGTCGATCCTGCCCGTCCAGAACTGCGTTCCCACGCCGCTGTCGCCGTCGATCTTGTGCGGCTGGTAGGAGGCCCCGCCCTTGCCGTCGCGCTTCAGCACGAAGCCGTAGAGCACGGGCGCGGCCATGGGCTCGGGGTCGTTCTTGGTGCCGTGGGCCCACTTGCGCTTGCCGGTGACGATGTCGAGCAGGCCGTCGCCGTCGAGGTCGACCAGCTCGACGGCGTGGGGCTGGCTGAAGGAGACGCCGTTGAGGACCTCCTGGGCCGAGGCGCCGAGGATGCGGTGCTCGCGGAAGGCGCCGTCGGGCGATTGCTCGAACCAGGCGAGGCCGTAGCCGTGGGCCTGGAGGGCGGTGATGACATCGGGACGCTTGTCGCCGTTGACGTCCATGACGTGCATCTGGGCGCCGCCCGCGCCGAGCTTGGCGGGATGGAATTTCCAGGCGGCCTCGGATGTCCGGTCGGCCGGCTGCTCGTACCAGCCGTCCTTCACGAGGATGTCGGCCCTGCCGTCGGCGTTGACGTCCCCGGCGCCGTAGCCGTGCGTGTACTTGTGGGCCTGCCGGGTGGGTTCGCTGACGGCCCGGAACCGCGCCTTGGCGAGGGGGTTCTTGCCGTCGATTTGGAAATAGCCGAAGCGGCCGCCCTTTTCCCCTGGGAGGGTGGTGTGGACGAGGATCTCGGGCCAGCCGTCGCCGTCGATGTCCGCAAGCGCGGGCGACTCGCCGTCGGCGACGTCGACCAGCGCGTGCCGAGCCCAGTCGCCCGGCTTGCCGGCGGGATTGACGAAGAGCAGGGCGGGCTCGCCCGGCAGGCCGAAGACGAGCAGGTCGGGCCAGCCGTCGCCGGTGAGGTCGCGCGCGAACTGCAGGAAGTAGTCGGAGTAGCCGGTCTCCGGGTTGTAGGGCGTCTTGGTCATGCCGCCCTTGTTGTCCCGCTCCGGCGCGTAGGCGACGCGCTGGGCGAAGTCCGGCCCCTGCCAGATGAAGCGGCCGGCGGCGACATCCGGGTGGCCGTCGCGGTTGAAGTCCGCCACCGCGCAGCCCTCCGCGACGAACTCCCTGGTCAGCGTCCGCTTCTCGAAGCGAATCTCCTCGGCCAGGACGAGGCAGGGCAGGAGCAGGAGGGCGGGGGCGGCGCGCATGGCGGGATGCTCGCCCCGGGGCCGAGGCGGTCAAGCCGACTCGGAGTTGCCAAGGCCCGGCCGCGCCCCAGCCTGCCCGCATGGAGCAGCCGCGCCTGACCGAGGTCGCCGGGCCCGATCTCGGCCCCTGGGTCGACGCGCTCGGGGCGCTGCGGATCGCGGTGTTCCGCGAGTATCCCTACCTTTACGAGGGCGACCTCGACTACGAGCGGCGCTACCTCTCGGTCTACCTCGGATGCCCGAGGGCCCGCGCGGTCCTTGTCCAGGATGCGACGGGCGCATTGGTCGGCGCCACCACCTGCCTGCCCCTGGCGGACGAGGACGAGGCGTTCCGCGAGCCGTTTGCGCGAGCCGGGCATGATCCCGCCGATTGGCTTTACCTGGGGGAAAGCCTCCTCCTCCCGGCTTGGAGGGGCAGGGGATTGGGCAAGCTGTTCTTCGACCGCCGGGAAGCCCACGCCGCGCGGCTGGGGCTGCGACGGGCAACCTTCTGCGCGGTGGCGCGACCCGACAGCCACCCGCTGCGCCCCGCCTCCCACCGCCCGCTGCGGCCGTTCTGGGAGTCGCGCGGCTACGCCGAGCAAACCGGCCTCCAGGCGATTTATCGCTGGAAGGATATTGGCGAGGCCGCCGAGACGCCCAAGGCTCTGACCTTCTGGACCAAGACATGGACCGCCTGACCCTCGAGCTTCAGACCTTCGACGTCGCCGCCCCCGAGGCGGCCTCCGCCCGGGAATTCGCGGACTTGGTCGGTCGACGCGTTGCCGAGGCCTGGGACGACGGGGCGGATGCGGTCCTGCTGCCCGAGCTCCTCTGGATGGGGCTGGCCCGCTTCGTCGACGGCGCCGACTCGACCCGCGCGGTCGCCGAGCTCTTCCGCGGGGAGCTTTGGCCCCGGCTTTCGGAATCCCTCCGACGCCCGGGCAAGGCGGCCGTCCTCGGCACCGTCCCCTGGGCGGTGGACGGCGGCGTCCTGCTCAACCGCGCCCCGATTGTCAGCGACGGCCGCGAGCTTCACCAGGACAAGCTCAACCTCACCCCGTGGGAAACCGGCCTGCGGGGCGGCGACACCCTCCGGATCTGGGATTTCGGAGGCGTGCGCTGCGCCGTCGTCATCTGCCTCGACATCGAGGTGCCCGAGATCTCGGCGGCCCTGCGCGGCCAGGCGGTCGACCTCGTCCTCGTGCCGAGCGCCACCGAGAACATCCTCGGCGTGGAGCGCGTCGGGCGCTGCGCCGACGCGCGCGCGGTCGAGCTCTGCTGCCACGTGGGCCTGACGCACCTCGTGGGGGACATCAACTCGAGCCTGGTCGACGCCAACGTGGGCCGTCTCGGCGTGTTCTCCCCCTCCCAGTCCGCCTTCGGCGCCTCCCCCCGGCAGCGCGTCTCGGAGGTCGTGTCCAGCGGCTTCCACCGCCTCCGCGTCGAGCTCGACATCGCCGCCTTGCGCCGTCAGCGCGACCTCGCCCTCGAGACCAACCCCGCGCGGCTGCGCCCGGGCGCCCCCCGCGTCGAGGCGTGACCTTTTCCCATGACCGACCTCATCCGCTCCTACTATCAGGCCTTCAACTCCGGCGACCGCGAGGCCCTGCTGGCCTTGCTCCATCCCGACATCGTCCACGAGATCAACGAGGGCGGCGTCGAGGTCGGCCTCCCCGCCTTCCGGGCCTTCCTTGGGCGGATGGACCGCTCGTACCAGGAAACCGTCGAGGACCTCGTGGTCTTCGCCGGCGACCGTCCGGGCCGCTTCGCCGCCGAGTTCTTCATCCGCGGCACGTACCTCCGCACCGACGAGGGCCTACCCGAGGCCAAGGGCCAGGAATACCGGCTGAGGGTCGGCGCCTTCCTTGAAGTGAGGGATGGCAAGGTCGCCCGGGTCACCAATCTCTACAATCTCGCGGCATGGACGCGGATGGTCTGCGGATAGTCTGCGGATAGTCCGAATCTTCTGTAACCTTAGCAGGTTTCGGCGTCCAAGCGAACCCCGCGAAAATCCATCGCATGCTTGCCAATCCCTCAAGCCAAGCCATGTTGGAAAACTCTCCCACACCAATGTCACAGCTCCAACGCCTCCTCGCGATTCTCGGCCTCGCCGCCTTGGTCGCCCTCCCTGTCCGTGCCAGCTGGGATGATGATGACTATGAGGATCTCGACGACGATGTCAGCCTCACCTCCGAGCAGCGCCTGACCGAGGCCCAAAAGAACGCGCTGAAGGCCGCCGAGCGCGCCGCCAAGCTCGCCGCCGCAACGGCCGAGCGCGCCGCCAAGGTCGTCGCCGCCGCCGCCGAGCGCGCCGCCCGTGCCAGTTCCAAGCCTGTTCGCGACGCGGTCAAGGCCGAGGGCAAGTACAACGTCGAGACGGCCAAGCTCGCCGAGGAGCAGGGCGTGCTGAACTCCCTCATCGCCCTCGCGAACGAGCTCGGCACCGACCTGAGCGGTCTGCCCACCCTGCAGGAAATCCTCATCGCCCAGCAGGTCGCCGAGACCGAGGATGCCGCCTTCTATCGCAGCCTCATCCCGATGACGTCGACCGAGCGAGCCGCCGCCCTCGCCGCTCGGTCGGTCTCCGACGACGACGAGGAGGACGAGTTCGAGGATGGTCTCACTGGAATTGACGAGCTGCAGATGATGGTGATCGAGGCCACCGTCGAGTACGCCGAGGAGCTTGGCGATGTCGCCGAGGCCTACGCCGCCTGGCAGGACAAGCTCGCGCTCTCCCTCCTCTCGCCCGCCGACTATGCCGCCGAGATCGCCCGCCGAGTCGCCGCCGAGCGCGCCCGCAAGGCCGAGCTGATGGCCCTGCCTCGCGCGTCGCAGGTCTGGCTGCGCAAGGCCTGGAGCGCCGAGGAGGATGCCGCCGAGGCCGCCGCCGCCCTCGCCTTCGTGCTTCCGCGCTGAGTCGTCCCTCCGCTAGCACCGGGCCCGGCGAAAGCCGGGCTCTTTTTTTGCCCCTTGCCTTGAATAAGGGTGGAGCGTGGGCCGGTCTCGGCCCAATCTGATGCCCGTGTCGGCGGCAGCGCGAGGTCCCCTCATCGTCCGGTTGAGAAACTGGGTGGGAGATGTCGTCCTCTCGGTGCCGACCCTCCGCCGGCTTGAGCAGGCTGGCCATGAGCTTCATCTCGTCGGCAAGGGGTGGGCTGCCGATCTCCTGGGAGGGTATGGATGGGCGATCCATCGCCTGGCCGCGGACAGGCTTGGGGTGGTTCGGCAACTGGGGCGGTTGCGACGGGATCTAGGCCGGGACACCCCTTTGCTGCTTTTCCCCTACTCCTTCGGCTCGGCCCTCGAGGCTCGTGCGGCCGGATTCTCCGCGGTGGGTTTCGCCGGCCAGGGCCGCGGCTGGCTGCTTGGCCGCGCGGTTCCCCAGCGACGCGACCTCCATACCCGCGAGGAATACTGGTCGCTCGGACAGGCTTTCCTGGGGCTCGACGAGCCTGCGCCCGACCTGGACGCACCCTGGGTCTTCGCCGCCCAGGCCGAGGCCGAGGCCGAGGCGCTCGCCCGGCGCCATGGGCTGGGTGGGGATCACGTGGTTCTTTGCCCTTTCGCGGGCGGCAAGGTCGACGAGCAGCTGAAGCGCTGGGCCCACTTCCCCGATTTCGCGCGCCAGCTCGCCCGCGAGGGCAGGCTCACGGTGGTCTTCCCCGGCAGCCCGCGCGAGGAGGCGATCGCCCGCGCCGAGTACCCCGATGCCAAGGTCCTTCCCGGCGTGGGCATGTCGGCCTACGGGGTCCTGATGCGCCGGGCCGCCTTGGTCGTCGCCAACGACACGGGCCCCGGCCACCTCGCCGCCGCGGCCGGAGCCAGGGTCCTCTCGGTCTTCGGCCCCACCCCGCCGGAACGCTGGCGCACGCGCGGGCCGCGCGCCGAGTTTCTCCAGGGCTGGCCGGAATGGCCGGCCGCCTGCGAGGTGCTCGCGAGGTCGCGCTCGCTTCTGGGCGGCTGATCGGCCACGCTGGTCGCCATGTCCGGCCTTCCCTCCCGCCTCTCCGCCCTTGTCATCGCCGAGCACGACCGGCTGCTCGCCGACTCGGCCTGGCCGCCCGCCGGGGAGCCGGCCGAGGGCCGGTCCGAGCCGCTATGGGACTGGATTCGCGCCAACCACCGGTTCAACACCCTGCTCTGGCGCGAGGAGGATCTCGCCCGGCGCACCCAGGCGGCGGACGCCGAGATCGTCGCCAACAAGCGGGCCATCGACCGGTTCAACCAGCGGCGCAACGACGCCACGGAGCGGGTCGACGAGATCCTCCTCGTTTCCCTCGGGCTGGTCGATCCCGCCACGGCCGCCTCCGACGCGCCGGTCGCCCGGGTCGCCCCCGGTTCCCGCCTCAACAGCGAGACCGCAGGCAGCATGGTCGACCGCATGTCCATCCTCGCGCTCAAGGTTCGCGCGATGGAGGCCCAGACCCGGCGGACCGACACCGACGCCGCCGCGCTCGAGTCCAGCCGCCGGAAGCTCGACCAGCTCCGGCTGCAGCGCCAGGACCTCGGGTCCTGCCTCGACCAGCTGCTGGCCGAGGCCCGCGACGGCCGGGCCCACTTCAAGGTCTACCGCCAGTTCAAGATGTACAACGATCCCCGCCTCAACCCCGCCCTCGTGGCCGAGGCCAAGGGCGGGCAGGGCGGGGACCGCTGAGCCGCCGGCGGCTCAGGCCTTGCCGGGGACCGGGGGTTTCTCCTCGGGCAGCGTGACCGCGCCCTTCTCGAAGTCCTCGGCGCTCGGCTTGCAGGCCAGGCCGTAGTAGGGCGACTTCTCGTTCTTCAGCAGGTCGTCCCAGCGGACGATGTCCCCGGTGTAGGCGGAGATGCGGGCCATGATGGCGGCGAGGGTCGACTCGGTCACGGCCTGGGTCTCGTTGAGGGGCTTGCCCGCGAGGACCGACTTGATGAGGGCGACGTGCTCCTGGACGTAGGGGTTGTCGGACTCGAGCTTGACCTCGGGCACGTCGACCTTGGTCCCGGCGACGCGTCCGCCGCCGAAGGCCTCGCCGGTGGCGCCGGTGAACTGCTCGCCGACCCGGCTCCAGGTCCCGGTGATCTGCCGGCACTGGCTGTGGATGTGCACGCCCTGCCCGAAGTCGAAGTCGACGCTGAAGAAGTCGAACATGTTGCCGGTCTCGCGCCGGGCGCGGGCGCCGTAGCCGACGGCCGAGATGGGCGGGCGCCCGATGAACCAGAGGGCCACGTCGATGTTGTGCACGTGCTGCTCGACGATGTGGTCGCCGGAGATCTCGGTGAAGTTCAGCCAGTTGCGGGCGAGGTACGAGGCGTCCGACTCCCCTTGGTTGCGGCGCTTGATCCAAGGCACGGTGCCGTTCCAGTGCACGGTGCCGCCGCGGATCGGCCCGATGGCGCCGGCGTCGATGCGGGCCTTGTTCAGCAGGTAGGCGGCCTGGTGGCGACGCTGGGTGCCGGCGACCACGCCCAGGCCCTTCGCCTTGGCCTTCTCGCCGCTCGCCAGCATGGCGCGGGCGCCGACGGGGTCGACGCAGACGGGCTTCTCGATGAAGCAGTGCTTGCCCGCCTCGACCGCCGCCGCGAAGTGAAGGGGGCGGAAGGCCGGCGGGGTCGCCATGACGACGAAGTCGCAGCCGCTGGCGATCACCTTGCGGTAATTGTCGAAGCCGCCGAAGGCCCGGTCGGCCGGCAGGCCCAGGCCCTGGGCGGTGCGCTTGGCCGCGTCCTCGAAGGCGTCGCCCACCGCGGTCACCTCGACGGGGATGCCGAGGATCTTGGCCGCGGCCTGGAAGTCGCGGATGGCCCCGTTGCCCCGGCCGCCGCAGCCGACGAGCCCGACCTTCAGGGTGGCGGGGCGCTTGCCCGCCTCGAGGCCGAGGGCGGGGGCGGCGGCGAGGGCGGCGCCGGCGAGCGCGGCGGTGGCGAGGAACTGGCGGCGGGGTTGGGTTTCCATGGTTGCGAGGATTGTCCCCCGAACGATGCCGAAGGTTCCCGATTTGTCACGCCCGCCCCGCCATCAGCCCTCGCCGCTCGCCCAGCGTCGCCGCAGGAGGTGCCCGCCAATGGCGACCAGGACGGCCAGGGCGGCGGCGAGGAGGGTCCATTCGGCTCCGGAGAGAGGGGGTTCCGCGCGGGTCTCCCTCAGCGCCAGCACCTGGGTGGTCCGGACGGCTGGCCGCTGCTCGCCTCCCGGAATGAGCCACGCGCCTTTCCAGTCCACCGCGGTGGTGACAACCGGGGCGCGCGCGTCCGTGGGAATCGAGGCCGCCTCCGCCCAGGTGTCGGTCGCGGTGTCGTACCGCAGGATGTCGCGCGCGAATCCCGGATGGCTGGCGGGCGGCTGGAATCCGACCCTCGTGCCGTCGTCGCCCCCGATCACCAGGATCCGGCCGCCGTCGAGGACCGGGGCGGGCGAGGGCGCGGCCACGGCGGCGCGGGGCAGGTCGGCCAGCCGCCGCCATCCCTTTCCCGGCCGGTAGCTCCAGGCGTCCCTCAGGTAGGTTCGCGCCGGCTTGCCATCGGGGCCCGGGGCGAGCGAGGCGCCCGAGAACACGAACAGCTCGCCGTCATGCGCGGCGACAACCGGGAGGATGCGCCCCGGGGCGGGAATCGGCTCGAGGCTCTCCCAGCCGCGTCCCGGGTCGGCGAGGTCGAAAACCAGCAGCTCGGCGGACGCCTGGGTGGCGTCGGGCCGGACCGTGCCCCCGATGACGTGGACCTTCTCGCCGATCCGCGCCGCGGCGGCGTAGGCGAGCGGGTGGGGCAGGGGGGTGAGCTCCTCGAAGGCGAGCAGCTGCTCCCTCGTGACCAGCTGCCCGCGCCGGCGCAGCAGGAAGACGTCGGCGTAATGGCGTTCCCCATCCGCTCCCCCGATGCAGAGCACGCCGCGGCCCGTGCTGGCCTGGGTGCCGTGCCCGATGGGGCGGGGCAGCCGGCCGATCCTCTCCCATTTTCCCTCCGGGTGCTGGAGGAAGCGCACCTCGTCGTGCCAGGCCTTCGCGCCTCCCTGCCAAGGGGGACCTTCGGGAAAATTCGTGCCGCCGGCGAAGACCACCCCTCCCTCGGCGATGCCCACGAAGGCGGCGGCTCGCCCGTGCTCGATCGGCATGTCCGCGAGCCGGGTCATCTCGATGGCCGCGCCGAGGCGGCCGGCGAGGAGGAAGGCGGCGAGCGTCGCCGCGCCGGTGAGCCGGGTCATGGCGCGAACTGTTCCGAACTCGCGGCGGCATGCAACCGGGCATTGCCGCCTCGTCGGTTGGGGGCGTGCTCGGCGCCCCATCCCAGGCCGAACCCCCTCCCCGAGGAACCCCGCCGAGGCCGGGGTGTCGCACGTGCAGCCTTCCCATGTCCCTCCCCCTGACCCGACGAGGTTTCCTTCGGTCGGCCGGCCTTGCGGCCGCCGGCGCCGCTGTCCTCCGCCCGCTCGCCGCCTCGGCCAAGGAGCCCGGTCCCGGCGCGGGTCTCCGCGTCGCCGGCGTCGGCGTGGGGGGCATGGGCGGGGCCAACATCCGGGCCTGCGCCGCGGCTGGCGCGACCATCGGCGCGCTCTGCGATGTCGACCTCGGCCGTTGCGGCGGCCTGCTCAAGGAGTTTCCCGGCGCGCCCGCCTTCACCGACTTCCGCCAGATGCTGGAGAAGAGGGGCTCGGAGATCGACGCCGTCGTGATCGCCACGCCCGACCACACGCATGCCTGGATCGCCATGGCCTGCATGCGCGCCGGCAAGCACGTCTACGTCCAGAAACCCATGGCCTACGACGTGGTCGAGGCCCGACGGCTGCGCGACGCCGCCCGTGAGCTGGGGGTCGCCACCCAGATGGGCAACCAGGGACACTCGGGCGAGGGCCTCAGGCTGATCGCCGAGTGGATCGGCGCCGGGCTCATCGGGGAGGTCCGCGAGGTTCACGCCTGGACAAACCGGCCCACGTGGCCCCAGGACAGCTCGATGGAGCGGCCCAAGGACGCGCCCGCCGCCCCCCCCGGCTTGGATTGGGACCTCTGGCTGGGACCCGCGCCGCTGCGCGCCTACCACCCTGCCTATCACCCGTGGAAGTGGCGGGGTTGGTGGGATTTCGGCACGGGATCGCTCGGCGACATGGGTTGCCATATCCTCGACCCGGTCGTCTTCGCCCTGCGCCTGGGCAATCCCTCGTCCGTCGAGGCCTCGGTGCCGACCTATTATGAGTCCCGCGGCGGCTTGCAGCGCTCCCTCGGCGAGTGCTACCCCCGATCGTCCATCGTGCGCTACCGTTTCCCCGCGCGCGCGGAGATGCCCCCGGTCGACCTCACCTGGTGGGATGGCGGCCTGATGCCCGCCCGGCCGGCGGAGCTCGAGGATGACCTGCCCTTCGGCGATGGCGATGGCGGGTGCCTCTTCGTCGGCACCAAGGGCAAGCTGGTCTGCGGCTGCTACGGATCGAAGCCCCGGCTTCTCACGCGCGAGCTCCGCGAGGCGGCCAAGTCGGTCGCCCGGTCGCTGCCCCGCATCCCCGGCAACACCGCCGGCCACGAGGCCGACTGGCTGCGGGCGTGCAAGGGCGGGGCGCCCGCGTCCTCCAGCTTCGAGGTCGCCGGCCCCCTCTCGGAGACCGTCCTCATGGGCAACCTCGCCCTCCGTTTCCCCGGTCGTCGGCTGGCCTGGGACGGCGAGCGCATGCAGGTGACCAACGATGCCGAGGCGAATCGCCTCGTCCATCGCCCCTACCGCGAGGGCTTCCGCCTCTGATTCCCGCCATGAATTCCCCCGCAACCCTCCTCCTCGCCCTCCTCGCCGGCTCGCTCGGCGCCGGCGAGGCCACCTGGACCGCCTACGTCGGCACCTCCGGCCCCGGGGCCCTCGGCGTGCACGCGGTCTCCCTCGGCCGCGCCACCGGCAAGCTCGGCGAGCCTCGCCTGCTGGCCGAGGCCAAGGGCGCCTCGTGGGTGACGCCCCATCCCAACGGCCGCGTGGTTTACGCGACGGCCGAGGGCAGGGAGGGGCGGGTCCTCGCCCTCCGGCTGCTCGGCGACGGCAAGGCCGAGCTGATCAACGCCGAGTCGTCGGGCGGCGCCGGCCCCTGCCACCTGGCCGTCGACCCCAGCGGACGCGTGTTGTTGGTCGCCAATTACAGCGCGGGCTCGGTCGCCAGCCTGCCCCTCCGCCCCGACGGCTCCCTCGGCCCCGCCGCCTCCGTCATCCGCCACCAAGGCTCGGGTCCCAACGCCCAGCGGCAGAAGGGTCCCCATGCCCACGGCGTCCACCTCGACCGCGCCGGACGCGTGCACGTGCCCGACCTCGGCGCCGACCGGATCTTCGTCCACGGCCTCGACCCCGCCACCGCCCGCCTCGCCCAGGATGCCGCCCCGGCCGCCCTCGCCGCCCCCGGCGCCGGCCCCCGCCACCTCGACTTCCATCCCTCCGGCCGGTTCGCCTATGCCTGCAACGAGCTCGACATGACCGTCACCGCCTACGCGGCGGACTCGGCCTCCGGGGCCCTCGTCGCCCTGCAGAGCCTGCCGACGCTGCCCGCGGGGGCCTCGCCCGCGGGCGCCTCGACCGCCGAGATCCTCGTCCATCCCTCGGGGAAATTCCTCTACGTCAGCAACCGGGGGCACGACTCGCTCGCCGCCTTCGCCCTGGGCGGGGACGGTCGGATGAGCCTCCTCCAGCACCAGCCCGGGGTCCCCGCCACCCCCCGCGGCTTCGGCATCAGCCCCTGCGGCCGCTGGCTGGTCTGCGCCGGCCAGAAGTCCGGCTCGCTCCGGACATACGCCATCGGGGCCGACGGGCGGCTCGCCGACACCGGACACGAGGTGGCCATCGCCGCCGCGGCTTGCATTCTCTTCGCTCCCGGCCAATAGGTGGCTTCCATGCGCGCCCATCTGCTCGTGCTCGCCCCCTTGGCGGCCGCCGCCGCCCCGGTCGACTTCGCCCACGAGGTCGTCCCCGTCCTGCGCAAGCACTGCGCCGAGTGCCACACCGGCGAGAAGAAGAAGGGCGGGCTCTCCATGAACACCCTGGCCGAGCTGCTCGAGGGAGGCGAGAACGGCCCCGTGCTCGTCCCGGGCAAGCCCGATGAGTCCAAGCTCGTGACGGTCGTGGTCGCCCCTGCCGACAGCGAGGAGCGCATGCCGCCCAAGGGCAAGGGCCTGGATGCCAGGGAGGCCGACCTCCTCCGGCGCTGGGTCGCCGAGGGCGCTCCCTGGACCCCGGGTTTCGCCTTCAAGGCCCCGGCCTACGAGCCGCCGCTGCGTCCCCGCCGGCCCGCCCTGCCCGAGGCCGTCGAAGGCCGGACCCACGCGGTCGACCGGGTGCTCGACGCCTGGCTCCGCGCCCGCAGGCAGCCCATTCCCGCCGCGGCCGACGACTCCGCCTTCCTGCGCCGCGCCCACCTCGATCTCATCGGCGTCCTGCCCACCGCCGAGGAGGCCAGGGCCTTCCTGGCCGACGCCTCGCCCGACAAGCGCGACCGGCTGGTCCGCTCCCTGCTCGTCCGGAACGTCGACTATGCCGACCACTGGATGACCTTCTGGAACGACCTCCTGCGCAACGACTACGCGGGCACGGGTTACATCGACGGCGGCCGCCGGCAGATCACCCGTTGGCTGCATCGCTCGCTGCTTGAGAACCGCCCCTACGACCGGATGGTCCGGGAGCTCGTCAACCCCGTGCCCGGCAGCGAGGGCTTCGCGCAGGGCATCATCTGGCGCGGCAGCGTGAGCGTCGCCCAGGGCCGGGAGCTCCAGTACTCCCAGTCGGTCTCGCAGGTTCTGCTCGGCATCAACATGAAGTGCGCCTCGTGCCACGACAGCTTCACCGACCGGTGGAAGCTGCGCGACGCCTACGGCCTCGCCGCCATCTTCGGGGAGAAGCCGCTCGAGCTCGTCCGCTGTGACGTGCCGACCGGGCGCGCGGCGGTCGCCGCCTGGCCCTTCCCCGAGCTCGGCCAGGTCGATCCCGCCGCGCCCCGCGCCGAGCGCCTTCGCCAGCTGGCCGACCTCATGGTCCACCCGGACAACGGCCGGCTGCGCCGCACGGTCGCCAACCGCATCTGGCACCGGCTGATGGGCCGCGGCCTGGTCCATCCGGTCGACGCGATGGAGACGCCGCCCTGGAGCGAGGAGCTGCTGGACGTCCTCGCCAACCGCCTCGCCGACAACGGGCACGACCTGCGCGACCTGATCGCCTTCATCGCCACCTCCCAGGCCTACAAGTCCCGCGCGGAGGTGCTCGCCCCGTCGGCCGCCGAGGCCGCCGCGTACGTCTACCGGGGTCCGCGCGCGCGGCGGCTCACCGCCGAGCAGTTCGTCGACGCGCTCTGGCGCCTGACCGACACCGCGCCGCAGAAGTTTGACGCCGAGCTGGATCCGCCCGCCGCGGCGGCGTCCGCGCCCCGTCTCGCCGCCAAGGCCATCTGGTCCGACGACACCCCGGCGGGCGCCCTGCCCGCCGCCGGCGAGTCGCGCGTCCTCCGCCGCGTCTTCCCGCTCTCGAAGCCGCCTTCCCGCGCCCTCGCCACCGTCACCTGCGACAACGCCTTCGAGCTGGTCGTCAACGGCCGCTCCGTCGGACGCGGCGGGGAATGGTGGGAGCCGCGCATCCTCGACCTCACCCCGCATCTCCGGGTCGGGTCAAACGAGATCCGCCTCCTGGCCCGCAACGGGGGCGAGGGTCCCAACGCGGCCGCGGCCTGGCTCCAGGCCCACCTGCGCTTCCCGGGCGGCGAGACGATGTCCCTGGCCACCGACGCCGGCTGGGAGTGGTCACCGAGGGGCGAGCCCGGCGCCGCCTGGCGCCCGGTGCGGGTTCTCGACGACACCGCGGTCTGGGAGCGCGGTGAGCGCGCCCTGGCCGAGCAGCTGGCGCAGCTGCAAGGCTTCCCCCGCCTCGCCGCCCGCGCCTCGCTCGTCAAGGCGGACCTTCTCCAGCGCTCGCTGGGCCGGCCCAACCGCGAGCAGGTCGTGAGCGAGCGGCCGAACGACCTGAGCACCCTCGAGGCCATCGACCTCTCCAACGGCCCCGCGCTCGCCGGAATCCTCGCCCAGGGAGCCCGCAACCTGCTCGCCCGCGACTGGAAGTCGCCCGGCGAGATGGTCGACTGGATCTGGCTCTCCGCCCTTTGCCGGCCTCCGACCGCGACCGAGCGGCGCATCGCCATCGGGCTCCTCGGCGAGCAACCCGGCGAGCAGTCGGTCGCCGACCTCGTGTGGTCCGTCCTCATGCTTCCCGAATTCGCAACCGTGCGCTGACCATGAACCCCCTGCCCCTCGATCCCTCCCTGCCCGCCCCCCTGGCGCGCCGCGAGTTCCTCCGGCTGCTCGGCGCGGCCGGTCTCGCCACGCTCGCCCTGCCCGCGCCCCGTCTCCGGGCCGAGCCCGCGGCGAAGCCGGCGCATCCGCCGGCCCGCGCGGACGCCTGCATCCTCGTCTGGCTGGCCGGCGGGATGGCCGCGCCCGAGACCTTCGATCCCAAGCGATACGCCCCCTACGAGAAAGGCCTGCCCTACAGCAAGCTGCTGAGCACCTTCCCCTCGATCCCGACCGCGGTGGACGGCCTGCGCTTCTGCCAGGGCCTGGAATCCATCGCCTCCGTGATGGACCGGGGCGCCATCATCCGCTCGGCCGTCCAACCCGACCTCGGCAACATCCTCCACTCCCGCCACCAGTACCACTGGCACACCGGCTACGTCCCGCCCCAGACCGTGCACTGCCCGCACATCGGCGCCTGGATGGCCAAGGTGCTCGGTCCGCGCAACCCCGTGATGCCCGCCTTCGTCAATGTCGGCCAGCGGTTGGAGGGTGTCGGCGAGAGCGAGGAGCTGAAGGCCTTCACCACCGCCGGCTTCTTTGGCGGCGAGTTCGGCCCGATGAACCTTCCCTATCCCGACCAGGCCGCGGCGGCGGTGCGCCCGCCCAAGGGCATGGACGCGGGGCGGTTCGCCAGCCGCGAGCGGGAATTCCGCCGCCTGGTCGACGCCTCGCCCGACCGGGAGCGGTTGTCCGACCACCACCAGCAGTCGATGCTCCGCGCGATGGACAACGCGCACCGTCTCCTCAGCGCCAAGGAGCGCGCCTCCTTCGACCTCTCGCTCGAGGACGCGGACTCGCGCCGGGCCTATGGCGACTCGCGCTTCGCCCAGGGCTGCCTCCTCGCCCGGCGCCTCGTCGAGGCCGGCACCCGCTTCGTCGAGGTGACCACCGAGTACGTCCCCTTCCTCCATTGGGACACCCACGGCAAGGGACACGAGACCGTGGCCCGCATGCACCGCGAGATTGATCGCCCCATCGCCCAGCTCATCCTCGACCTCGAATCCCGCGGCATGCTCGACCGGACGCTGGTCATCGTGGCAAGCGAGTTCAGCCGCGACGCCATGATCGAGGGCCGGGTCGGCTCCACGGCCGGCGACCAGTCCCACCACAGGGGGGCCACGATCGAGCACCCGGACCATTACGGCCTTCATCGCCACTTCACCGGGGGGACCAGCGTGCTCCTCTTCGGCGGCGGTGTCCGCCGGGGGCTCATTCACGGGGCCACCGCGGAGGAGCGGCCCTTGGTCGCCACGCGCGACCCCGTCTCCGTGGAGGACCTCCACGCCACCATCTTCACCGCGATGGGAATAAGCCCCAAGACGGCCTACGACATCGAGGGGCGGCCTTTCTACGCGACCATCGACGGCAAGGGCGTGGCCGCGCCCATCCTGCGCTGAGGCCGCGGCGTCAATTTTAGGTAGAAAACCTCGGTTTAGGCCCCACAATGGAGTGATGGGCATGCCCCTTGCCTCCGCGCAGCTTTCCCGACGCCCCGGCTTCGCCCTGGTGCTGTCGCTCGTGGTCATGTCGTTGGTGGTCCTGGTGGTCCTCAGCTTGGCCGGCTTCCTCCGCATCGAGAGCGGCTTGGCCTCCCTTCGCCAAGCCGAGCTTTACGCCCGTCTCAACGCCCTCGCCTCCCTGCGCCTGGCCCAGGGCGCCATCCAGGAGCGCTTTGGTCCGGACACGCGCGTCTCCGCCCCCGCCACCATCTTCGACAGCCCGACGGTGAGCTCGGCCACGACCCCGGGCGCCGACCCCTTCGAGTACCCCTTGCTCGGCTCCTGGCGCAGCTGGGAGGGGCACGACCATGACCGGCGGCCGGGGAGCCGTTACGGCGGAAGGCCCCAGGCGCCCAATTATGTCTCCAAGCTCCGCGCCTACGCGGAGGCCACCCCGGCCGCCGGCCGTTTCCTGGGTTGGATGACCTCCGCCGGTTGGGGTTACGGCCCCCCGGCGGCGAGCGCGCCCTGGACCTCGACGACCACCCCGCCCCCGCCCGTGGCGCCGATCATCTCCGCCTCGAGCTCAACCGTCCCCCTTGTCGGCTCCGCCTCCTCCGCGTCGGCCACCCAGCAGGTCCACCTCGTGCCGAGCTCGATCGGCGACGGGCGGTCCATGGCCGCGGTGGCCGATTCGCCCGACCAGTCCCTGGGGACCTTCGCCTGGTGGGTCGGCGGGGAGAACCAGAAGGTGAGGCTCAGCGTCCCGACCGTGGCTCCGCCCACCACCGGGACGGCCCTGCAGTGGGCGGAGAGGACAAAGACCTTCGGGCTTCCGGACTTCGAGGCCATCGGGTTCGCGGACAACCTGGCCGGCCTGCCCGCCGCCGCCTTCCCCGATCCCGCGACCCGCGCCAGCATCGACCTCTTTCCCGCCTCGGCCGAGCCCTCGCGCCTGAGCACGTCGCTCTCCGGCGCCTCGCCCCCGCTGACCCGCGGCGGGTTCCATGACGTCAGCCTCCACGCCGAGGGGCTGCTCACGAATGTCGCGACGGGCGGTTTTCGCAAGGACCTCTCGCTCTTCAGCGAGACCTGGGATTGGAT
The DNA here is from genome assembly GCA_030831965.1 of Verrucomicrobiota bacterium. Classification (GTDB taxonomy): domain Bacteria; phylum Verrucomicrobiota; class Verrucomicrobiia; order Opitutales; family UBA953; genus UBA8828. The sequence continues at coordinate 17,234 of JAURJZ010000087.1, forward strand.
GAACGATCTTGATCCCGGACGCGTCGGCAAGATGCCGCTTTTCCGGGTCAAGCCCGCCGTCACCCGCCGCAACTCGGGCGATCCCGACCATGACCTGACCTTTCTCCGGCCCCTGCCGGACTCGATGCTGCCCGCGGGCGGCGTGGGCAACCGACGGCGCAACGCCCTCCTCTATTGGTGGGCCGATTACGGCTCCCTGGCCGGCACCTCGGCCGGCGTCGCCTCGGACGGCGGCACGGTGTTCGGCGGCTACGGGGGCGGCCTGTCCTCCTTCCCGCCCATCCGCAGCTGGGCCTATCTCGTCGACCACATCCTCCATTACCGCAGATATGTCACCGCCTCCGACCCCTCCCTCGGGGGCGAGATCCAGATGGTGCCGCCCCAGCCGGTCGGCGCGACCCATGGCGGCGACCTCTACAGCTATTACGAGAGGGTCCATCGTCACCCGGTCATCGCCCGCTTCCAGTTCGTCTTCGCCACGGGCTCCATCGGCTCGACGCCCGCCGTGCTGGCCCAGCCCGTGGTCACCCTCTGGAACCCCCACAATGTCCGGCTCAACGTCCCCTCCTTCGGCGGCTGGTACATGTGGTACACCATCCCCATCGGGTTCGAGATCACCGACACCGCCGGGTTCTACCCCACGACGCGTCGCCTGACCCGGGATTGGCGCGGCGGGCTCTGGATGAACTTCGGATCCGACACCATCAACCTCGGACCCGGCCAGACCCGCGTCTTCTCCATGCCCGGGAACACGCCCCTGGACGTCAACCTCGGCGCCTCGATGCCCGGGGTGACGCTCCAGCCGGGTTACGTGGCCGGGACGCGCGCGGGCCTGATGCTCGGCATGGGCGGATCCGCCGACCCCCGTTCGGTGCTGCGCTACCGGCTCTTCAAGCTCCTCGACGGCGCCAATGCCCGGGACGGCATCTACCTCGACTACTACCCCGTCAACCTCAAGTACTCGCCGGTGCGGTACAGCTTCGTCGGCACGACCGACGAGCAGTTCCGGCTGCTCTACGGCCAGGACGGGCCGGCTGCCTTCGACCAGGCCTTCCCCGACCTCCAAGCCTCGCCGCGGGCGTTCTCGACCTTCTCCTTCGGCCTGAGGCTCTCCAACGACGGGCTGGCCCAGAACAACGAGCGCACCGGCGTCCGCACCGCGTCCAAGGGCTTCGCCCAGTCCAACCCCTTCACCACCTACACCGAGCTCGGCGGCAAGTGCGCCATCCTGCTCGTTCCCTATCGCTACGCCTCGTCCGACATCACCAACACCTCCGGGATCGCCGTCGGCGCCTACACCGAGCCCGGCACCGGCGTGCAGTACTCGGGGGCCTGGAGCCTGGTCAACGCGCCCTACGACATGTACTTCCACCCGCTGACCGACTTCGCGGGCACCAACGCCCCCCAGTGCGACCCGCTGACCGGCAACGGCTTCGTGCTCACCGGCCTCGACCCCGCCAACGGCCTCGGCCGGGCCGTGGTCTGCGAGTATCCCATCAAGCCCATCCAATCCCTTTCCAACCTCCAGTCCTGCGACGTCCGCGCGACCAACCCGATCCCGCCGTTCCACTACAACCTCATCGGGAACGGCGACGCCTCTCCCGTCCTGCCCCCCGACGACGCCGTCGGGCGTTGGACCGAGAACAACGGCGTCGTCCAGTCGCGGGACATGCTGCCTCCCTCGTGGATGCAGTACGACGACAGCTATTGCCTGAACCATCTCCTCTTCGACGACTGGTTTGTCTCCTCGCTCGCCCCGCGCCCGCAGGATTGGCCCGCCCTCCGCCCGGGTCCCGGGCAGGAGTATGTCTGGAACAACGCCGTCCTCGTCAGCCTCCGCGCCCGCTGGACGGAATTCGTCGCCGGCCAGCCCCTGCCCAACTCCTCCTACCAGCCCCGCGCGGGCGCCGCCGCCTTCGATCCCGGCGTGACGGGATCGGTCTACGCCGGCAATCCGGCCCTGCCGGCCGGCTACCAGCGCGTCGCCGCCCATCTCCGCGTGCCCGGCCAGTTCAACGTCAACAGCACCTCGGTGCCCGCCTGGCGCGCCATCCTCGGCAACCTGCGCGACCGCAAGGTGCCCATCCTGCGTCCCGGCGCGACCTCCGTCACCGAGACGGCCGCCCAGAATCCCCTCTCCCGCATGAGCGTCTCCCCCGAGGGGCCGAGCTCCGGTGGCGGCAATTCCGGCGCGGTGCTCGGGTTCGCCTCCCTGACCGACGAGCAGCTCGACCTCATGGCGACCGAGATCGTGCGCCAGGTCAAAATCCGCGGACCCTTCCTGTCCCTCTCCGAGTTCGTCAACCGCCGCCTCGCCCCCGCCGACGGCACCGACACCGACCCCAGCGTGTCCGGCGCCCTCGGCATGGCCCTGCGCGCCCTGGAGAGGACCTCCGGGCGCCACCCCGCTCCCCGCGCGGCGGCCCTGGGCAAGGCGGTCGCCCGCGCGAGCGACTTCCCCGCCGGCATCCTCCCCCGCCTCTCGCTCGGCGATTGGAACTCCCCCACCGGCGACTACAGCCATCCCAAGGCGGCCGAGGGAAGCTCGAACTTCGGCATGCCCGCCTGGCCTCGCCAGGCGGATGTCCTCAACACCCTGGCGCCGGTGATCGCCGCGCGCGACGACACCTTTGTCGTGCGCGCCTTCGGCAGCGCCCCCACGGGCCGTGGATCCTCGGCGCGCGCCTGGTGCGAGGCCGTCTACCAGCGGCTGCCCGATTACATCGATCCCTCGGTCGCCCCCCACGAGCCGCCGCTCGGCGAGGTCACCCCGCCCGTCGGCTCGCTCACCCGCGCGCCCAACGTCGCCCTCGGTCGCCGCTTCCGCATGGTCTCCTTCCGCTGGCTGAACCCCTCCGAACTCTGATGCGCTCCGTCTGGTTGCTCCTTTTCCTGGGTTTGTCGGCGAGCATCCCGGCCCGCACGGTCCGGCTGCTTTACCTCGAGGCTCCCGAGGACGCGCCCGGCGCCCTCCACCTGGTGGCCGGCAAGGAGGTCGCCAAGGTCGACGTGCCCCGGCTCGCCATCTCCTCCGGGCAGGCCCAGGTCCCGTCCGCCGCGGTCCGCATCCACCTGGCGGAGAAGGCTCCCACCCGCGAGCACCCGCTGCCGGCGGACGCCCCGGCCGTCGACCTTCCCGCGGGCGACCAGGACCTTCTCCTCGTCCTCTTTCCCACGGGCAAGACCGGTCCGCTCGGCTTCGGCGCGCAGGCCATCGATTTCTCGTCGGCCCGGATTCCGGACGGCGGCATTCTTTGGCTGAATCTCAGCCGTCGAACCCTCCAGGTCCGCCTCGGGTCGGCGGTCATGGCCGTCCCCCAGGGCCAGACCCGCGCGATGGCGCCCGGTGTCGCTCCCGGCGGCAGCTATCCCGTGCTCGTGGATCTGGCGCCCCTCGATTCCAGGGAGGAGCCCCTTCCCCTGATCAGGGCCACCTGGATGCGGGAGCCCGGCCGTCGCCAGCTCCTCTTCGTGCTCGACGACCCCAGCCGCCTCGTCCCCCGGGTGGTCGCGGTTCCCCATCGCCTGCCGCCCCCGCCCGAGGCCGCGGCCAAGCCCCCGGCGCGCTAGCCCGCGCCGGCCGTTCGGCAGGAACCGTCCCCATGCCGGGACTGTCCCAGTCGATAATGCCCCTCGGCCTCCGGCCTCTTGCCTTCCTCGCGCTCTCCCAGTCCGTCATGCCGGCCTGGGCCGAAGGACCCGTCGGCTTCAACCGCGACATCCGGCCGATCATGTCGGACACCTGCTTCCATTGCCATGGGTTCGACGCCAAGACGCGCGAGGGCGGGCTGCGCCTCGACATCCGCGAGGAGGCGCTCAAGGCCGGCGAGAGCGGCCTCCCTGCCATCGTCCCCGGAAAGCCCGAGAAGAGCGAGATCATCGCCCGCATCCTCTCCGCCGACCCGGACGACGTGATGCCGGCGGCAAAGTCCCACAAGACCCTCACCCCGGCGCAGAAGGATCTCCTCCGCCGATGGGTCGCCGAGGGCGCGCCCTACGAGCCCCATTGGGCCTACGCTTCCCTGAGCCCCGGCAAGGTCCCGCCCGTTCCCGAGGGGGGCAATCCCATCGACGGCTATGTCCTGGCGAAGCTCGACGCCAAGGGTGTCAAGCCCTCGCCCGAGGCCCCGCGCGAGCGCCTGCTCCGCCGGCTGTCGCTCGACCTCACCGGCCTGCCCCCGACTCCCGAGGAGACCGCTGCGTTTCTGGCCGACGCCAGGCCGGGCGCCTACGAGCGCCAGGTCGACCGCCTCCTCGCCTCGCCCCGCTTCGGCGAGCGCATGGCGGTCTGGTGGCTCGATGTCGCCCGCTTCGCCGACACCGTCGGCTTCCATGGCGACCAGAACCAGCGCATCTTCCCCTATCGCGACTACGTCATCTCGGCCTTCAACGCCAACAAGCCGTTCGACACCTTCACGCGCGAGCAGCTGGCGGGCGACCTCCTCCCCAACCCGACCCCCGAGCAGCTCGTCGCCTCCGGCTACAACCGCCTCAACATGATGACCCGCGAGGGCGGCGCCCAGCCCGGCGAGTACCTCGCCAAGTACGGCGCCGAGCGCGTCCGGTCCGTCTCCGCCGCCTGGCTCGGCTCCACCTTCGGATGCGCCGAGTGCCACGACCACAAGTTCGACCCCATCCCCGCCCGGGATTTCTACACCCTAAAGGCCTTCTTCGCCGACGTGAGGCAGTGGGGGGTGTACTCGAGTTACAATTACTCCCCCGAGCCCGAGCTGGCCGGCTTCAGCAACGACCATCCCTTCCCCCCGGAGATCCAGGTCGAAAGCCCCTATCTCGCCCGGCGGGCCGAGCGCCTGCGCGGCGAGCTCGCCGCCGCCCTCGCCGCCGCGGTCGCCAAGGATCCCGCGCGCGAGGCGGCCTTCGCCGGCTGGCATGCCCGCCTCCGCCCCTTCCTCGCCGCCCACCCCTCGGGCTGGGTCGAGCCGGCGGCGCGCCCCGCGGCGCCCCCTGCGCCCGATCCCAAGGCCAAGGTCGACCCCAAGGCCAAGCCTGCGCCCAAGGCCCCCGCCGGGCTCGAGCTGCGGCCTGGGGAGCTCTCGCTCGGGGCCATCCGCCTCGCCGTCCCGGCCGCCGCCGCCAAGCCCGGCGCGCGCCTCAGCCTGAAGCCGACCTTCCACGTCCGCTCGGCCGACGGCCGGGAGCGCCGGCTGGCCGTCTCGCATGCCGAGGCCGACGCCAAGGTGTTCCGCTACGCCGGGGGCCGCGAGCAGCTCGGCATTCCCGAGACCTGGGAGCTCGCGATGCCGCCGGGCGGCGCCCGGGCGGTCTTTCTCCTGGCGGAGCGCGCCGAGCTGGCGCCGACCGACACCCTCGTCGTCGGGCTCGGGGCCGACCTTCCCGTCCGCATCGGGCTCTCGCCGCTCGCGGGGCCCGAGCCCCTGCGCGTCGGCGCCGCGCCCGCCGACGCCGACGCCGCCCGGGCCGCCTTCGCCTACCCGCTCCTCGCGGCGGCGGAGCCCGCCAAGTCGGCCATCGCCGCGATCCGCGAGGCCCGCGACGGCAAGGCCTGGACCATGGTCACGCAGCCCATGAAACCCCTGCCGGTCCGCGTCCTCGCCCGGGGCAACTGGCAGGACGAGTCCGGCCAGCTCGTCCTCCCCGCCACCCCCTCCTTCCTTCCCGGATTCAGGTCCAGCACCGACCAGCGCCGCCTCACCCGCCTCGACCTCGCCGACTGGATCGTCTCCCGGGACAATCCCCTCACGTCCCGCACCGTCATGAACCGGCTCTGGGCCGCGTTCCTCGGCACGGGGCTCAGCGCCTCGCTCGACGACCTTGGCTCCCAGGGCGAGCCCCCCTCGCACCCCGAGCTCCTCGACTGGCTGGCGGCCGAGTTCCGCGACAAGGGCTGGGACACCAAGCGCATGGTCCGCCTCATCGTCACCAGCCGGACCTACCGGCAATCAAGCAACCACCGACCCGAGCTGAGGGACCTCGACCCCGCCAACCGCCTGCTCGCGGCCCAGAATCCCCGCCGGCTCGAGGCCGAGTTCGTGCGCGACAACGCCCTGGCCATCGCCGGCCTGCTCAACCTGCGGGACATCGGGGGGCCGAGCGCCAAGCCCTACCAACCCGACGGCTATTACGAGGCCCTCCAGTTTCCCGACCGGAAATACGTCCCCAGCCGGGACGATGAGCAGTGGCGCCGAGGCCTCTATATGCACTGGCAGCGGACCTTCCTCCACCCGATGCTGGCCAACTTCGACGCGCCCTCCCGCGACGAGTGCGCCGCCAACCGCACCGTCAGCAACACCCCGCAGCAGGCCCTGACCCTGCTCAACGACCCGAGCTTCGTCGAGGCCGCCCGCGTCCTCGCGCACCGCGTCGCCCGCGAGCGGCCCGACACCGACGGCCGCCTCGACCGCGCCTTCCGCCTGGCCGTCGGCCGCGCTCCCCGCTCCGGCGAGCTCGAGGGCCTGCGCGCCCTCCTCGGGCGCCAGCTCGAGCGCTACCGCGCCGCGCCGGCCGACGCCGCCAAGCTGCTCAGGGTCGGGCTCGCCCCGACCCCCACCGACCACCCCGAGGAGCTCGCCGCCTGGACGCAGGTCTGCCGCGCCCTGCTCAACACCCAGGAGGTCGTCACCCGCTACTGAGATGAGGCCCTTCGATCCCGTCGCCCACGCGCTCTCGGTCAACCGGCGCACCTTCCTCTCCCGCAGCGCCTACGGCCTGGGAGCCGCGGCCTTCGGCCTGCTCGCGAGCCGGACCCTCGCCGCCGAGACCGCGCCCGCCGCCGTCCCCGGCTTCTCCCGCGGCGCCCTCAGGGCGCCCCACCTCCCGGTCAAGGCCAAGCGAGTCATCTTCCTCTGCATGGCGGGCGGGCCCTCCCACCTGGAGACCTTCGACTGGAAGCCCGAGCTCCGCCGCCTGCACGGCCAGGCCTTCCCTCCGGAGTTCACCAAGGGCCAGCAGCTCGCCCAGCTCCAGAACACCGCGCTCAAGGCGCGCGGCTCGTTCGTCGACTTCCGCCGCCACGGCAAGGCCGGCATCGAGGTGAGCGACCTCTTCCCCCACCTCGCGGGCATGGCGGACGACCTCTGCGTCATCCGCTCCATGAGGACGGAGCAGATCAACCACGACACCGCCCACGCCTTCATGAACACCGGCTCGATCATCAAGGGCCGCCCGTCCATGGGTTCCTGGCTGCTCTACGGCCTTGGGTCGGAGTCGGAGAACCTCCCCGGTTACATCGTGCTCACCTCGGCCGGCAAGAGCGGCCAGCAGCCGGTCTCGGCCCGCCAGTGGTCGAGCGGCGTCCTGCCCAGCAAGTACCAGGGCATCCTCTTCCAGTCGCGCGGCGACGCCGTGCACTACATCGGCAACCCCGAGGGCGTCTGCCAGAGCACCCAGCGGCAGGTCATCGAGGAGGCGGCGCGACTCAACGGCCTGCTGGCCGAGGAGACGGCCGACCCGGAGATCGCGACGCGGGTCGCCCAGTACGAGATGGCGTTCAGGATGCAGTCCTCGGTGCCCGAGCTGCTCGACTTCAGGGGCGAGTCGCCCGCGACCCTGGCCCGCTACGGCATCAGGGAGGTGGGCGACGGCTCCTTCGCCTCCAACTGCCTGATGGCCCGCCGCCTGGCCGAGCGCGGCGTGCGCATGATCCAGCTCTACCACCGGGCCTGGGACCACCATGGCGACATCGAGGGCGGCATGCGCGGCTCGGCGCGCGACGTCGACCAGGCCACCGCCGCCCTGCTGCGCGACCTCAGGGAGCGCGGCATGCTCGACGACACCCTCGTGCTCTGGGGCGGCGAGTTCGGCCGCACGCCGATGGGGCAGGGCTCGGGCCGCGACCACCATATCCTCGGCTTCAGCGTCTTCCTGGCCGGCGGCGGCGCGAAGGCCGGCCACGTCCACGGCGAGACCGACGAGCTCGGCTACCGCGCGGTCAGGGACGTGGTGGATGTCCACGACCTCCACGCGACCATGCTCGCCCTGATGGGCATCGACCACCACCGGCTCAACGTGAGGTTCCAGGGGCTGGATGTCCGCCTGACCGGCGTCGCCGGCAAGCCGGTCAAGGGCGTCATGGCCTGAGGCCGGCGTTGCCCGAAAAGGAAAGGGGCGGGCCTGGCGGCCCGCCCCTCGCGTCGCGCCAGCGCGCGCTCAGGCCTTCTTGACCTTCACCCACTGCCGGGTCCGGGCGGACTCCAGGACGGCGTCGCAGACGTGCTGCGTGCCGAGGGCGTGGCGGAAGTCGGGGAAGGCCTTGGGCGCCTTGGGGTCGTCGAGCGACCTGAGGAACTCGGCCAGGCCGTGGGTGAACGAGTGCTCGTAGCCCAGGCAGAGGCCGGGCACCCACCAGTTGCCGGCGTAGGGATGGTCGCCGTCGGTGACGTGGATGCTGCTCCAGCCCCGCCGGTCGCCGGGGACGCCGTGGTCGAAGTAGCTCAGGCGGTTGAGGTCGTGCAGGTCCCACTGGAGCGACTTCTTCTCGCCGTTGATCTCGAACGTGTAGAGGGCCTTGTGGCCGCGGGCGTAGCGGGTGGACTCGAACTGGGCGAGGGAGCCGTTCTCGAACCGGCAGAGGAAGAGACAGGCGTCGTCGATGGTGACGGCCTGCTTCTTGCCGCTGGCGGTGTGGACGCGCTCCTTGATGAAGGTCTCGGTCAGGGCGCAGACCTCCGTGATGTCGCCGTTGATCCAGCGGGCGGTGTCGATGCAGTGGGCAAGCAGGTCGCCGGTCACGCCCGATCCGGCGGCGGCCGCGTCGAGGCGCCAGAGCCCGGCCCCGCCCTGGGGCAGCTCGGCCGAGATGGTCCAATCCTGGAGGAAGTTGGCGCGATAATGGAAGACCCGGCCCAGCTCGCCGGCGGCCACGATGTTCTTGGCCAGGGTGACGGCGGGCAGGAAGCGGTAGTTGTACCAGACGAGGTTGGGCAGGCCGGCCTTCTCGACCGCGGCGACCATGGCCTCGCCCTGGGCGCCGTTGAGGGCGAGGGGCTTCTCGCAGAGGATCATCTTCCCGTGCTTGACGCACTCGAGGGCGATCTCGGCGTGGGAGTCGTTGGGCGTGCAGATGTCGACCGCGTCGATGTCGGGCCGGGCGACCAGCTTGCGCCAGTCGGTCTCATGGGACGCGAAGCCCCACTTGGCGGCGAAGGCCTTGACCTTGGCCTCGTCGCGGCCGCAGACGGCCTGGCGGACGACCTCGCGCGGGGCGGGGGAGTCCTTGGGGAAGAAGTGGCCGACCTGGGAGTAGGCGTTCGAGTGGGTCCGGCCCATGAAGCCGTAGCCGATGAGGCCGATGCGGAGGGGTTTTGCCATGTGCGTGATTGCGGGGTTGGTTTGCGGTTGGGTTCAGAGGGCTTTGCGGACCTTGTCCATCGCGCCGAGGATGGTGTTCCAGGTCCTCGGGTTCTCGAGGGTGGCGTTGGGGAACATGCAGCCGTCCCAGCAGATGTGGCGGATGCCGCGCTCGGCCGCGCCCTCGAGCCAGAGCTTGGAGCACGCGGTGATGTCGAGCTTGCCCTTGGGGTCGTCGGCCGGGCAGTGGCGCCCCGTCTTGTCGTGCGAGCCGGTGCCGTGCACGGTGCCGTCGTTCTGCGCCACGTGGAAGTCGATGGTCCAGGGGCGGAGGGCGGCGATCAGCTTGGCATAGGCCTTGTCGAACTGCGCCTGGCTGTAGCCGGGCTTGAGCAGCGCGGTCTTCGGCGAGTTGACCCCGAGCAGGTAGAGGTAGGTGTGGGCGAGGTCGGCCTGGAAGCCGACGGTGCCGGGAAGGTCGACCGCCTCCAGCAGGCCGACCATGGCCTTCCAGGAGTGCATGCCGGCCCAGCAGACCTCGCCCTCGGCGGCGAGCCGCTCGCCGTGCCCGGCGGCGACCATGCCCGCCTCGCGGAAGGTCGCGGCGATGGCCTTGATGGCGGCCGACTCCGACTTGGCCGCGGCCTTGGTGCCCGTGGCGCTGTCGATGCGGATGACGCCGTAGCGGCGGACGCCGTGCTCGTTGAGGAGCCGGGCGATGCGGCAGGCCTTGCGGACGGCGTCGACGAACTTGCGGCGCTGCTCAACCGTGCCCATGGCGGAGTCGCCGACCGTTCCCGGCCAGACGGGCGCGACGAGGGAGCCGACGGCCAGGCCCTTGGCGGCGATCTTGTCGGCCATCGCCTTCAGGGCGTCGTCGGAGATGTCCGGGTCGGTGTGGGGGTGGAAGAGGAAGAGGTCGACGCCGTCGAACTTGCGCCCGTCGACCTTGGCGTTGGCGGTCAGCTCGAGCATGCGGTCGAGCGAGATCGGGGGGTGGTCGGTGCCGGGCTCCTTGCCGACGAGGCCGGGCCACATTGCGTTGTGCAGTTTCATGGGGTGCGTGGGGTTGGGAGGAGGGTCGCCGGGGGTTCAGCGCTTGCCGCCCTTGCGCTTGTGGGCGCCGATGGCGGGGGCGTCGGGATTGACCTCGGGGCCGAAGTACCGTAGGCAGACGAGCGGCTCGGTCGCGGAGGTGTTGCGGAAGGTCACGCCGGCCTTGGCGCCGGCCTCGGTGCAGAAGTACTCGTCCTCGGTCAGCTCGTGGAAGCGGATGAGCTTGGGGCTGTTGAGGGGCTCGCCGTTGATCGTGCCCGTGCCCTGGACGCAGATCAGGCCGTAGGCCCCCTTGTCGCGGATGACGCACTCGGCGCCCGGCTCGACGGTGAGCTCCTTGGCGGTGAAGTACTGGAACCTGTCGATCGTGCCGTAGACGATCCACTTGTCGGCGAACCCCTTGCCCTGGGTGGCGACGACGGGCTCGAGGTAGTGGTTGTCCTTGAAGTTGGGGTCGACGTTCTTCTCCCAGTTCAGCTGGTCGACGATGAAGTCGATGTCCTGGTGGCGCCGCTTGGGCATGTCCTTGACCAGCAGGGACCAGGGCACCTCGCGGCCCTCGACGAGGTTCTGGTACATGCCGAAGACGTCCGAGCCCCACTGCGGCTCGTAGGTGCAGAGCGAGCCCGGGGCGTGCAGCACGCACGGGTCGATCAGCCAGCCCGTGCCCGGCTCCAGCTTGTAGGCCTTCGACAGGGCGAGGATCTTGTTGTCGCCCTTGTTCCAGTTGGCGATGCACTCGCGGACCTGCGCCTTGGTCGTGCCGGGCTCGAAGCCCATGAAGGTGTAGGGGAAGTTGTTGCCCACGTTGTTGTGCTGGGGCGGGAAGTAGTAGGACTCGGGCTTGCCCTCCTGGCCGACCAGGCGGGCCTGGCGGGCGTCCTGGTGCATGTGGTGGGGGATGGGCCCCATGTTGTCGAAGAACTTGGAGTAGACGGGCCACTTGCGGTACTTGGACCAGATGCGCTTGCCGATCAGCTCGGCGCCCAGCTCCTTGACCGCCTGCAGCAGCGTGAAGCGGTTGCGGCCCACCACGACGTAGGACAGGCCCTCGTCGGGGGTGCGGTTCTCGTTGGCGGCCTCGGTCGTCGAGGCGAACCAGCGCTCGTCGATCCCGCCCCGGTTCAGGCCGAAGGCGTAGAGGTCGTCCGGGTGGAGCTTCAGCCGCTTGCCGGGCTGGAGGAAGGACCGCGGGACCCAGCAGGGGGCGAGGCGCAGCAGCCCACCGGTGCGGGCGAGCTCGGCGCGGGCGAGGCCGGAGACGCCGGTCTTGCGGGTCGAGAGTTCGTGGGTGGTCTTGGGGTGGGACATGGCGGGTGGGTGGGGGAGGAGGGTTAGCGGAGCAGGAAGTTCCAGTCGAGACGGGAGACGACGGTTTGACCCCGGTCATCGGCGATGGCAACCATGGTGTCGCCGCGGGGCTCGACCGTCGCGACCCGGCCGAACCCCTCCGGGGTGGCGGCCGCCAGCTGGACTAGGGGCAGGCGGGTCGTCTCCCCCTTTCGGAAGGTCCGGGCGGTCGGGATGCCCAGGGAGGCCAGCCGGTCCTCGCGCGCCACGTCGACGCCGTCGCAGAAGTGCGACCAGACCTCCTCCAGGCCCAGCCGGCCGAGATGTCGACCTTCCCACGGGTGCGCCGTGCGGCCGCCATGGGACATCCAAATCAGGGAGGAGGGGAAGTCCGCGAGCCGCTTGAGCTGGATCCAGGCGTAGCCCGGAAGGCTGGCCGCGGTCCATCCATAGGCGGCCCCGGCGGGGTCGCCCGAGACCATGACCAGGTCGTCGTTGCCGCGACGGGCGGGATAACGGGTGAGGTCCGCCTTGGCGCCGTCCTTCCGCGGCACCTCGGCCAGGCTGGTGAAACGACCCCCGGGCAGCAGGCAGCCCGTGGCGCCCTCGGCGGCCGGTGAGAACTCGCCCGGGTAGACCGAGCCGAAGCGGAATCGCGACGTCGACACGCGGGCGGCGCCCTCAGGGATGCCCGAGAGGTCGAGGATGGCGTGGGTGCCGTAGTTCCATGCCCCCTCAAGACCCTCGATGAGGTGCTCGGCGTAGAGGGCATGGTGACCCTCGGCCAGCCGCAGGCGCTTGGTCACCTTGGCGCCGCTGTCCTTGGCCTGGATCACCAGCTCCAGCTGGCGTTCCGACCGCGAGGCGAGGGTCCATTCCCCGTTGGCGGTCTCGCCGTGCGGAGGTCCGCTCGCCTGGCCGCCGAAGGGCAGGCAGAGGAAGTCGCCGCGCAGCTCCGTCAGCAGCCGGGGCAGGGAAGGGTCGACTTCCGACGGCAGCCAGGGGGCGAGCGCCAGCGGCGAGGCGTCCAGGCCGGGCAGGTGGTAGGTCAGCGGCGCCAGATGGCCGCCGGTGCGCGTCACGGCGAGGGAAACCTCGGGGGTTCGAAGGGTGAAGGAAGGTGAACCGTGGAGGGTCTCCATGGCGTGGATTCCCGATGCTTCCAAACGACTTGGCGCGAGTCAATGGGCCAAACGCGTGAATTTGCTATTTTCTTTCCTCGCCGAACCCTATCCTCCCCTCCCCGTGTCTCCCTTCCTCGACCCGGCCATCCTGTTCTTCGGGGTCGGCCTTTTTGCCGGGCTGGTGAGGTCGAACCTCGAGATGCCCCAGCAGGTCTCGAGGTTCCTCTCGCTCTACCTCCTGATGGCCCTCGGCCTGAAAGGGGGTTTCGCCCTGGCCAGGTCCGGCCTCACCCAGGAGGTGGCCTCGGGTCTGGTCGCGGCGGTCCTGCTCGCCGTGGTCGTGCCCTTGATCGGTTACGCCGTCCTCCGTCGCTTCGCCAGCGGCTTCGACGCCGCCGCCCTCGCCGCGACCTACGGCTCGGTCAGCGCGGTCACCTTCATCACCGCCACCCAGCACCTGGAGACCCACGGCGTCGCCTTCGGCGGCCACATGGCGGCGGCCATGGCCCTGATGGAGTCGCCCGCGATCCTCATCGCCGTGGCCATGGCCAACCGCCTGCGTCGCGACGTGCCGGGCGCGTCCCCGCCGTCCGGCATCGGCGCCCTCCTCCGCGAGTCCTTCACCGAGGGTGCCCAGTTGCTCCTTCTCGGCGCCATGGTCGTCGGCTTGCTCTCGGGCGATGCCGGCGAGGCGGCGATGAAGCCGTTCGCAGGCGACCTATTCAAGGGCCTGCTCGCCTTCTTCCTCCTCGACATGGGCCTGCAGGCGGCGCGCAACCTCCCCGAGGTCAGGGGCAAATCCCCCGCCATCCTGGCGTACGCCGTGGTCGCGCCCCTTGCCCACGCGTCGCTCGCCCTCGGCCTCGCCGCCGCGCTCGGGCTGTCGGTGGGCGACGGGGCCCTGCTCATGGTGCTCGCCGCCAGCGCCTCCTACATCGCCGTTCCCGCCGTGCTTCGCCACGCCATGCCCGAGGCCAATCCCTCGGTCTACTTCGGCCTGTCCCTCGGGGTGACCTTCCCGCTCAACCTGCTGCTGGGAATACCCCTCTATTCCCACCTCGCCCAGCGCGTCCTCGGCTGAGCGACTCAGCCCTTGCCGCGAGCGGAGGGTTTTGCCCTGGGGGCGGGCCCTCGGGTGCTCGCCGGCGGGAATTCGGGACGGGGCTTGAGGGAGAAGTGCGTGTGGACCGATTTCCAACCTGAGGCGTCCTTGGCCAGGATCACCGTGCACCGTCCGCGCCTACGGGCGGCCTTGCCCTTGGGCCGCGCGGCCATCGAGGTCCATTCGGCTAGCACGCAGGCCAGCATGCCGTCGGCTGAGGCAATCACCCGCATGCCTCCCTTGGCGAAGGCGAACCCGCGGGTTCGCGGCCAAACCCTGGACCATTGCCTGGACCGGAGGGCGCCGACGCCGTCAGCCCGGTGCACCGAGGTGCCGAAGCCGACCAATTCCGGGGCGACCAACACGAGTCCGGCGTCGAGGTCGCGCCCCCGGACCGCCTCGGCGAAGGCATCCATCCAAGCCAGGGGCGAGCCGACCCCGACGGTTTTTTCCGACTTTGCCATGGGACCTTATCTTGCCGCATCCGCCCCCTGCCGCAACACCGAGTTCAACCGGCTCAACCCCGGGCGAGCAGGCGGATTTCCCCCGCGTGGGATTCCGCGCTGGCGCGGAGCCGCTCGCCGGCGCGCCGCATCGACTCGGCGACGTCGTCCCCGCCGGAGCTGATCGGCACGGCCAGGTCGAAGAGGGTCGCGGCCGAGGGTTCGACGGAGCCGGCGAAGGCGACCACCGGCTTGCCAAGGCGCCTCGCCATCCCGGCCACGCCCCCGGGGCCCTTGCCGCTCAGGCTTTGCCGGTCGAGGCGACCCTCGCCGGTGATGACGAGGTCGGCCTCGCGCAGCCTAGCCTCCAGGTCCAGGGCGCCGGCCACGAGGCCGAAGCCCGGGCAGAGGCTCGCGCGGGCGAAGGCCATCAGGCCGAAGCCCAGTCCGCCCGCCGCGCCGGCGCCGGGAATATCCCTGAGGTCCCTGCCAAGGTGGTCCCGGGCAAGGTCGGCGAGATGCTCCAGGCGCGCCTCGAACCAGGCGAAGTCCCGCACGCCTTTCTGCGGCCCGTAAACCCGGGTCGCTCCGCGAGGGCCGAGCAGGGGGTTGTCGACGTCGCAGGCCACGCGGATCGCGGGCAGGGGCCGCGCCGGCGGCGCGAGCCGGGCCGCCTCGGTCACGTTCGCCAGCGCGGGCCGGAAGGGCGTCCCGTCGGCCCTCAGGAAAGTCCAACCCAGGGCGAGCGCCATGCCGAGCCCGCCGTCGTTGGTCGCGCTTCCGCCGATGCCCAGCACGACCTCGTCCGCGCCCTCGGCCGCCGCGAGGAGAAGCTCGCCGGTGCCGAGGGTGGAGGCCTGGGCGGGGTCGGGGGGTAGGTCGGCGACCAGGGCGAGGCCGCTGGCCGCGCTCATCTCGAGGATGGCGAGGCGCCGCGCCCCCACCCAGCCGTGGCGGGCGAGGAGGGGGCGTCCGCGCGCGTCGGTCACCCGGGTCTCGCGCCACTCGCCCCCGAGCGCCGCGACGAGCGCGGCGGTGGTGCCCTCGCCGCCGTCCGCGATGGGGCAGAGGTCGACGTCCGCCTCGGGCAGCGCCGCGGCCAGCCCGTCGCGGATGGCGCGGCAAGCCTCGTCCGCGCGGAGCGAGCCCTTGAACTTGTCGCTGGCGACCAGGAGCCGCACCTGTCAGAGCGTCCGCCCGAGCGCGGCGAGGTCGAGCTTGTCCCCGTGCTGCCGCTGCAGTTCCTGCAGCCTGCGGAAGAGCTGGCGCCTGCGGTCGGCGTGGGCCGGGTCCGCGGCGAGGTCGCGCGTCTCGAGCGGGTCCTCGGCCAGGTTGTAGAGCCTGACGACCCCGGCCTTGGGGTAGGCGATGAGCTTCCATTCCCGCAGGACCACGGCCCGCTGCAGGTTCATGTACGAGCCGATCAGGGCCTCCCGCGCGCTCGACTCGTCTCCGCGCAACAGCGGGAGGAGGCTGCGGAAACCCGTTGCAGGATCGGCGCCGGCTAGCTCCAGGGCGGTGGGCACAACGTCGAAGATGTGGACCGGCACGCCGACGCGCCCGCCGGCCGGGACGCCGGGACCCGCGAGGATGAGGGGCATGCGCAGGCTGTGCTCATGGAGGCTCTGCTTTCCCATCAGGCCGTGCTGTCCGACGGCCAGGCCGTTGTCCGAGCTGAAGATGACGAGGGTGCGGTCGGCGCGCCCGGATTTCTCCAGCGCGTCCAGGATCCGGCCAATCTGGGCGTCGAGGTGCGCGATGATGGCGTAATACTCGCCGCGGTGGAGGCGGACCGCCTCCCGGGTGCGCGGGAACGGCGCCAGCTGCTCGTCGCGCAGCGACTTGCCGCACCCGATGGCCTCGGCGTTTGGGTAGGCCGGGAGGAAGTTGGCCGGCACCGAGACCTTGCCCGGAGGGTATTGCTCCACGAACTCCCTCGGGGACTGGCGGGGGTCGTGGGGGGCGTTGAAGGCGACCAGGAGGAACCGTGGCCGGTCATCCGGCTCGCGTCGCGCGACACGGGCGGCGGCCTCGTCGGCGGTCACCTCGGTCCAGTGCCGCCCGCCCTCCCAGTGGCCTCCCTTGGCGGGATCGGAGGGGCTCCAGCGCTCGCCCGGGGCGCCCGCCCGTTGGTAGGCGTCCTTGCCCGCGCTCGGCATGCCCCTGTCGCGCACGGTGCCGGTCTCGTCGAAGATGGCCGCCGGCTTGCCTGTGTTGTGCCATTTGCCGGCGAAGTAGGTTCGGTAGCCTGCCGCCGCCATGCGCTGCGGCCAGAGCCGTCCCTTGTCCGCGTCCGCCTTGACCGACCTGCCGTCGTCGCAATCCCAAAGGGTGCGTCCCGTCAGGAGCATCGCCCGGCTGGCGACGCAGATGGCGCCGCCCCACCCGCCCATGCCGTAGGCCCGGTCGAAGCTGGTGCCGCGGGCGACGAGGCGGTCGAGGTTCGGGGTGCGGATCTCCGGGTTGCCGAGGGCGGCGATCGTGTCGGGGGCGAGGTCGTCCGCGAACAGGACCAGGATGTCCGGGCGGACACCCGTCGCGCCGCCGGGCGAGGCGACGGCCAAGGTCAGCGCCAGGGCGAGCGCGGGGAATCGGGGCATGCCCCTAGATGGGGCGCGGGCGTCGCCGAGGCAAACCCTTGGATTTGCCAGCCGGCGACTTTTTGGCGGCTGTCGGCCTGGCGGCCGCCAATTCGGCCAGCCGGGCCCGGATGAGCGAGCGGAGCAGCGGGCGGTCGAGCGCCCAGCCCGGCGGGATGCGAATCAGGTTGGGGGTCGAATCGAGGTCGCCCAGCCGGCCTCGGTGGGCGGCGAGAACCGCGGCGCTCCAAGGCGAGAACGCGAGGTGGTTTCGGGCGGCTGACATGCCCGCCACATGGCCGCCGCCGAGGGTCGCGTGGGGAACGTTCCAGGCGAGGCGAAGGACGAGGGCGGGGAATTCGGCGGCGACGAACCCCAGGATTTCGCGGAGAGTGCCCTCGAGCTCCGGCCTGAGTCTCGCGAGGTAGCCCTCGATGTCGGCCGGCAGGCGCTTGGCCATGCGGCCGCGTCAGAGACCCTCGACCATGAGGTCCTCGGGGCGCTCGACGGTGAAGCGGAACGGCAGGTCGCGCTTCTCGCCCGGCTTGAGGTCGACGCGCCACTCGAGGCGCTTCTGGTCGTCCATGCGGAGGTCCGCGGTGTCCTTTTTGTATTCGGGCTGCTCGAGTCCGACCTTGATCGCCTCGTGGTTCGACATCGGGACCTGGTCCCAGATGACGAGCTCGACGGGGGTGGGCTTGCCGTTGGCCAGCTTGAAGACGTGATCGCGCACGGTGGAGACGGTCTTCTTGCCGATGAGGCCCGAGACCTCGGTGCGGTCGGCGAGGATGCGGCGCTCCACCTTCACCGCGGCGTCGGCGCCGAGGTAGGTCCAGAATTCCTGGCCGGCGGGGACGAGGTCCATGTCGGCGTTGGCCACGAAGGAGCCGTCGACGAAGACGGCGCTCGGCCCGGGCAGGTACGGCAGCTCCGTCTTGTTGATCGCCTTGGCCTTGAGGTAGGTGTGCGGGGAGAGCTTGGGCACGCAGGTGTGTCGGAAGGCGGCGGGGAAGGTGTCGCGCGAGAGCGAGGCGCGGACCGGCTTGTTGTCCGAGGCGATGTCGGCCGGCCGTTCCACGGCGAAGACCGCGGCCACGCCGCCGGGGATCACCCGGGCGACCGCCGCCCCGGCGGGAACCGTGGCGTCGGCGGCGGCGGCGGTCAGGGCGAATTCGTTGAACATCTGGGCCTTCGGCGCTGCCCGCGTCTCGACGAGCCGCGCGTCCGATCGCGCCGACTTCGAGACAATCGGCTCGGCCTTGCGCACGAACCAGGGGTCGAGCTCGGGCTCGCGGCCGTGGACGGACGGCTGGGCGGTGGAGAGGCGGAGGGCGACGCCCTTCCAGTCCTCGCCGGTCGACTGGCGCACGGTGGCGAAGTAGGCGACCTCCACGGTCTTGGCCGCCACGTCGGCCCGGATGTCGTAGCTCGGCTCCCAGGACGGGCCGCCCACGACGTAGGACAGGTCGATGAGGGCTTCCGTGGCGGCGGAAGCCTCGAGGGTCAGGCGGGCCACCTGTCGGACCTTGCGCGAGCCGGCCTGCAGGGCGGCCAGCTCGCGCCGGACCTGGTCGGCGTCCTTCGCCACATCCTTCCCCTTGTCTCTCAGGCCGAGCGACTCCTCGTCGAGCTTGGCGAGGGCGCCGGCGTGGAAGTCGATGAAGCCGGACCACTTCGCGGGATCCATCTCGGGCCCGGGCGAGTCCTTGCCCGCGGTGGTCAGGCGGTCGAGCACCTTGGCCAGGGCCTGGCGGCGCGACTCGACGCGCCCCTCGGCCCGCTTCTGCTCCTCGGCCTGGCGCTCCAGGCCCCGGAGGCGCTCGGCGAGGGCGGCGACCTTCTCGTTGGCGACCTCGGCGGTCTGGACGGTGTCCGGCCGGATGTCGACCAGGGTGAACCCTCCCTTGCCCGTCGCGCGGAGCGACCCGGTGTCGACGTTGGCGGGCAGCCGGTCGAAGACCACGGTGTGCGAGCCGGGCTCGAGGCGGAGGCGGGCCTGGCGGGTGACCTCGGCCCGGTCGGCGTAGACCGTGACCGCGGTGACGCGCCCCTCGGCGGTGATCTCGGCGGCTTCGGGCGTGGAGGCGAGGGCCAGGAGGAGCAGGGCGGCGCGCATGGGTATATGCCAGCCTAGCGCCGCCGGACCGGCTGTCTATCTGTAAGAAAGACGGGCGGCCCGCCCGCCGGGGATCCGGCCCATTCCCCTTGCCCGCCGATTTTTTTCTGCAAGCATTCCACAAAGCATGGCCAAGGTCCACATCGCGCGCGACGGCAAGATCCTCGGCTCGCACGACGAGCACGCGGTGCCCGCCCTCATCGCCCTGGGCGAGATCCGCCGCACCGACCACTGGTGGCGCCGGGGGATGGGGTCGTGGGAGCGGGTCGGGCGCAGCTTCGATCCTCCCGCCCCGGCCCCCTCCGCCGCCGCCCCGGCGGCCCAGCCCGTGCCCCGGCCCCAGGGCCATGTCCGGTTCACTTGCCTGCGCTGCGGCAACCGCTTCAACGAGCCCAAGGAGGTCAAGACCGGCAGCTTCCTGACCGAGCTGTTCTACTGGGCGATCAGCCCCGTGGCCGGCGGCCTTTACACCGCGGGCCGGGCGCTGAGCACGCGCCGCTGCTGCCCGCGGTGCGATTCCGAGCAGATCAACGACGAGCCTTGGTGACCGGCGGGCGCGCCGCGGGCGACCTTTCGTCTTGTTTCCCGGGGTGGGGCTGGGTAAGCCCCTCCCTCCGCCCCATCGGGGGCGTTCCCCCCATGAAGCGCACGCACACCTGCAACGCCCTCCGTCCCGGCGACGCCGGCCAGACCGTCACCCTCGTCGGCTGGGTCGACACCAAGCGCGACCTGGGCGGCGTGACCTTCGTCGACCTTCGCGACCGCGAGGGCGTGACCCAGGTCGTCTTCAATCCCGGCGCCTCCGGCATCCAGGAGCTCGCCCAGCGCCTCAAGACCGAGTCCGTCATCGAGGTGACCGGCCAGGTGCGCGCCCGCACGGCCGAGACGGCCAACCCGAGGATCGCCACCGGCTCCGTCGAGGTGGCCGCCACGGCCCTCGCCGTCCTCAACACCTGCGCCGACCTGCCGTTCCCGATGGACGACGACAAGGCGGATAAGGTCAACGAGGACCTCCGCCTCGAGTACCGCTTCCTCGACCTTCGCCGCCCGCGCAACCTCGGCCTGCTCAAGCTCCGCGCCCAGGCCGCCCGCGCCATCCGGGCCGAGCTCGACGGCCAGGGCTTCCTCGAGATCGAGACGCCCACCCTCTTCAAGAGCACGCCCGAGGGCGCGCGCGAGTTCCTCGTGCCCAGCCGCGCCAATCCCGGCCAGTTCTACGCCCTCACCCAGTCGCCCCAGCAGTACAAGCAGATGCTGATGGTGGCGGGCGTCGAGCGCTACTACCAGATGGCGCGCTGCTACCGCGACGAGGACCTGCGCGCCGACCGCCAGCCGGAGTTCACCCAGGTCGACCTCGAGATGTCGTTCATCGACCGCGAGGACATGTACCGCCTGATCGAGGGCGTCCTCCGCCGCACCTGGAAGGAGACCCTCGGGGTCGACCTGCCCACCCCCTTCCCCCGCATGACCTACCGCGAGGCGATGGACCGCTTCGGC
>JAURJZ010000088.1 GCA_030831965.1 Verrucomicrobiota bacterium
CCCTAGGAGGCGTTTTGGTCAGTAATCCGACCCCAGCCTAGGGGTGGGGCGGGAAACGGCCTCTGAGGGCAAGCCAGATGGGTCTATTGACGTGCGGCGTTCCCAGCAGACCACCCCAGCCTCTCGGGAGTGGCGGAGGGGGACGGAGCGGGGGTAGGCGCCTGTGGCGGGGTCCTTGGCGCCGGCGCGGCCGCCCCGCTTGGCGAGCCGCAGGTCGTGGCGGGGCAGATCGCCGGAGTCGGGGTCCTTCTGCAGGACGCAGACGGCGCGGAACCAGTTGGCGAACTCGGCGGAGCCGCCGCCCGCGTACGCCAGGGAGTCGATGTCGGTCGGCGCGGCATCCTTGGCGGCCTTGGGCTTCGTGGTATGGTGGAGGGCCATCAGGACGACGCCGGTCTCCTGCAGGACAGGCTGCAGGATGTGGCGGAGGAAGTGGGAGGCCTGCTCCTGATCTGACACGTTGATGCCCGCGTAGGCGAGCAGGGGGTCGACCCAGAGCAGGTCGGCGGAGTGGCGGAGGACGAGCTCGCGGATGAGCTTGCCGAACTCCTCGCCGGTGCGGACGGCCTCGCGGTAGAAGTGGACGCGGTCGGCGATCTGGCTGACCAGGACGTCGGCGGAGGATGGGATGCCCATGCCGCTCATGATGTCCTGCAGCCCCTCGGCGATGTCCTGGGCGTCGTTCTCGGCCTGCAAGATGACGGAGCGGAGCGGCCCCTTGCGGGACTTGAGGCCGAAGGGCTCCTGGCCGAGGGCCCAGCCGAGGGCGAGCTGCGTGCAGAGGGCGGACTTGCCCGAGCCGGTGGTGCCGACGATGAGGCAGGAGCCGCCGCGGCAGAGCCAGCGGTTGCCGATGAGGGCGTTGGGGTCGGTGGCGCGGTCCATGCCGAGGAGGTCGCGGACAGGGAACTCGATGGCCCCGGTGTCGCCCTGCTTGCGGACGGTCGCCATCTCGGCGAGGCCGGCGGCGTGGTCGCGGAGGTCGTCGAGGGTGAAGGCGCCGGACTCGGCGCGCTCGGCGATCTGCTTTGCCTTGCGGGCGAAGTCTCGGAGGCGGGCGGCGGCGAGCACCTGGTCCTGCCATCGCTTGGCCTGGGGCGCGGGGCCGTAGAGGGATGACGAGACGGCGTTGATGCCGGCGGCGCCTCCCACGAGCTCGAGCTGACGGCGCTCGGTCAGGACGGCGGTGACGGAGATCTCGTCGGCGGGGTTGCCGTCCTCGGTGGTCGCGAGTATGGCCGACCAATGGGACTGGTGGGCGGGCTCGCAGAAATGCTCGGGGCGCAGGTCGGCGCGGGAGACCTTGAGCCAGTCGGCGTCGAAGTAGGCGTTGGCGAGAAGGAGTCGCTCGGCCTCGACCGGGTAGAGGTCGGGGTTGGTGGGTTGCATGGCGTGGGGTTGGTTGTGGGGATGGTTCGCGCGGCTCGCTTGTGGGTCAGTCGGGATGCCGAGTCAACCCAAGGACATTCTCGGCCTCGGCGCTGACCTTGTAATGCGGGACAGGAGTGGGGCCTCGGGTAAGGTGGGCGACCTTGAAGTTGCGGACCTCGCTGATCTGGCCGTTCTCCATCATGCGGCGGATGGCCTGGTTGACGTAGCCTTGGGAGATGCGGAGGCTGAGGCGGATGTCCTTGGACGAGTACCATCCGGCGGGCACGGCGTCGACGTGGGGCTGGCGCAGCATGCGGAGCAGCTCCTTGGTCGTGGGGCGGTGGTTGCGTTGTTGCTCGGGGGTGCTCATCGGGACTCGATCTCGGCGGTGTAGGGTGAGCTGAACATGACCCTCTCCCCTGTGTCGAGGTCGTGGAAGTACTTGCCGTACTCCAGCGAGCCCTGAGGCAGGGACAGCGAGCGCCACTCGCGGACCTTGGCGCCGGTCATGCTGTAGGTGGTGATGCGGTAGACCCTTTGCTGGTGCTGGACGCGCGGGGCGGGCTCGGCCTTCGCGTTGACATGAAATGCCAGCGACCAGATGCCGTAGAGGATGGCGCCGACTAAAGCAGCCATGCACAGGTGCAAGAACCACTCGATGGCCTTGTAGCTCATGGCAGGCGCCAGGGCTGGCCCTCGAGGGCGAGCGGGTGGACGTAGAGGGAGGGCACGGCGACGTCGTCGGCGAACTCCCCGAAGGCGCAGCCTGGCATCCAGCTGAAGGTCTTGAGGCGGCCGTCGGCGTAGGAGGCGAGGGGCGAGGCGCGGCGCTGGAGCGTGCCGGCGTTGATGCCCATCGGCGCGTCGTCTCGGTTGCCTATGGCCCAGCCTGGGCTGTGCGTGTGGTTGAAGATGACCGAGCAGATGCCACCGCGCGCGTAGGCCTGCGCCATGTCGCGGGCGGCGTTGACGTTGAAGACCGAGCCGTGGGTGATTAGCAGCGTCTCGCCCAGGAGGTAGCCGGTCCAGATCCCGCGGTACTCGACGTAGGTCCCGCCGGCGCGGCGGACGACCTGCTTGATGTCCTGCTGGATGCGGAAGGCGGCGAAGGCGGCGGTTTCGTTGTTGGAGGAGATGGCGCGCCATAAGCGGGCCTCGTGGTTCCCCTCGTTGAAGACGAGGTGGGCGCCTACGGCGAGGCAGGCGTCGGCGATCAGGTTGAGGATGCGGATGCCCTCGTCGACATCGTCGGCGACAGGCTCGACTCCGTCCCTGTCCTTGACGGAGCCCATGAAGGCCTCGAGGTCAAGGAGGTCGCCGTTGACGACTACGACGTGGGGCTTCCATCGGAGGATGAACTCGACGATGGACTGGACGGCGACAGGGCAGGCCCTGGTCGAGTGGATGCAGCCGACGACCAGGAAGCGCTGCCAGTTGCGGACGACCGCCGCGGAGGCCGGGTTGGCCGGCGCCTTGGGCAGGTAGGGCTTGTGGCTCATGCCCCCGGCACGTTGGGGATGGACGAGACGACGGTCATGGCGAGGTCGCGGATCAGGCCGGTCTCGCCCGAGCGGAAGGTCGCCGAGTGGTCGATGCGGCAGACGTCCTCGATGAGCGCCATGGACGCGGCCTCCTCCTCGTTTGCCGGCCCGGTGTCGCTGCGGTACAGGCGGACGGTGATGACGCGGTAGGGGGCGCAGTAGGTTTGGATGGCCTCTAGCTCGTTGCGGTATCGCCAGTCGGGGATGACGACGACGCGGCCGGCGAGCAGGAGGTTGCGTGCGGTGGTGGCGGCGAGGTCGGCGAAGACGTCCTTGTGGAGGGCGCGGGCCATGCGTCCGCCGGCCACGAGGAACTCGCGGAAGCGGACCTTGTCGGCGTCCGTGCGGAGGTCGGCCTTGCCGTGGAGGTTGAGCCGCTCGAGGAAGAGGTTGCCGGCGTTCTTGAGCTCGTCTGCGAAGGCGACCTTGCGGGCGCCGGGGACGAGGTCGAGCACGGCCTGGGCGAAGGTGTCCTTGCCAGCGCGGGCGTAGCCGGTGACCAGTATGACGGTGGGCTGTCTCATCGCCTGTCCTCCAGGATTGCCATGACGACTGCGGTGATCGCGGCCCCGGCCAGCAGGCCGAAGACTAGCGCGGCGACAGGGTGCATGGCCTCAGAAGGGGTCGGCGGGGGCGAAGCCGCTGACGTTGTACTGGGGGTAGGCGGTGCCGTTGGGGGCGACGTAGTCGTCGCGGCGCTTGATGGTGGCGCGGACCTTCTTGCCGCACGCCAGGGACTGGATCGCGTC
>JAURJZ010000089.1 GCA_030831965.1 Verrucomicrobiota bacterium
CCCCTCCGACACCTGGGAGGGCGCCCAGGCCGTCGACCTCAGCCGCAACGGCGATGTCGTCGTCGGCTCCGCCATCCACCGCACCCTCGGCAACCAGCAGGCCGTCCGCTGGGAGAGGTCCGGCGAGCTCATCGCCCTCAACCCCCTCCACGGCGCCGACATCAGCAGCCACGCCCACCTCGTCACTCCCGACGGACGCGCCATCGCCGGCGACGTCTACTCGACCACCGGCTCGGGCATCGTGCCCTTCCTCTGGAACGCCGAGGACGGCTTCCAGCAGCTCGGCGACCCCAACGCCTCCGAGACCCAGGTCCTCGTGCAATCCCTCTCCGAGGACGGCCTCACCCTCACCGGCGCCCGCCACGACCTCGAGGGCAACTCCGCCCAGTGGTACTGGACCAAGGAGGAGGGGTTCAGGGACATCGAGCTGGTCGTCTGCGACTTCGACGGCATGGTGACCGACGACTACACCCTCACCGGCATCGACCCCAGCCGCGGCATCGCCCTCGGCACCTTCGGCGACGGACGCCAGTTCCTCACCTACCGCGGCGTCACCCTCTCCCCCGTCGAATGGATGAGCTCCCTCGCCGGACCCGCCGCCGCCCTCCGCTCCTCCCTCGAGCTCTCCAGCCAGACCATGGAGGGCGCCCACCACCGCCCGATCAAGACCCTCGCCCTCCCCGGCCACCAGGAGTTCGGCTGGGTCACCGGCGACCTCGGCAAGGCCACGCGCCAGCGCGACGCCGAGCAGACCGCCGGCGAGTTCGGCTACGGCATGCGCATCGGCGCCGACGCCGTCCTCGGCCTCGCCTTCGGCTACTCCGAGCTCGAGCAGGACTCCGGCCCCGCCAGCCACGGCGAGACCAGCGGCGCCTTCGCCGTCGCCGACCTCGGCTGGGGCATCGGGCCCGGCGAGATCACCCTCACCGCCCTCCTCGGCCGGACCGACATCGTCACCGTCCGCAACGGCAGCCGCGGCGAGACCGAGGGCGACGCCTACAGCCTGCGCGTCCGCTACGACAACCCGATCGGCACCCTCGCCGGTCGCCCCGTCGGCGCCTTCGCCGCCCTCACCTACGACCACGCCACCGTCAACGGCTACACCGAGACCGGCGGCATCGCCCCCGCCACCTACAACGACCGCAGCAAGGACACCTGGAACGCCCGCCTCGGCGTCACCGGCAAGACCGCCCTCGGCAAGGACACCGACCTGCACCTCACCCTCGAGGCCGTCCGCCTCGTCAGCGCCGACAACGCCGACTTCAGCGGGACCGACGTCGCCACGGGCGTCCTCGACTTCACCGTCCCCGACACCCGCGGCAAGCGCACCTGGGGCCGCCTCGGCCTCGACCTCGACCACCGCCTCTGCCCCAAGACCGTCCTCAGCCTCACCCTCCACGCCTCAAGCGAGGGCGACGCCTTCGACACCGCCGCCGCCCTCAGCATCCGCCGGGGATTCTGAGTTAGCGGGGTTAGCGGTGTTAGCGGGTCAGCGGAGGGCCTTGCGCCCCAGTACCTGGGCCTACGGCGCTGCCGGTGCCCCATTCTCCCCACTCCTCGCTCCCCGCTCCTCGCTCCAACCGAGCTTCGCCCGTCCCCCGCCTCTCCGCCCAGCAATTGCCCCCGCAGTCACCGCTGACACCGCGGACACCGCTGTCCCCGCAAAGTCATCCCCCGCGCCCCTGTGCCCCCCCTGAATCCCCTAGGAAGACCAACTCATCATAAAATGAGGAACCCCCTTCTTTGACCGCACCCCTACCGCCTCGTCCAATCGGGGGATGGACGACACAACCCTGCTTTTCTTCGATGAAAGCGGCGACCCCTTGCCCGACCATGTGGATCCGGATTATCCCGTGTTCACCCTCGCGGGCGTGGCCATCGGCGAGAGGGACTACGCACGCGCCGTCATCCCCAGCCTAGCCGAGCTGAAGATAAGACACTGGGGCCATGAGGGGATAATCCTGCATGGAATCGGCATCCGGCGGCAACAGGACGAGTTCTCCGTCCTTCGCAACCCGCTGGCCCGAGGACAATTCCATGAGGAGCTCAGCCACCTCATGCGAACGTTGTCCTTCCGCTTCGTCCTTGCCGTAGCCGACAAGCGCGCGATTCGTCACCGGACCAATCTCTACCCCAAGGCCCTTCACTTATGCCTCAGGCAACTTGGGCCCGAGATTACGGGGAATCCAGGAACACGCATCTTCCTGGAATCGAGAGGCAAACGCGAGAACGCCGAACTGACCAAGGCGGTGGGCTCGACCAAGCTCACCTTTGTCGAAGGAAGCCGCAACCTGGCGGGCCTTCAGCTTGCCGATCTCTGCGCCTATCCAGGGGGCAGGCACATTCTCAATCCTGATAGGCAAAACCGGGCCTGGGATGACCTTCTGGCAAAGCTAAGCACGGGAAAAGGGAGCCTGGAAATCCTCGAATAAGAAAGAAGGCGGGGCCGATTGCTCAGCGCCCGCCTTCCGACCGAGAAAGCTCAGTCACCAACAAGGATTCGTAATGATTTTACGGAGTCAAGCGGCGAGCTCTAGGCACATCAGCCCACCTAGCGCTCAACGGTAGCGACGATGACAGCGGAGGGCCTGACGGCCCAGCACCTGCGCCTACGGCGCTGCCGGTCCCCCATTCTCCCCACTCCTCGCTCCCCGCTCCTCGCTCCTCGCTCCAACCGAGCTTCGCCCCTCCCCCGCCTCTCCGCCCAGCAATCGTCCCCGCAGTCACCGCTGACACCGCGGACACCGCTGTCCCCGCAAAGTCATCCCCCGCGCCCCTGCGCCTTCCCAATCACAACCCATAAAGCGCCCGGATCCCGCTCGCCCGCAGCAGCCGCGCGACCTCGACCTCGCGGGGCTCGGGCGGCTCCGGCGACCGGGCGCAGACCAGCCGCAAGGCCGCGCGCGTGTTGGCCGGCAGGCGGTATCCGGGCAGGAACTCCTCGGCCTCCGGGTCGAGCAACCTTAGCCCCAGGTCGCGCACCTTGCGGCTCGCGCAATGGCCGATGAAATGGTTGTGCAGGCGCTCCTCGGGATGGAGGACCGTCTGGCCGACATAGACCACGGGGGCGTCGGCCCGTTTCCGCGAGGCGACCTTGCGGGCGCCCTTGCGGCTCACGCCCGGATGCGGCCGCGCCAGCTCGACGATATAGATCACCGTCCCCCGCTTGTCCGCCTCCCGACCCGTCACCGGCTCACCCTCCCCTTCCCAGCAACGCTTGCCGCAATGCGGGCACTTGGGCCGCCCGGGCGGCGCCGGTGGACGTCCGGATGGGGGTTTGCACGGCATCGCTTCAGCCACCCTACGCCATCAACCGACAAAAGTAACCACGAATCCCACCGGAGGACCGCGGTGCCTGCGGTGACAGCAGGTCCACGGCGCGCCCAGTCTCGCATGCCCGCTCCCCGCTCCTCGCGGGCTCCGCCCGCCGCAGACGCCGCAGTCCCGCTCCCAGCCACCGCCGCCCGGCAATCGGACCGCAGTCGCCGCCAATACCGCCAACACCGCCTAAACCGCAGTTCCCTGGTGGGCCCGCCGGGACTCGAACCCGGAACCAAGGGATTATGAGTCCCCTGCTCTAACCATTGAGCTACAGGCCCCGAAGGGAAAGGCTTGGCCGGGCAGCCCGCTCAGCGGGCGCCGGCCCCGCCTATGCGGCCGGGGAGCGTCGCGAGGATGAGGCGGGGGCGGGACACGCTTGGCATCGTGCCCGCGCCCCGGCGCTTGGCAATCGCGAAGCGGGCCGCGCGGTCAGGCCTTGGCGAGGGAGGCCTCGAGGTCCGCGAGGATGTCCTCGATGTCCTCGATGCCCACGGAGAGCCGCACATAGTCGTCCGTCACGCCCGCGGCGTCGCGCTCCTGCGCGGTCAGCTGGGAGTGCGTGGTCGAGGCCGGGTGGATGGCGAGGGAGCGCGCGTCGCCGATGTTGGCCACGTGGCTGTGCAGCTGGAGGGAGTCGATGAACCGGCGCCCGCCCTCGAGGCCGGACTTCAGGCCGAAGCCGACCAGCCCGCCGAAGCCGTTGGAAAGGTACTTCCTGGCGAGGTCGTGGTAGCGCGAGGACTTCAGGCCGGGGTAGTTGACCCACTTCACCTTCGGGTGGGCCTCCAGGAACTGGGCGACCTTGAGCGCATTGGCGCAGTGGCGCTCGACGCGGAGATGGAGGGTCTCCAAGCCCTGCAGGAGGAGGAAGGCGTTGAAGGGCGAGAGCGAGCTGCCCACGTCGCGCAGGAACTGCAGGCGCATCTTCAGGGCGAAGGCGATGTTGGCGCCGCCCGCGGGCGGGAAGGCCTTGAAGGCGTCCCAATGGACGAGGCCGTGGTACGAGGGGTCGGGCTCGGTGAAGCCGGGGAACCTGCCGCTGCCCCAGTCGAAGTTGCCGCCGTCGACCACGATCCCGCCGATGCTCGTGCCGTGGCCGCCGATGTACTTGGTGGCCGAGTGCACGACGACGTTCGCGCCGTGCTCAAACGGCCGGTTGAGGTAGGGCGAGAGCGCGGTGTTGTCGATGACCAGGGGCACGCCGACCTCCCGGGCCACCTTCGCGACCTCGGCGAAGGGGAAGATGTTGAGCCGGGGGTTGCCCAGGCCCTCGCCGAAGAAGGCCTTGGTGTTCTTGCGCGCGGCCTTGCGGAAGTTCTCCGGGTCGTCGCCGTCCACGAACGAGACCTCGATGCCGAGCTTGGGCAGGGTGTAGTGGAAGAGGTTGTAGGTGCCGCCGTAGAGCTGGGAGACCGAGACGATGTGGTCGCCGGCGCCGGCGA
>JAURJZ010000090.1 GCA_030831965.1 Verrucomicrobiota bacterium
CACAACCACGCACCACCATGCCCGCCCCCGAACACCGCCCCCACTACGAGCAGTCCGAAGAGCTCAAGGCCCTGCTCGCCGCCCAGCGCCCGACGCCCCGCTGGCTGTACCGCCTCCGCCGGCTCGCGGCCATCTTCGACAAGGAGACCGTGCTGCTCCTCCTCACCTCGCTGATTTGGATCGTCGTCCTCTTCTGCATCATCGCAGCCATGGCGAGCAAGGCCGGCGCCCAGCCCCTCGATGTCGACCGCCTCATCCCCGCCCTAGTCAAGGTTGAGAGCAACGGCAACCCGCGCGCAGTCGGCGACGGAGGCCGTGCGCTAGGCGCCCTCCAGGTGTGGTCCTGCGTGGTGGCCGACGTCAACCGAGCCCACGGCACCCGCTACGTCCACGCCGACGCCCTCGACCGCGCCAAGGCCGAGCGCATCTGCCGGCTCTACCTCGCCATCTACTGCACGCCCCGCCGCCTAGGCCGCCAGCCCACCATGGAGGACGCCGCCCGGATCTGGAACGGCGGCCCGAGCGGCCATCGCAAGCCGGCCACGGAAAAGTATTGGCACAAGGTCGCCGCCGTGCTCTGATGCCCGCCCGCCACATGCAACACCGCGCGCCCGACATGTCCCGCCATTACATCGGCATCGACCCCGGCGCGTCCGGCGGGATCGCGTGGACCTCGCCCCTCGGCGACAAGTCCGCGCCGCTCCCCAAGACGCTCGGCGACATCCGCAACCTGGTCTTCGACATCCTGCACGAGCAGGGATTCTTCGCCACCGACAACCGCTCCGGCTTCCTCGCCGCGCTCGAGCAGCCTCCCGCCTTCGTCAAGGTCATCCCCGGCTCGGCCGTCTACGTCATGGCCCGCAGCTTCGGGAACATCGAGGGCATACTCGCCGCCTACCGCGTGCCGACCCAGCTCGTCACCCCGCAGGCCTGGCAGAAGGCGCACGGCCTCGGGACGTCCAAGGGCATGACCAAGGTCCAATGGAAGAACAAGCTCAAGGCCCGCGCCCAGTCCCTCTACCCCGAGGAGGACGTCACCCTCGCCACGGCCGACGCGCTGCTGATCCTCAACGCCGCGTGCCACAAGTCCCTCTGACATTTCCCGCCATGCATAACACCAACACAAAGTACCACCTCCTGCGCCTCTCCAAGTGGCGCCTGCGGTTCCTCTCCAACCTCGCGCACGCCGCCGGCAACACCGCCCTCGGCAAGCGCCTCGCGGACCTCTACGCCGCCCGCTGATGGACTACACCGACCCCGCCGACCGGCGCCTCCGCGACGAGCCCACCAAGCCCCTCTCCCCCGAGGAGATCGAGATGGCCGCGATCCAGTACCAGGCCAAGGTGCTGAACCACCTTAACTCCTTTCTCCTCGGCAAGCCCTCCGACTTCCTTCCCACCTATGAAAAAGAAAATCCCCGCTCCCACAACTGAGGCCGCCCCGCTCCTGCCGCCCGGCCACAAGTACATCATCGACGACCAGGGCAACATCGGACGCCGCATCGCCGGCACCGCCAACGGCAACGCCCGCTGGGTCGTCCTTTACGTCGACGGCAAGTACCACGCCAAGGTCCCCTACGCCAAGCTGCGCGACTTCCTGATCGCGGAGAAGGCCCGCGCCGAGGCCTGACACCTTCCCCCCAAACACACACAACCATGAGCGCCACAAACGCACAGCCCACCACCACGCACGCACGCCTAGCCCTCGCCCTGGCCGCGATGTCCTCCCCGAAGGCGAACAAGGTCAACCCGGCCTTCCGCTCCAGGTATGCGTCCCTGAACGTCATCCTGGACCACATCAGGCCCATCCTCGCCAAGCAGGGACTGGCCCTTGTCCAGCAGATCGTCACCACCGAGGGACGCACCGAGGTCATCAACACGATCATCGGCCCCGAGGGGATGATTGACTTCAAGCCCGCCGGCGTCGCCACCAAGCCCGACACCAACGTGCAGCAGTTCAACTCCCAATGCACGACCCTGCGGCGCATCACCGCCCAGGCCATCTGCGGCATCGCCACCGACGCCGACGACGACGGCGCCGCCGCATCGGCCCAGCCCGCCCCCGCCAAGAAGTGGATCCCCAACCCCGCCCGCTCCGATGCGTAAGCCCCTCGACAAGTCCGGCTGGGAGAAGGTCGTCCGCCAGGGCGTGCTGGCCGGCGAGCCCATGAAGACCATCGCCGCCAACCTCAGCTGCTCGACCTCCTGCGTCCGCGACTACATGCGCCGACACGGCATCTCCGCCCCCGGCAAGGGCGGCACCCCGCCCCGCGTCGAGCTGAGGGCCCGCGCCGCCGAGGCCACCCTCCGCGAGCTCGCCGAGGTCAAGCGATACGGCGCCGAGGACATCGGCCCCAAGCTCGGCGTCTCCGCCTCCACCGCCCGCACCTGGCTGAAGCGCCTGGGCATCGACTTCCCCACCAACGGCCGCACCGTCTACAAGTGGGACACGACCGGCTGGGAGAGGACCGTCCTGCCCCTCTACCGCAAGGGCGTGCCGGTGCCGATGATCGCGGACAAGATGGGATGCTCCACCTCGACGGTCCATCGCTGGCTCGTCAACAGCGGCTTCGCCAAGAAGCGCAAGACCCATGTCTGGTAAGCCCACCCGCACCGAGGCCGACTTCGACAAGGCCGCCGTGCTAGGCCTCGCCGTCCACAACGCCCGCAGCGCCTGGAACAAGGCCTGCGTCGAGTGCGAGGAGGCCAGCGAGCGCGACATCACCGCGTCCAGGATGTACCCCGAGGTGCAGCAGTACACCCTCTGGATCGTGTCGCCCGAGGTCGCCGTCACCTGCGTCGCGTCCTCGCCGAC
>JAURJZ010000091.1 GCA_030831965.1 Verrucomicrobiota bacterium
ACGCCTTGCTCATCATCCACACCGGCATCCAGCTCTTCACCCACAGTGCCACCTCGACCTTCCGGGAGATCCGGGTCTCCGGCACCGGCAACAACGAGACCCGCGGCGCCATCCGGCTGGTCACGGGCCTGACGGCCACTGATGGCATCAAGCTGTTGGGCAGCACGACCATTGGCACCGAGGGCGGGGCTCTCAACGCCGACATCACCTCCAGCGTCTCGGGCGCCCAGACCCTGACCTTCGGCACCACCAACTCGGCCGCGGCGGTCACGCTCACCGGCGTGATATCCGACGGGGCCGGCACGGTTGCCCTGACCCGAAGCGGCACCACCGCCCTCACCCTCAACAGCGCCAGCACCTACACCGGCGCCACCACCGTCAACGGCACCGCCTCCATCGTCCTCTCCGGCGCCGGCGCGCTCGGCCCGACCACCGCCCTCAACCTCGCCGCCTCCGGCGGCGGCTTCAATATCTCGGGCATCACCGCCGACTCCACCACCATCGGTTCCCTCGCCGGCGCCACCGGTTCCACCCTCACCCTCGGCGGCAAGGGGCTCGTCGTCGGCAACGCCTCCTCGACCACCTTCAGCGGCGTCATCTCGGGCACCAACGGCTCCCTCCTCAAGCAGGGCTCCGGAACCCTGGCGCTCGCCGGAACCAACACCTTCACGGGCGGTGTCACCGTCTCCGCCGGCACCCTCCGCCTCAGCGCCGACGCCGCGGCCGGCACCGGCTCGATCACCCTCGGCGACAGCTTCTCGGGCAGCTCCGACATCAGCCTCATCACCGGCCAGTCGCCGCGCACGTTCGCCAACAATGTCACCGTTTCCTCCCAGGGCTCCGGCGTCGTCACCATCGGCAGCGACGGCGGCACCACGGGCCAGCCCATCATCTACTCCGGCGCGCTCACCCTCAACCGCGCCACCACCCTCCGGGGCTCCAGCCCCGACCGGACGACCTACACCGGCAAGATCTCGGGCAATGTCGGCACCCTGACCATCTCCGGCTCCCGCACCACGCTCGACAACAACACAAACGACTTCGTCGGCTCGATAGTCATCAGCTCCGGGGCGACCCTGCAAATCAACGGCGACACCGCCATCCCCGCGGGCACCGCGGTCACCGCGACCGGCCTGCTCTCCCTCAATACCGGCGCCGCGGCCGTCGGCTCCCTGTCCGGCGCCGGCACGGTGTCCGCCATCACCGCCGGCACCCGGGTGCTGACCATCGGGTCGGACAACACCTCCACCACCTTCTCCGGGGTCATCTCCAACAATGTCGGCACGGTGGGCATCACCAAGACGGGAAGCGGCACCCTCGCCCTGACCGGCGCCAACACCTTCAGCGGCAACATCACGGTCTCCGGCGGCACCCTCCGCCTTGCCGGCACCGGCAGCGTCTGGAGCGCGACCAAGGCGGCGGCCAATTCCCTCGTCGTCAATTCCGGCGGTGTCCTCGAGGGCGACAGGTGGAATTGGGGCGCCGGGCAGTCCCTCGGACAGCTCAACTACAACAACGGCTACATCGCGGTCGACAACGGCACCATTCGCAACGTCGCCGCCGCCAGCACGTCCTTCAACAACCGCGGCATCACGGTCGGGGCGGGCGGCATCACCTACGACAACGCCACCGTCGACACCGTCTTCACCATCGCCTCCGGCTCGAACAACAACACTTATGCGGCCAACGCCCAGGTCACCCTCGGCGGGGTCGGCGGCGGCGACTTCCAGCAGGCCATCTCCGGCGCGGGCGTCTCCCTCGTGAAGTCCGGCACCGGCACCTGGACCTATTCCGGCGCCGCAACCCACTCCGGCGCCACCGCCGTCAACGCCGGCACACTGGTGCTCAGGGGCACCATCGGGGCCGCCAGCGCCATCACCGTCGCCAACGGGGCCGTTCTCCGCCTGGGTGAGAACGACCGCTGGGGCGGCCACAACACCGCCACCAGCTCGGCCATCACCCTCGAGGCCGGAGCCAAGCTCCAGAGCGGCGGCTTCTACAACACGCTCGTCGGTCTCAACCTCGCCGGCGGCGCCGTCGAGCTGACCGGCGGGGCCAACGCCACCTTCGGCGCCCTCGCCCTCAAGGACACCGTGACGGTGACCGGCTCGCAGGCCTCGGCCATCTCCACCGTCAGCGGCTCCAACAACACCATCAACCTGGGTCCGACCAATGTCGCCGGTGCGACCACCTTCGCGGTCGCCGACGTCACCTCGAGCGTCGCCGCCGACCTCACCGTCGGCGCCATTCTCCGCGACAACCGCAACGCCGACAACTCCGCCTGGCTCGCCAACGGGCTGACCAAGACCGGGGCCGGTACCCTGGTCCTCGACGCCGCCAACACCTACACCGGGGCCACCACGGTCTCGGCCGGCACCCTCCGCCTCGGCGCCTCCGGCTCGCTCGCCGCCACCTCCGCGGTGTCCGTCGCCGCCGGCGCCACCTTCGACCTCAACGGACGCAGCCAGCAGGTCGCCACCCTTGGGGGCACCGGCGCCGTCACCTTGGGCTCCGGCCAGCTGACCGTCTCCGGCACCGCCGACTCGACCTTCGAGGGCACCCTCGGCGGATCCGGGGCCCTGGTGAAGTCCGGTGCGGGCTCGCTTAACCTCCTCGGCTCCGCCACCCACACCGGCGGCACCATCGTATCCGCCGGCACCCTCCTCTTCGGCGCCTCCGACCTTCTTGCGGCCTCCGGCGCCCTCACCGTCTCGGGCACTGGCGCGATTGACCTCGGCCTCAGCGACCAGACCGTCGGCGCCCTCACCCTCTCGGGCGGTTCCGTCGCCGGGATCGGCGCGCTCACCGCCGCCTCCATCGCCGTCGACAACGCCTCCGGCACCGTGCTTGTCGAGAGCGCCCTCAACTCCGCCGGGTCCCTCGTCAAGTCCGGCGCCGGCACCCTCGACCTCCGCTCGGCCGCCTCCATCGCGGGCGGCGTCCAGGTCACGGGCGGCGTCCTCAGCGTCGCCAACGGCGGCTCCCTCGCGGCCACCAACGACGTCACGCTCGCCGGCGGCTCCCTCGACCTTGGCGCGAACAACCTCGAGATCGGCGCCCTGAGCGTTTCCGGCGGCGCCATCGCGGGCACGGGTGCGCTCACCGCCGCCTCCGTCGCCGTGTCCAACGCCTCCGGCACCGTGCTCGTCGAGAGCGCCCTCAACTCCGCCGGGTCCCTGGTCAAGTCCGGCGCCGGCACCCTCGACCTCCGCTCGGCCGCCGACATCGCGGGCGGCGTCCAGGTCACGGGCGGCGTCCTCAGCGTCGCCAACGGCGGCACCCTCGCGGCCACCAACGACGTCACGCTCGCCGGCGGCTCCCTCGACCTTGGCGCCTCCAATCTCACGGTGGGCGCCTTCACCCTCGCCTCCGGATCCCTGTCCGGCACCGGCATCCTCACCGCCGACTCCTTCGCCATCGCCGCTGACAGCACCCTCACCATCGCCGCCCAGCTGGCCGGCGAGGCCATCCTCACCAAGACGGGCTCGGGCGCCCTTGTCCTGACCGGCGCCAACACCTTCTCCGGCGGCCTCGTCATCGGCGCCGGCACCGTGACCATCAACGACCTCGCGGCCCTCGGCTCCGGCGCGGTCGACCTCGCCGCCGGCACCATCCTCCGGCTCGACCTGGCCGAGGGCGCCACCCTCGCCGGCGCCGACCTTGCCGCCATCGGCGGCGCCGGCGTGCTCGACATCGATGTCGGCGCCGCGGGCACCGCCGACCTCTCCCAGCTCGTCGGCTTCGACGGCACCATCCGCCTCACCTCCGGCGTCTTCGACACCACCGACTTCGGCGGCTCGCTCGTGCTGGCCGGTGGCACGCTGCTCCATCCCAACACCTTCACGGGCAGCACGGTCATCACCGGCGCCATCACCGACATCACCCAGCTGCCCACCGGCGGCACCCTCATCCTCGAGTCCGGCGCCTCCATCGACTTCGGCGCCAATGTCTTCACCGGCGCCATCACCTACCGCGGCGGCTCCGTCACCGGCAGCGGCTTCCAGGGCACCCTCAACGTCGAGGGCACCAACGTCGCCGTCAGCGGCGCCTTCGGCAACGGCAAGCTCGCCGTCGCCGCCGGCAACTCCGTCGTCCTCTCCGGCGCCACCACCGGCACCCTCGTCTTCGCCGGCGGCGCCATCACCGGCGGCGCCAACCTCGCCGGCCGCCTCGAGCTCGCCCCCGGCCAATCCCTCGTCCTCGGGACCGACATCGACGCCCTCGGCGCCTCCGCCACCCTCGCCGTCGGCGCCGGCAACTCCGTCAACCTCGCCGGCTCCGCCACCGCCGCCACCATCGCCTTCACCGGGGGCTCCATCTCCAACGCCGGCAACTTCACCGGCACCATCGCCGTCTCGGGCGGCGCGACGCTCGCGACCGACGGCACCGTGGGCGGCACCGTCAACCTCGCCTCCGGCACCACCCTCGCCGGCAACGGCACCTTCACCGGCACCGTCACCGCCGGCGCCGGCTCCATCCTCGCCCCCGGCTCCTCGCCCGGCCTCACCACCTACGGCACCCTCAACCTCTCCGGCGGCTCGGTCCTCCAGCTCGAGTTCTTCAGCACGGAGGAGACTATCGCCGGCGTGGGTCGCGGCTACGACGCCATCCAGGCCACGACCCTCAACTTCGGCACCGCTGGCAATGTCGGCGGCGGCAAGATCACCCTCCAGCTCGCGACCCTCACCAACTGGTCCGACGACGTGACCAACTGGAACGCCACCAACGGCTTCACCCCCGGCGCCGGCTCCTCCCTCATCCACACCGTCCCGGGCGAGGCCAAGGATTTCATCATCGGTCGCTTCACCGGGTCCGACCGCCTCCTCACGCTCGCCGACGGCCTCAACATCACCTCCTGGTTCGCCTTCGACACGGATCTCTACGAGGGCACCGGCGCCACCAGCTTCCAGGTCTTCGCCTTCTCCGGCGACAACAACAACTGGGAACTCACCCTGCGCGTCGTGCCCGAGCCCTCCACCTACGGCCTCATCCTCGGCGGCCTCGCCCTCGCGGGCGCCGCCCTGCGCCGCCGCCGTCGCAAGGTCGCCTGACCAAACCGGCCGCCATTATAGGTTCGCCCGATTCCACGGCGTCTCCTCAATGGCCGCGTGGCCTCGCCCGAGCCCCGCATCTACCTCTCGCCGCCCGACATCGGGGCAGCCGAGCGGGCCTACGTCCAGGAAGCCTTCGACGGCAACTGGGTCGCGCCCGTCGGGCCCAATATCGACGCCTTTGAGCGCGCCTTCGCCCGGCGCGTCGGCTCCGCCCACGCCGTCGCCCTCGCCTCCGGCACCGCCGCCCTCCACCTCGCCCTCCGCCTCTCCGGCGTCGGCCCCGGCGACGAGGTCGTCTGCTCCTCCCTCACCTTCGTCGCCTCCGCCTCCCCCGTCGTCCAGCTCGGGGCCAAGCCGGTCTTCGTCGATTCCGAGGAGACCAGCTGGAACGCCGACCCCGGCCTCATCGCCGACCTCCTCGCGCGCAAGGCAAGGCAGGGCAGGGCGCCCCGCGCCCTCGTCCTCGCCCATCTCTACGGCCAGTCGGCCGACACCAACCCTGTTCTCGACGCCTGCCAGCGCCATGGCGTCGCCCTCATCGAGGACGCCGCCGAGGCCCTCGGCGCCACCTACCGCGGCCGCGCCCCCGGCTCCCTCGGCCGCGCCGGCATCCACTCCTTCAACGGCAACAAGATCATCACCACCTCCGGCGGCGGCATGCTTGTCACCGACGACGCCGCCCTCGCCCAGGCCGCCCGCCACCTCGCCACCCAGGCCCGCGACCCCGCGCCCCACTACGAGCACACCACCCTCGGCTACAACTACCGCATGAGCAACGTCTGCGCCGGCATCGGGCGCGGCCAGCTTGAGTCGCTCGACGCCAAGGTCGCCCGCCGACGCGCCCACTTCGAGGCCTACCGCGCCGCCCTGCGCGACCTTCCCGGCGTCACCTTCCAGCCCGAGGCGCCCTGGGGCGCCTCCACCCGCTGGCTCACCTGCCTCACCCTCGATCCCGCCCTCGCCGGCATCGACCGCGAGCGCGTCCGCCTCGCCCTCGAGGACGCCAATATCGAGAGCCGGCCCCTCTGGAAGCCGATGCACCTCCAGCCTGTCTTCCGCGGCGCCGAGGTCGTCGACCGCGGCGTCGCCGCCCGTCTGTTCGCCCAGGGCCTCTGCCTGCCATCCGGATCCGGCATGTCGGACGCCCACAGGCGGCGGGTTATCGA
>JAURJZ010000092.1 GCA_030831965.1 Verrucomicrobiota bacterium
AGCGCGCCGATGCCGATGGCGGACTTGATCCGCGCGTCCTCGCCCTCGCCGGCCTCGGTCACGCCCAGGTGCAGCGGGTAGTCCATCCCCTCGTCGGCCATCAGCCGGGCCGCCAGGCGGTAGGCCTCGACCATCACCTTGGGGTTGGAGGATTTCATCGACAGCACGAGGTCGCGGAAACCGTGCGACTGGGCGATGCGGACGAATTCCAGGGCCGACTCCACCATGCCCATCGGCGTGTCGCCGAAGCGGTTCAGGATGCGGTCGGAGAGCGACCCGTGGTTGGTGCCGATGCGCAGGACCCGGCCCAGCTCCTTGGCCCGGAGGACGAGGGGGCTGAACGCCGCGTGCAGGCGCCCGAGCTCCTCGGCGTACTGGGCGTCGGTGTACTCGCGCACGGCGAACTTCTTCTTGTCCGCGTAGTTGCCCGGGTTCACCCGGACCTTCTCCACGTGCTCGACCGCCTCCATCGCGGCCACGGGCAGGAAATGGATGTCCGCCACCAGCGGCTGGGAAAAGCCCGCCGCGCGGAACCGGCGGTGGATGTCCCGCAGCGCCGCCGCCGCCGCCTTGTTGGGCGCCGTGATGCGGATGATCTCGCATCCGGCCTCGGCCAGCTTGACGCACTGGGCCAGGGTCGCGGCCACATCCTCGGTGTCGGACGTGGTCATCGACTGGACCCGGATGGGGTTGGACCCGCCGACCCCCACCCCGCCGACCCGCACCTCGCGGGTGGCCCGCCGCACCGTGCGGAAGCGTGAGACGCAGTAGGCGGGATCAGCCATACCCTCCTTAAATGGGAATACACCGGCCAAAGGCAAGGGGGTCTGGCTTGGCCCAAAGCCCCGCCGCTTGCGCCCCGGCATCCATCCCCCACCTTGGGCCCATGAGACTGCGCGCTCGCCCCAACCCCGCCCTGGCCCTTTTGCTGGTCGGCCTCCTCGCCGGCTGCGCCTCAACCCCCGAGCCGGAGCCCCTGCGCGCCATCGACCGCCGCGTCGACCTCCCGCGCTTCATGGGCGACTGGTACGTGATCGCCCACATCCCGACCTTCATCGAGGACGAGGCCCACAACGCCGTCGAGTCCTACGCCCTCGCCGACGACGGCACCATCCCGACCACCTACGTCTTCAACAACGGCTCGCCCGACGGCCCGCTGAAAACCTACAACCCGCGCGGCTTCGTCCACAACCGCGAGACCAACGCCGAGTGGCGCATGCGGTTCGTCTGGCCCTTCAAGGCGGCCTATCTCATCGTCTACCTGGACGCGGAGTACCAGACGACCATCATCGGCGTGCCCGACCGCGACTATGCCTGGATCATGGCGCGCACCAAGACCCTCCCCGAGGCCCGCTACCAGGAGCTGGTCGACTTTCTCGCCAAGACCGGCCACGACACCTCCAAGCTCCGCCGGGTCCCGCATCGATGAGAGGGCGGCACCTGGCGCGCTAGCTGTTCGGCCGATTCAGCGAAAGGAGACAGATGGCGAGGTTCAGACCCAGGAAGAAGATGGCCGGCAGCGAAACCCAGAGGCCGTCGCCGACGCGCAGGCGCACCGCCAGCGCCACCGCCATCATCAGGGCCAACCCGGCAGAGGCCAGCGTGGTCAGGGCGGGATAGCGGAAACCCGCGAGCAGGCCGATTGCCCCGGCGGCCTGAAAGATCGCCACCAAGGGGCCTAGCTTGGGCAGCCCGAAACGGACGAATTCCTGGGCGAGCCGGGGCGAGTTGAAATAGGCCACGGCGTAGCCTAGGAACGAGAGGCTCGACAGCAGGACCGCCGCATCAAGGAATCGCATGGCGCTGGCGAGCCTCAGCGACAGGCAAGCAGGACGCAGAGCCCGAGGAGGACCAGCGAGGGAAGCCGCCTGACCCACGGGCTGCCCGCCCGGGCATGGAAGAACTGGGCCGCGAGCATCATCAGGCCCATCAGCGCCGAGGAGGCGAAGACGAGGACGGGGAACCAAAGGCCCGCCAGCAGGAGCGTGGCGAGGGCGATCTTGAAGGCGCCGACCGCCGACCGGGTGAGGTCGCCCAGGCCGAAGGACTGGAACTCCCTGGCGACATTGGCGTGGCGGAATACCCAGACGACGAGCACCGAGACGGCGACAATGACCTGGGCGAGCGAGTAAATCAGAGGGTTCACGAGACAGCCATGCTGCGCCAGGCCGGACCCCTAGGCAAGAGCCATGGCGTTGGCGTCCAATAGCCACCTGCCGCCGCTTCCGCATGGGCAAGGCGGAGGGCGGCGTGTGGCAGGCAACCTGCCTCCGGCACGCCGGGTCCGGCGGTCGCCGCCCATTTCATCCTTCGTTTTCACGCCGGTTGCCGCTAGCGATTGGGCATGGCCAAACCTGTCCTCCTGGTGATCCGCGACGGCTGGGGCGAGAATCCCAACCCCGCCCATGACGCCTTCAACGCCCTCAAGGTGGCGAGCCTGCCCGTCTCGCGCCGCCTGACCAAGGACTGGCCCCGGACCGAGATCATGGCGCATGGGTTGGACGTGGGCCTGCCCGTCGGCATCATGGGCAACTCCGAGGTCGGCCACCAGAACATCGGCGCCGGCCGCATCGTCGACCAGGAGATTGTCCGCATCGACAAGGGCCTGACCGACCCCGCGGCCATGCGCCGCAACGCCGCCTTCCGCGGCCTGGTCGAGAACGTGAAAAGGACCGGCGGCGCCGTCCACCTGATGGGCCTGTGCTCCGAGGCCGGCGTCCACTCCACCCTGCCCCACCTCTACGCCCTCGTCCGCCTGCTCAAGGAGGAGGGCCTGTCGAGGGTCCTCGTCCACGCCTTCATGGACGGGCGCGACAGCCCCCCGACCAGCGGATTGGGTTACCTCCGCCAGCTCGAGGCCGAGCTGGCGAGAATCGGCCTGGGCAAG
Source organism: Verrucomicrobiota bacterium (assembly GCA_030831965.1). Taxonomy (GTDB): domain Bacteria; phylum Verrucomicrobiota; class Verrucomicrobiia; order Opitutales; family UBA953; genus UBA8828. The sequence goes on from JAURJZ010000092.1 coordinate 2,888, forward strand.
GTCGCCAGCGTGGCCGGCCGATTCTGGGCGATGGACCGTGACAACCGCTGGGACCGCGTCCAGACCGCCTACGAGATGCTGACCGGCGGCCAGTCGCCCGAGGCCGACACCGCCGCGGCCGCCGTGCAGGCCTACTACGACAAGCCCTCCGCGCCGACCATGGTGGGCGACGAGTTCGTGCCGGCCACTCGCGTCAGGGGTGCCGGCTCCATCAAGGACGGCGATTCGGTCCTGTTCTTCAACTTCCGCGGCGACCGCCCGCGCGAGTTGACCCGCGCCTTCCTCGACGTCGATTTCAAGGGCTTCACCCGCGCGCGCAAGCTCGACCTCTTCTACGCCACCCTGACCAACTACGAGAAGGGCCTCTGCCCCAACGTGGTCTTCGACAAGCCGCCGAAGATGGCGAACATCCTCGGCGAGTGGGTGGCGAAGCAGGGTCTCTCGCAGTTCCGCACGGCGGAGACGGAGAAGTTCCCGCACGTCACCTTCTTCTTCAACGACTACCGCGAGGAGCCCTTCCCCGGCGAGGAGCGCGGCATGGCCCAGAGCCCGAAGGAGGTCGCCACGTACGACCTCAAGCCCGAGATGTCCGCCGCCCGCGTCACCGAGCTCGCCAAGGCCGCCATCCTCTCGGGCAGGCACGCGCTGGTCGTGGTCAACTACGCCAATCCCGACATGGTCGGCCACACCGGCTCCCTGCCCGCCGTCTGCAAGGCCTGCGAGACGGTCGACCAGGGGCTCGGCCAGCTGCTCCAGGCCATCGACCAGGTCGGCGGCCAGGCGGTGGTCACCGCCGATCACGGCAACGCCGACCAGATGTGGGAGCCCGAGGAGAACTCCGCCCACACCCGCCACACCCTCAACCCCGTCGAGGTCGTCCTCTATGGCAAGGGCCTCGAGCGGGCCAAGCTGCGTCCCACCGGGCGCCTGGCGGACATCGCGCCGACCGTGCTCGACCTCATGGGCCTGCCCAAGCCGGCCGAGATGACGGGCGAGAGCCTGCGGCTCGCCTAAGGCGCCTCAGCGCAGGGGCGCGATCGCGAAGCTGATGCCGAGCAGGTCGGCGACCGCCCGGACAATCTCCGCCTCGCGCGGCTCGGCGCGCCCGTCGCTCAGCATGGCCACGCCGCAGGCCCTCACGAGGTCGCGCCGAGCCGGCACCGGCAGGCCGCGCAGGGCGCCGAGCGAGGCCGCGACCACCGCGAGGTCGGGCGATTCCGCGGGGCCCGCGCCGGGGTCGACCCCCAGGAGGCGGCAGGCGGCGGCGTGGGACCTCAGGCGTCCAGGAGCGTCCTGGCGCGACATCGCCACGACCGCCGAGAGGACGAGCCGGCGATGGGCGTCGGCCTCCCGGGCCGAGGGCACCCGCAGGCCGGGAGGATCCCCGGGGCTCAGGTGACGCCGGGCCGAGGCGCGGAGCAGGAGACCCATCAGGCCGTCCGACGCCGCCACCCCCGTCTCGTCGAGCGCCGCCAGCACCTGGGCGCGCTGCCCGGGGCTGAGCTCCCGCAGGGCCGGCATGGCAAGGTCGAGCAGGGGGATGCGATGGCCCTCGGCGAGCGCCGCGACCTGCGGGGCGATGCGCAGGATCTCGCGCTCAACCTCGCCCTCGACCAGGCGCCGGATGACGGCGAGCTGACGCTCCCGGTCGGCGCCCTGGGCGGACAAGGTCAGGCCGAAGAGAAGCCCCAGCGCGCCCACGGGCTCGGACGCGGCCGCGCGCAGCTCCGGCGGCAGGGCCCCGCGGAACCCTACCGCGTCCTGGATGGCGGCGTCGGACGGCCGATCCGCCGCGGCGGGAAGCGGCGGAGGCGCGGAGCCCGCCAGCCCGACCGCGCCCGCGTCCGAGGCACGGGGGGAAGGCGATCGGCTCGCGCCCTCCGTCAGGGTCGCGCCCGGGTCGATGCGCCTCAGCCGCTCCTGCAGGGGCGGATGCGTGGCCATCAGCGAGACCCAGAGCGAGGGGGCCTCGGCGAAGAGCATGTGCTGCACGTCGGCCTGCCCCGCGGCGGCCAGGCCGCGCGAGGAGCCCTCGCCCGAAGCCAAGGCGCGCGCCCCCTCTCGTGCGAGCTTGCGGAAGACGCCGGCGAGGCCGACCGGATTGCGGGTGTACTGGACCGCGGCGGCGTCGGCCAGGAACTCCCTCTGACGCGAGATTGAGGCCTGGATGAGCCGCGCGAAGAAGCGCCCGCCGAAGCCGGCGGCCATGATGGCCAGCCCCACGGCGAGCATGGCGAGCCGGGCGCCGCCGTCCTTGCCGCGCCGCGAGCCCGAGGCGTTGCCGACCAGGCGCACGACCAGGTAGCCCAGCTGGGTGAGGGTGACCAGGCCGGCGACAACCGCGACCAGGCGCAGGTTGAGGCGCACGTCGCCGTTGGCGATGTGGCTGAACTCGTGGGCGACCACGCCCTGGAGCTCCTCGCGGGTGAGCTGCTCAAGGGCGCCGCGGGTGACGGCGACGGCGGCGTCGGCGGGCGTGTTACCGGCCGCGAAGGCGTTGATGCCCGGCTCGCCGTCCAGGACGAAGCAGGCCGGCACCGGCGTGCCCGAGGCGAGGGCCATCTCCTCGACCACGTTCAGGTAGCGCGCCTCCTCGGGCGAGGCGCCGCCCCTCGCGACCCTGCGGCCGCCGAGCGAGGCCGCGACCGCCGAGCCCCCTTGGCGCAGGGCGTGGTGGCGAACGAGCCCGCCGGCGAGGATCGAGCCGCCGGCGACCAGCGAGGTGGCCGCGAGGAGGTCGGGATGCCACCAACCCGCGCCGCCGCGGAGGCCGGCCACGGCCAGGGCGTAGAGCGCCCCGACGAGGCTGGCCAGGGCGAGTATGAGCAGGACGACGAGCAGCGCGGTCCGGTCGCGGGCCTTCTCCTGCGCGCCAAAGAAGTCCATCCGGACCGGTCAGAAGCCGACCTTCGGGGCCTGGCGCTCGGCCTCGCTGTCGATGCGGAGGAACTCGCCGGGCTGGAAGCCGAGGGCGGACGCGAGGAGCACGGCGGGGAAGACCTCGCGGCGGTTGTTGTAGGCGAGGACGGCGTCGTTGAAGGCCTGGCGCGAGAAGGCGATGCGGTTCTCGGTCGAGGTCAGCTCCTCCATGAGGGAGCGCATGGTGGCGTCGGCCTTCAGCTGGGGGTAGTTCTCGGCCACGGCGAGCAGGCGCCCGAGGGCGGAGGTCAGGCCGGCCTCGGCCTGGCCGAGGGCGCCGACCGCGGCGGCGTCGGCGGGGTTGGCGGTGACGCGGACGTTGGCCTGGGTGGCCGAGGCGCGGGCGGCCATGACGGCCTCGAGGGTCTGGCGCTCATGGGCCATGTAACCCTTGGCGGTCTCGACCAGGTTGGGGATCAGGTCGTGCCGGCGCTTCAGCTGGACATCGACCTGGGCGAAGGCGTTGCGGAAACCGTTCCGGAGGGTCACCAGGCCGTTGTAGATGCCGACGACGAGCACGCCGAGGACCAGGAGCGCGCCGAAGGCGATAAGGAGGGGGATGAGCATGGGGCAGGCAGGCTAGCCTGCCGGACCCGGCAGGCAAGCGGATGCCGCCGAGGGGGCTTGAAAGCCCGGGACGCGCCCCCACAGTGGGGCGCATGAGGGTCCTCCGGGCCAAATCCGCCGGCTTCTGCTGGGGCGTCGAGCGCGCCATCGACATCGCGCGCGAGTACGCGAAGGCGGGCCGCCACCCCGTCTACACCGACGGCCCCCTGATCCACAACCGGCAGATGATGGAGGTCCTCACCCGGGAGGGCGTGCGCGAGGTCGGCGACTACCAGAGCAAGGCCGAGGTCAGCGTGCCCGAGGCCGGCGACCGCGCCGTGATGGTCGTCCGGGCCCACGGCATCTCGCCCGAGCGCCGCGCCTACCTGAAGTCGCTCGGCATGGAGTTCCGCGACGCCACGTGCCCCGACGTCGGCATCATCGCCGGCAAGATCCGCCTGCACGCCAAGCGCGGCTTCGCCACCGTCATCTTCGGCGACCCCGCCCACCCCGAGGTCATCGGCCTGCTCGGCTACACCGAGGGCAGGGGCCACGCGGTGCGCACGAGGGCCGACATCGACGCCCTGCCCCCGCTGGGCGAGCAGGTCTGCATGGTCTCGCAGTCGACGATGTTCACCGACGAGTTCGAGGGTCTCGCCGCCCACCTCCGGAAGACCTATCCGGAGGCCCGGGTCTTCGACACCATCTGCGGGGCGACCAAGGACCGGCAGGGCGACATCCATGAGCTCCGCCGCCAGGGCGCCGAGGCCGTGGTCGTCATCGGCGGACGCCACTCCGCCAACACCGTCAAGCTCGCCAAGCTCGTCGAGCTCACCGGCATGCACTGCTTCCATGTCGAGACCGCCGCCGAGCTCGACCTGGCCGCGCTCGCCCGCTACCGGACGGTCGGCGTGACCGCCGGGGCCTCGACCCCGGCCTTCCTCATCGACGAGGTCGTCGCCCGGCTCGGCACCCTGCCCTGACCCCTCCCATGCGCCCCGCCCTCGCCCTCCTCGCCCTGGCCGCCGCGCTGACGGCCCAGGACAAGCTTCCCTACCGCACCGAGAACGCCCTCGGCGACCTGCGCTTCCAGCAGCCCATCGGGCTCGCCCACGCGCCCGGGGAGCGCGACCGGCTGTTCGTGCTCGAGAAGGGCGGGCGCGTGCAGATGGTGACCAACCTCGGCGGCCAGCCCCGCAAGGAGGTCTTCCTCGACCTGACCGAGCCGCGCGACGGCCCCATCCAGACCAACAGCGAGTGCGGGGTGCTCGGCCTGGCCTTCCACCCGAGCTTCGCCGCCAACCGGCAGGTGTTCGTCTTCTACAGCCTGAAGGTCGGGGGACAGCTGCACCAGCGCGTCTCGCGCTTCACGGCGGCGGCCGGCGGCTGGACGGTCGACAAGTCGACGGAGGAGCCGCTGATCTCCCAGCCCGACCCCGCGGGCAACCACAACGCCGGCGACCTCCACTTCGGCCCCGACGGCCACCTCTACATCGCCTGCGGCGACGGCGGCGCGGCCGACGACAAGTTCGACACCGCGCGCAAGATCGACGAGGGCTTCCACGCCGGCGTCTTCCGGATCGACGTCGATCTCCGCGCCGGCAACCTGCGCCCCAACCCCCACGAGGCCGTCTGCCTGGACGCCTCGGGCAAGCCGCGCTACCTGGTGCCCGCCGACAACCCGTTCGTCCGAGCCCGCCAGCACCGGGGCGAGCCGGTGGACCCCGCCAAGCTCCGCGGCGAGACCTGGGCGACCGGGCTCCGCAACATCTGGCGCATGACCTACGACGCCCCGTCGCGACGTTGGTTCTGCGGCGACGTCGGCCAGAACGAGACCGAGGAGGTCAACCTCCTCGTGCCCGGAGGCGACTACGGATGGAGCCTCCGCGAGGCGGGCAAGCCCTTCGCCAAGGCCAAGGGCAAGCAGGGGTCCCAAAGGCTGGTCGACCCGATCTGCCAGTACGGGCGCGACATCGGGGCGTCCATCACCGGCGGCATCGTCCACCGCGGGTCCACCCTGCCCGAGCTCGCCGGTGCCTACGTCTTCGCCGACTTCGCCTCGGGACGCATCCTGGCCATCCGCGAGCGCGGCGGCCGCTGGTCCGACCTCGAGGTCCTGGCCAAGGACGGCACCGTGGCCGGCTTCGGCCCCCACCCCGCCACCGGCGACCTCCTCTTCTGCAACATGGGCAACGGCACGGTGAGGCGACTGATTAAGTAGAACCACAGTGCACAGGGGCACTGTCTAACGGGACAGTGCAGAGGGGCACGGCGGCACAGGGGCACGGCAGGTAGATGGGGAAGCACCGGAGAATCGGCGACCGGTGCAAGAACGCGCTCAACCTCGTTACCTTAACCAGGTACCAACGGCACCCCATCGATGTGAGCGGTTTCGTAGAAACCGCCCTACCCGCCGTGCCCCTGTGCCCCTGAGCCCCTGGACGATTACTTCGCCGCCACTCCCCACACCTCGGCCTCGACGTAGTCGTTGGAGGCGCCGGAGGTGTTGCCGTGGGAATGGAGGCGGACGTAACGGCCCTTGATGCCGGCGACGGGGATGACGCGTCCCTCGTGCGACTCGATGTAGCAGGGGTCCTTGCCCTCGCCGAAGCCGAGCTTGTTGGCGTCGTCGTTGTTGAAGACGGTGGTCACGCCCTTCTTGAACTCGGGGTCGTCGGAGATCTGCGCGACCACGGCGAAGTAGACGCGGCGCTCGCGATGGAAGTGCCAGAGGGCGAGGGCGTGGATCTCGGCGGGGGCGCCCAGGTCGATCTGGACCCACTGGTGGCCGCGGGGCAGCTCGACCTCGTAGCCCTCGTCGCCGGCCTTGTCGCCGTCGGTCACATAGGAGAGGTCGCCGGCGACCGCCTCGCGGGCGCTGGAGGTCACCTCCTTGCCGAGGGCGAGGTTGGCGGCGGCGGCGGGCACCTTGGGCAGCTCGCGGGGGCCGGTCCGGGGCGCCTCGAGGTTGGTCACCTTGAAGGGGCGGGGTGTGCCGGCCACGGCGGGCTTGGGAAGCTCGAGCGGCAGGGTCTTGGTCTCGGCGGCGCCGAGCGCAGGGACGAGGAGAAGGGCGGCGAGGAGGGAGCGCATGGCGTCAGGTGTTGATGGGAACGTCGCGGGGGACGCTCAACCCTTAAACACCGGACGGCGACCCCGTGTTCCGCTCAGCTGAGGAGCCGGACCCGGCGGTGGCGCTGGGGGAAGCGGAGGGTGACCGTGGTGCCCTTGCCGGGCTGGCTGGCAAGGTCGACTCGGCCGCCGTGCGCCCGGAGGATGCGCAGGACGATGAGCAGGCCGAGGCCGCTGCCGTCGGCCTTGGTCGTGTAGTAGGCGTCGAAGACCCGGGTCAGCTTCTCGGCGGGTATGCCCACCCCGGTGTCGGACACCTCCAGCACGACCCAGTCGTCCTCGGAGCGGGCGCGAATGGTCAGGTCGCCGCCCCGGTCCATCGCCTCGAGGGCGTTCTTGAGAACATTGAAAAGGGCCTGCTGGACCTGGCCGCGGTCGGCGAGCACGGTCGGCAGCTCGCCGGCGACATCCACCGTGGCGCGCACGCCGAGCTGCTCGAGCTGGTCCTTGAGGAGGGCGAGCGAGGCGGCCGCGACCTCGAGGAGCTGGGTCTCGGCGAGGTCGGGGCGGACGGGCCTCACGGCGCCGAGGAAATTGCGCACGATGCCGTCGAGCCGCCTGACCTCGGCCTCGAGCACGTCGACCGACTCCAGCGCCTTGGCGGCGTCCTTCCCGAGGCCGCCGAGCCTGCGGCGAAGCAGCTCGAGGTGGATGCCCATCGCGTTGAGGGGATTGCCGATCTCGTGCGCGACCCCGGCGGCGAGGGTCATGATGGAGTCGATGCGCTCGCTCTCGACCCGGTCCTCCGTCTGGACGCGCTCGGCGGAGATGTCCGCGAGCACCGCGACGCGCAAGGGGGCGCCGGCCGAGGGACCCTCGACCGCGGCGAGGTGCACGCGGAGGATGCGGGGCTCGGGGTAGGCGACCTCGACCTCGCGGCTGCGGGCCGCGCCGCCGACATCCCCCTCCAGCGCGGCCGCCAGCTCGGGCGGGAACCGGACGGGCTCGGCGGCGGTGGCCGCCTCGGGGGGCAGGCCGGCGAGCGTCAGCGCCGCGGGGTTGGCGTAGGCCACGCGGTTGTCCTCGGTCAGCACGAGCACGCCCTCGCGGAGCGTCTCGAGGACCGTCTCCATCAGGTGGCGCTCCCGGTCGATGCGCCGGGCGAGGATGGCGAGATTCCGGGGATCGAGGTCCTCGACCCGGCCGAGCAGGCGGTCGAAACGGTCGCTGCGGCGGCGGGGATTCATCGGGAGACGAGCGAGGGCAGCACGGCGGCGAGGAGGGCCTTGGCGACCTCGGCCTTGGTGGCGGGCCCGAGCAGGTGGCGGGAGCCGTCGGCGCCGAGCAGCAGGATGCGGTTGGTCTCCGAGCCGAAGGCGCCGGCGGCTCCGCCGACGTCGTTGGCCGCCAGGAAGTCGACGCCCTTGGACGCGAGCTTGGCCCGGGCGCCGGCCTCGAGGTCGCCGGTCTCAGCCGCGAACCCCACCACCACCTGGCCGGGCCGGCGGCGGGCGACCATGGCCCGGAGGATGTCGGGGCAGGGCTCGAGCTCGAGCGCGGGCGCGCCGGCCTCGCGGCGAAGCTTCCGGGAATGGCGGACCTTGGGACGCCAATCGCTGACCGCCGCGACGGACAGGAAGAGGTCGCAGGGGCCGAAGAGGCCGTCGACCTGGAGACGCATCTGCTCCGCCGTCACCACCGGGTAGAGCATCACGCCGCGCGGCTCGGGCAGCGAGACCGGCCCCGCCACGAGGTCGACCGTCATGCCCAGGTCGCGCGCCGCCTCCGCGAGGGCGAACCCCATCTTGCCCGTCGAGGGGTTGCTGAGGAATCGGACAGGGTCCAGGAACTCCCGTGTCGGTCCGGCGGTGATCAGGCAGCGAAGGGCCACCCCGGATTGATAAGGGGAGCCGAAGGCAGCGGAAAGGCGAAACCTCCCCCCTCCCGGGGAATCGAGCCGGCGGTCCCTTGGCTAGCCGAGCCTGAACCAGGCGGCCAGCGCGGCGAAGGCCTGGGCGCGGTGGCTGAGCGCGTCCTTCTCGCCGGCGGGGATTTCCGCGAAGGTCCGGGACTGCCCCTTGGGGACGAACAACGCGTCGTAGCCGAAGCCGCCGACGCCGCGCTCGGCCTCGAGCACGGAACCCTCGCAGTGGCCGGTGAACTCCATGTCCTCGCCCTCGGGTCCGAGGAGGACGAGGTGGCAGGTGAAGCGGGCCGCGCGCCCGGAGACGGGGATGCCGCGGAGCGCGCCGAGCAGCTTGGCGCGGTTCTCGGCGTCGGTCGCGCGCGGGCCGGCGTAGACGGCCGAGTCCACCCCGGGCGCGCCCCCGAGCGCATCGCACGACAGGCCGCTGTCGTCGGCCAGGACCCAATGGTCGGAGGGAGCCAGGCGACGCAGGGCCTCGGCCTTCAGCCGGGCGTTGCCCGCGAAGGTCCCCGCGGTCTCGTCGACCTTGGGCATGCCGCCGACGGCGGTGGCGGGGACGACCTCGCAGCTCAGGCCGGCCTCGCGGAACATCCGCGAGAACTCCTCGGCCTTGTGCGCGTTGCCGGTGGCGAGGAGAAGGCGAAGTGAACGAGGCATGGAAAGGGGGCTAGGGGAACGGGGGCCGAAGGAATGGGACGGAGAAAGACAGGATGGGGAGAAGGGGGAGGATGGGAAGGAATTCGAGGCAGGTGGCGGAGGGGGCGCAGGGAGAGCGGGCCAAGCGCAAATCCGGAGGGAATAATCGCGGACCTGCCGGCATACATCTCAGTCCACTCACCCAACCCCCGTGCCCCTGAGTCCCCGTGCCCCCGGCCGCTTTTCTAGAAAAACAGCGCCTCGCCCAGCGTCATCTCGGGCCCGGAGAAGGGCACGGCGAGGTCGAAGGTGCGGTGGGAGGTCGCGTAGTCGAGGGCGACGGACGAGCGGGCGCCCTCGGCGGCGTGCTCCCATGAGAAGTGGTTGCCGTTGTCGTAGGCCCAGTCGACGGAAAGGCAGGCGCCGCCGCGGCAGGAGTCGCTGAGCTTGAAATCGGCGGCGAGCGGCTGGCCGGCGAGGCGAGCGCAGGACTCGAGCCCGGACCTCATCCACCGCAGCAGGCCGTGGGCCTCGCCCCTGCGGCCGGCGCCATGGGAGACGCCGACCGAGCGGAGGCCGCGGACGAGGTCGGCCGGCGCGTGGCCGCTGAGGAACTGGCCGAGCGCCTGCCGCACGGGCAGGCACCGGGCGAAGGCGAGGTCGCGCACGGCCTCGGGCCGGGGCCACGGGAGCTCGAAGAACGCGTCGCCCTCGACCGAGCGGTCGGCGACGACGCGGTTGAAGCGGGCGGCGAGGGGTAGCCAGGGGCGCAGGCTCTCCGCGGGCACGCGATGGCACCAGAGATGGGCGGGGAGGTCGGCCTCGATCCAGGTCGACAGCAGCGACTCGAGCGCGGGGCTGTGCCCGCCGTGCGCGAGCATGAGGGCCTCGCAGCAGCGCTTGCCGCGACGCGCGGGGTCGAGAAAGCAGGCGACGTGGGCGCGGGCCTCGGGCGCCTGCCCCTCGTCGCGGCGGCGCTGGCTGAGCACGACGAGGCGGGAGGGATGGCGCCGGGCGAAGGCCACCGCCTGGTCGAACAGGGCGGCGGCCTCGGCCGGGGCGACCTCGGGGCCGAGCATGAGGACGAGGTTGAGCTGGGAGGCGCGGACGACGTCGTTGCCCTCGGCGGCCCAGGCCTGCTCGACGGTGGCGAGGGCGGAGCGGACGCTGACGTCGGCTCCGGGCAGGGCGGCGAGGACCTCGGAGGCCATGCTCAGCGGCCGGTGTTGCGCCAGGCGTGGCCTTGGGCGGCGAGCAGGGCGTCGGCCCCGCCGGGGCCCCACGAGCCGGAGGCGTAGGACTCGAGTCCCTCCCGCCCGGCGGAGGCCCAGGACTCGAGGAGGGGCGTGTAGAGCCGCCAGGAGGCCTCGGTCTCGTCGCCGCGGATGAAGAGGGTCCGGTCGCCGACGATGGCGTCGAGGATCAGGCGCTCGTAGGCCTCGGGGGTGTCGGAACCGTAGGTCGCGGCGTAGCGGAAGCTCAGGCGCACGGGCTGGGTGCGGGGCTCGAGCCCGGGCACCTTGGAGTTGAGCACGAGGGTCGAGCCCTCGTCCGGCTGGATCTGGATGACCAGGCGGTTGGGCGCGATGTCATAGCGGCCGTCCCGGGCGAACAGGCCGTCGACCGGCTGCCGGAACTGGACGGCGATCTCGGAGACGCGCCGGGCCATGCGCTTGCCCGAGCGGAGGTAGAAGGGCACGCCGGCCCAGCGATCGTTCTCGATGGCCAGGCGGACCGCGCTGAAGGTCTCGGTGGCCGAGGCCGCGGGGATGTCCTTCTCGCCGAGGTAACCGGGCACGCGCTCCCCGGCCGAGAGACCCTCGGCGTATTGCCCGCGGACGGCGTCGCCGCCCGGCCCGAGGCGGAGGGCGCGGATGGCGTCGAGGAGACGGACCTTCTGGTCGCGGATGGCCTCCGGCGAGAGCGAGCCCGGGGCGTCCATCGCGGTGAGGGCGAGGAGCTGCATGGTGTGGTTCTGCACCATGTCGCGCGTCGCGCCGGAGTGGTCGTAGTAGCCGCCGCGCGCGCCCACGCCGAGCTCCTCGGCCACGGTGATCTGCACATGGTCGACATGCGCGCGGTTCCAGAGCGGCTCGAGGATGGGGTTGGCGAATCGGAGGACGAGCAGGTCCTGGACCGTCTCCTTGCCGAGGTAATGGTCGATGCGGTAGACCTGGGACTCGCGGAAATTGCGGGCGATGACGGCGTTGAGCCGGACCGCCGAGCCGAGGTCGTGGCCGAAGGGCTTCTCGATGATCACCTTGCTCTCGGCGGCGGAGCCGAGGCCGCGCGCGGCGAGGCCGCTGCGCCCGAGGTTCTCCACGATGGCGTCAAAGACGGTCGGGGGCGTGGAGACGTAGCTGACGAGCTGGAGGGCGCGGCCGGCGGCCCGCTCGAGATCCGAGACCTTGGAGGCGAGGGCGGCGAAGGCGGCGGGGTCGTCGTAGGCCCCGGCCTGGTAATGGACGGCGGCCTCGACCCGGCTCCAGATCTCGGGGTTGAACGGGCGGCGGGAGAACTTGGCGATGTCCCGGGCGGCGGCGGCGCGGAACTCCCCGTCGGGCAGGGGCTTGCGGCCGAAGCCCACCAGGGCGAAGTCGGCGGGCAGGAGGTTGTCGACCGCCAGGTTGTAGAGGGCGGGCAGCAGCTTGCGGGAGGTCAGGTCGCCCGAGGCCCCGAAGATGACGAGGCAGGTGGGCGGGGCTCCCCGGTGCTTGCTGAGGCCGGCCAGGAAGGGATGGCGTTCGGGTGCGGACATGGTTCGGGTTCACCGGCGCCGGGGCCAAAGCAGGCCCGCGCCGATGTGATGGACAATGCGGGGATTCACCCCTTGGCAAATCAGAACTTCGACCACGTCGAAGCGCACATGGGGCGCGCCGCCCACCGCCCGCAGCCATCCGCGGGCCGCGCGGCGCAGCGCCCGCCGCTTGCGGGGGCCGACGGCGAACCAGCCGCGCCCCGCCTCCTCGGCCCGGCGGGTCTTGACCTCGACGAACACCAGCACCACCCCCTCGAGGACGACCAGGTCGAGCTCGTCCCTGCCGTGGCGCCAGTTGCGCCCCAGCACCTCGGCGCCGCGGCCCGCGAAATGGCGCGCCGCGGCGTCCTCGCCCCGGCGACCGAGCTCGGCATCGGAGCAGGCCGGGTCGGGGCGGGAAGGCCCCGGGCGGCGGAGACAGGAGGCGAGCAAGCGGAGGAGCCAGCGCATGCGCTTCCCTAGTCTCGCGCCGGGGCGGGGCCCATCCCGCCCGGCAAGGGAGCATTGCCCGGGGAACCTACCCCGCCCCACCCTGTCGGCACCACCATGCCCCGCCTGCTCCTCGCCCTCCTTGCCCTGGCCTCCCTCGCCCGGGGCGCTCCCCTTCCCGAGACCGCCCGGCAGGACGGCTGGTTCATCGGCACGCAGGCCTGGACCTTCCGGATGCACACCGCGTTCGACGCCATCGCGCGCACCAAGGAGACCGGCGGGAAGGTCATCGAGCTCTTCCCCGGGCAGGCCCTCAGGCCCGGTTCGGACGCCAAGGTGCACCACGCCATGTCCGAGGCGGCCCTCGCCGAGCTCCGGGCGGAGTGCGAGCGCCAGGGCGTCATTCCCGTCAGCTACGGCGTGGTCGGCGCCAGGAACCTCGAGGAGGTGCGGGCGATCCTCGGCTTCGCCAAGCGACTCGGCCTCA
>JAURJZ010000093.1 GCA_030831965.1 Verrucomicrobiota bacterium
AGGAGCTGGTCTACTCGAGCCGCGGCTTCCGCGGCCGGACGAAGTCGGCCCGGATCCACGAGGCGTACTCGCTTCATCACAATGAGCAGGTCGAATTCTGCGCCGATGTGCACCTCTCGAAGAAGATCGGGATGGGGCGCAACCGGAACCGGGCGAAGAAGGAGGAGGGAAACCCTAACGGGTAAGCCGGGGCGCGGGTGCACGGACGGAGATGCCTGTGGACAGGGGCACGGGAGGATGCGAGGGCGGCCGGATGGCCGCCCTCTTTTGTTGGGGAGAAGCAATGCGGGGGGATGCGGTGTCCGCGGTGACTGCGGTTCGATCACCGTGCGGCGTATGCGGGGTGCGGGGGCTGCGGCGTTGGCGGGGCACACTCGCTTCGCTCGGCCGGATAATGAGGATCGGGGAGCGAAGAGGGGGCGGGGAAGCAGGAGGGTATTACGATCCCTGCCCTGGCGGGACTTCCTTGCAGGAAGCGGGGAGGGGGGCAGGATGGGGGGCATGGGAAAAAAGGCCAAGGTGCTGCTCGGGTTGGGTGTCGGCGCGGTCGTCCTGGTGGGCGCCGCGCTGGGCGTCGCGGAATGGCAGCTGAAGCCGGCGCAATTGACGCCTCGGGTGAACGCCTTGCTGAAGGACGCCGGCCTCGGGGGATCGATCGGCGAGGTGGGCGCGGGGCTGGACGGGATTTTCCGGGCGAGCGGCATCGACCTCACGCTGGCGGACGGGACGCGCGTGCGGGCGGAGTTGGTCGCGGGTGAGGCCGAGCTGCTGCCATTGCTGGGCGGCAAAGTGAGGGTGGCCTCTTTGGAGGCGAAGGGAATTGAGGTGACGCAGGGGAATGGGAGCACGGGGGCTCAGGGGCTCGGGGGCACGGGGGCTCAGGGGCTCGGGTTGGGGAGGTATGCGGTGGGGAAGCTGGCGGCGGCGGGCCGGGTGACGCTGGCGGACGGGACGGAGCTGCGGTTCAACGCGCGCAGCGAGGGCATCGATTTTTCCAAGGCGGCGGACCTGAGGGCGGGACTGGCGTGGACGGGCGCGAGGGTGGGCGGGGCGGAGACGGACCCGCGGGCGGATGTGGTGGTGACGGCCGATTTCCGGCGGACGCTCGGCGACGCGGGTTTGGCGCCGGCGGCGCTGGCGGCGGACCTCGCGAGGTTGCGCGTGCGGGTCAACCTGCGGGACGCGAGCCCGCTGGCGCTCGGCGGGCCGTCGCTCGAGCTCGACGCCGAGCAGGGGGCGAAGGGCCTGGCGGGAAAGCTTTTGGTCAAGGATGCGAAGGGCCTGGCGGCGCTGGAGGGCGAGGCGCGGCTGGGCGAGGGCGTCGAGGTGACCGGCAAGGTGAACCTGGCGACGGAGGACCTCGGGGTGATGGCGCCGCGCGAGGCCTTGGCGCGGGTGCGGCTGCGCGGCGAGGCGGCGGCGCAGGTCGGCGTCGACGCGGCATGGTCGGCGTCGGCGCGGCTGACGGCGACGTGGCCGGACCTGGGGGCGTTCTCGAGGGCGATTCCGAGCGGGACGCGCTGCGAGTGGAAGGTGGAACTGGCGGCGGACGGGAAGCCGGGCGAGGCGGCGGTGCGCTCGGCACAGGTGGACGGCGAGGGCGGCTTCCGGCTGCGGGTGGCGAAGCCGCTGGTCTGGCGCGGGGGGCCGATGCCGGCGGATTCGTCGGGCGCGCCGGTGGAGCTTTCGGCGGGCGACGCGCCGCTGCGCGCGCTGGCGCCGTTCCTGGCCGCGGCGGGCGTGGTGCCGGTGGCGGGGACGTGGTCGGGCGCGGCGGAGATCACGTTCGCGGGCGGCGAGGCGGTGGTGAGCTCGCCGCGGGCGCTCGCGATCGCGGGCCTGGCGCTGGAGCGCGAGGGGAAGGCGTGGATCAAGGACATCGACCTGACGCTGCCGCTGCGCGCGGACCGCGGGGGGCTGTCGCTCGACAATTTCCGGGCGGGGGTGGCGGGACGGAGCCTGGTCTCGGGCAGCGCCTCGCTGCGGCCGACGGCGGGCGGCGGCTGGGAGGCGGACGGCCGGGTGCGGGTGGATCTGGGCGACCTGGCGGGGCAGCCGGGCTGGGAGAGCCTGCCCCTCGAGCGCCTGAGGGGAACGGTCGCGGAGGTGGGCGCGAGGGTGAGCGCCGCCGCGGGCAAGGCGCCGGTGGTCGCGGGCGGCGAGGGAAGGATCTCGCGGGGCGAGGTGACGCTCCTGCGCCTGCGCCAGCGGGCGGAGGTGGCGCTGGGCGAGGCCCTGCCGCAGGGCGCGCTGGCCGAGGCGCGGGCGGAGAACCTGCCGCTGGAGACGGTCGCGGCGCTGGTGCCGGGGCTCGGGTTGGCGGGGACGCTGGAGAAGGCGGACCTGACGGTGGGCTCGAGGAGCGACGGGAACTGGTACGTGCGGAGCGAGTCGGGGCCGGTGCGGTTCGCGCGCGCGGCGGTGTCGTGGGCGGGGACGCCCTACCTGCGGGACTGCGAGCTGAGCACGGAGATCGACCTGGCGTTCGGGGGGAAGTCGGTCCTGAAATTCGAGAAGACGGACCTGCGCAGCGGCGGAAGGACGCTGGCGACGGGCGGCGCGACGGTGCCGCTGGGCGGCGGGTGGCCGACGGGCGAGGTGACGGGCGAGCTGGGCGCGATCGCGCTGCAGCCCTTCGCGGGCCCGCTGGCGCAGCTGGCGGGAGGGAATTACCGGCTGACGGTCGGCCCGGCGGAGGGCGGCGGCGTGGGCGCGGAGCTGACGCTGCGCGAGGCGGGCTTCCGGGACCGGGCGCTGCGGGTGAACGCGGCGCGGCTCCAGGCGAGCGCGCGCGAGACCGCGGACGGCGACCGGATCGAGGGATCGTTCCGGCTGGGCGCGGGCGGCGTGAGCGAGGGGACGTTCGGCGTGACGCGCAAGGTCGCGGGCAAGGCCTCGCATTGGGAGGCCAGGATCGACCTGAGGACGTTGGTGCTGGAGGACCTGATCGGCCTGGCGCCGCCGGAGGGAGACCCCGCGGAGGCGCCCGACCCGGCGACGATCCGCCCGGACGCGGAGCCGGTCTGGGCCGGGCACACGGGCACGCTCGAGGCGCGGCTTGGCCTGGGCACGCTGGGCGCGCTGCGGGCGGAGAACGTGGCGCTGCTGGCGACGCTGGACGCGGAGGTCGCCAAGGTGACGTCGCTGACCGGCACGGTGCTGGGCGGGACGCTGGTGGGCGAGGGCGCGCTGGCCTTCAGCCGCACGGCGGCGCGGGGACCCTATGTGCTGAGCGGCAACGGCCGCCTGGCGGGCGCGGACCTCGCGCAGGTGGGCAAGGCGATCCCGGGGATGGAGGGCAACCTCGAGGGCAAGCTGGACGCGCGCCTGCGGGCGGCGTCGTGGGGCCAGGTGACGGGCCGGCTGGCCCCGAACCTGGCGCTGGAGGCGGACGTGGACTCGGCCGGCGGCCGGGCGCGGCTGCCGAGGTCGGCCGCGGCGATCTCGGAGCAGGCGGGCGAGATCGCGGACATCGGGCTGGGCGTCGCGGCGCTGACGGCGGCCTTCGGCAAGGGCAAGGACGCGGAGCGCGCGGCGCGCGTGGCGCTGGTCGCGCAGACGATGAGGGAATTGCAGAAGGCGGTGACGGACTATCGGTTCACGAAGCTGGAGCTGAGGGCGACGCGGCAGCCCGACGGGACGCTGCGGTTGGCGAGGCTGGAGACGGCGGGCGAGGCGCTGGGGTTCAGGCTGAGCGGGGCGATCTCGCCGCGGACGGGCGCGGGCATGGCCGACTGGCCGCTGGACTTCGCGGCGGAGCTCCGGGGCGGCGGGATCCTGGGGCAGAACTTCACGACGCTCGGCTACGACGCGGGCCTGCCGACGCCGGACGGGATGCGGCAGGGCCCGGCGTTCGCGATCGGGGGGACGTTCAACGCCATCAGGACCAACCTCCTGGAGTCGCTCCGCGTCTCGCCGCGCGCGCCGGCGGGGCGGACGCCGCCGCCGCCCACGCAGGGGGCGCCGACGGGGCCGGGCTTGCTGCCCTTCCCTTTCGGCCGCTGAGCGCATGGGCCGGATCGCGACACTCGGCGCGCTGGTGATCGCCGCCCTGGCGGCGGGACTGGCCGCGGTGTGGGTCGGCGTGGACGGGTGGGGCGCGGGCCTGAACGGCGAGCTGGCGCTGCTGCGGCTGCCGCGCGTGCTGGGCGCGCTGGTGGCGGGGGCGGCGCTGGGCGCGGCGGGGGCGGCGCAGCAGGGGCTGTTCCGCAACCCGCTGGCGGACCCCGGGCTGACGGGCGTCTTCGGCGGGGCCCTTCTCGGGGTGACGGCGCTGGTGGCGCTGGGCGCGGGCGCGGCGTGGGAGAGGCCGTGGCTGCTGCCGGTGGCGGCGGCGGGCGGGGCGTTGGCGGCGACGCTCGCCCTGGTCGCCTTCGCGCGCGGGAGGAGCCCCTCGGGCCTGCTTCTCGCGGGCTTGGGCATCAACGCGCTGGCGGGCGCGGCGACGCTCGCGCTGACGGCGTGGGCGGACGAATCGAGGTCGACCCTGGCGATGGTGCAGGCGGGAAGCTGGCTCGGGCACATGACCCTGGAGCTGGTGGCGTGGCCGACGCTGGCGGCGGGCGCGGCGGTGCTGGGACTTTGGCTGATGGCGCGGCGGCTCGATGCGCTGGGGCTGGGCGAGACCGGGGCGTGGCTGGCGGGCGTGGATCCGGGCGCGACGGGCCGAAGGGCGGCGCTGATGACGTCGGTCGCCGCCGGCGCGGCGACGTGCCTGTGCGGCCAGATGGCGTTCGCGGGCCTGCTGGCCCCGCATCTGGCGAGGGCGCTGGCGGGGCCGCGGCACGCGTGGTCGATCCCGGCCTCGGCGGCGGTCGGGGCGCTGATCGTGCTGGCGGCGGACACGGCGGGGCGGGTCGGCCTGCTGGGCAAGACGCTGCCGGCGAGCGCGCTGGTGGCCTTGGTGGGAGCTCCGGCCTTCCTGTGGCTGGCGAGGCGCCATGTCTGACCCGCTGCTCGAGCTGCGCGGCGCGACGGTCGCCTTCGGGGACCGTGAGGTTTTGCGCGGGCGGGACTTCCGGCTGGAGGCGGGCGAGCGCGTGGCGCTGCTGGGGCCGAACGGCTCGGGCAAGACGACGCTGCTCAGGGTGCTGTCGGGCGAGCTCAGGTCGGGCGAGCTCCGGGTGGCGGGGCGCCTGGTCGGGGAATGGACGGCGGCCGAGCTGGCGGGGCGCAGGGCCATGCTGGAGCAGCAGCCGTCGTGCGCGTGGGACCTGACGGTGGGCGAGCTGGTGGCGCTGGGCGGCACGGGAGGCCGGGAGATCCTCGCGCGCCTGGGCATCGCGCACCTCGAGAGCGGCAAGGTTTCGGGGCTCTCGGGCGGCGAGCGTCGCGTGGCGCACCTGGCACGCTGCCTGGCGCAGCTGGGCGAGCCGGCGGGGAAGATCCTGCTGCTGGACGAGCCGGATGCGGGGCTGGACGAGGCAAGGCTTGGGTTGGCGGCGGCGGCGATCCGTCGGTTCGCCCTGGAGGGCGGCGCGGTGGTGGTCGCGACGCACGGGAGGTTGGCGGAGGGGGCAACTCGCGCGCTGGCTCCCTAGCTCACCGGCTCGCCGGCGGGATGGAGGAAGGCCACCCGGAGGGTCCCCGCTCCTCCTCGCCCTTCGCCTGAACCTTGGTCGCAATGGGGTCCGCAGGAGGGGGATGAAGGCTGGGCTTGGAGGGAGAGGGGTGAGGCGTAAGATGGGGAAATGACGAAGACCTGCCTGCCCTTGCTCGCCTTGATCGCATCGGCGTCCGCGCAGACGGCGCCGGCGCCCAAGCCCTGGATCGCGATGGCGGACTTCCAGGCGACGCGCGAGGCGACGATCTCGAACGCGGGGCCGCTGGCGGGGACGTTTGAGCGGAGCCGCTCGGGGGTGGAGCTGATCCACGAGGGCCCGGACCACGCGCTGGACCTTGAGCTTTACCGTTATGAGAACCGGATGACGGGGCCGCTGGCGGCGGACGCGACGCGCGCCTACGGCGACACGGAGGACTTCATCCTCTCGGGCTTCGGGCAGACGGCCTGGGGCAAGGACGCGCACGTGCAGCTGATCGGCGCGGTCGAGGTGGCGGGCGAGACGGAGGCGGACGCCGCGGAGAGCTTCCGCTGGGGGCTGGGCGGCGCCTACCGCTGGAAGCCCGGCGCGGGGTGGGACGTGGCCCTGGGCCTGATGGTGCAGAGCCGGTTCGAGATGGCCGCGCTGCCGATCCCGTACGTGCGCATCCACTGGGACCCGAGCCCGGACCTGAGGATCGAGGTGCGCGGGACGGGCCTGCAGAACGGCTTCTACGCGCGCTGGTTCGCGACGGCGGACAAGGCGACGAGCGTGGACCTGGCATGCGCGTACGAGACGCTGACGTTCCGGCTGACGGAAGGCGCCGGGGGGCCGCGGGCGGTGGCGATCGGCGAGGTGCCGCTTCGGGTCGGGGTGACGCAGTTCCTGGAGCCGAGCGGGACGTGGTTCGCGCGGGTGGCTTACGCGTACAATGTCTTCCACCGGGAGTCGTTCCGGCGCGACGGCGAGTCGATCGGCGCGTTTGAGACGGGGGGGACGCCGGTGCTCACGGTGAGGGTCGGGGCGAGGTTCTAGGACGGCGGCCAGGCCGCGCTGGGGTGGCACAGGGGCACGGGAGGTGGAGCTCGCCAACGCTCGCCGGATTCGTTGGGGATCAAAGGGACGCGGCCGCTCCTTCCCCCGCGCCCTTGGCCCTCCTCGAACCCCCTCGCCGCATGGCCCCGCGCGATCGGGGAGGGCAGAGATCGCGGGCGGCGCCGCGGGGCTGGCCGGAGGTCAGCGCCGGATGCGGAGGAACCAGAGGAGGCGGCGGAGGAAACCGAGTTTGCCGGAATCGCTCCGTTCGCCGAGGGCGGCGCGATCGGCGAAACGATCGGCATCGTCGTCGCCGTGGCTGGGCAGGCAGAGCAGGAGAATGACGATGGCGACCAGGCCGAGGATAAGGCAAAGTCCGAGGAAGAGCAGTCCGGGGTCGACTAGCACTGCGGCCAGTCAAATCCCCGGTATTATATTTCGCAAAGGTATAATGGGGTGGGCGCGACCAAAAAACGCGGGCTCAGTAAAACTCGACGGAATAGCCCAATTGACGCCCGGGAAGGCCCTCCGCGCCGTCGATGAGGACGCCGAAGCGGTCGCCTTTGCCGATTTTTGAGCCAGGGCGGAAGATGAGGCACTGGGGGATGCCGCTGCCTTCGGTGGACAGACGGACGTCGGAGAGGGGAATTTCCTTCAAGCCCTTGAGGTCCTTGGGAAAGGCGCGGACTTGGGCGAGGGTGCGGAGCTCGAAGACCTTGACGTTGGCCCCGGCGAGACGGTGGCGGGCGGGATCGAGGGAGACGCTCCAGGCGGTGCCGGGCTTGAAGTAGGCGATGGGGTGGAGGCCGGCGGAGGGGAAGCAGACGATGGCGCCGGGGGCGGAGGGGCCGGAGGTGTCCATGACCCACATGGCGCTGAAGCCGTCGACGACGCCGAAGCCGGTCTTGCCGAGGGAGGGGTTGAGGCACCAGCGGCGGTGGCCGACGACGCGGACGTTGGAGGGGTCGGAATCGTCCATGTAGCCGTCGACCGAGCCGACGAGGCCGTCGCCGCCGCTGGTCCAGTGGAGGTTGGACTTGGAGGTGCCCTCGAAGCCGCGCTTGTAGGCGGCCTCGGGCATGCCCTGGGGGCGGGGAGGGGTGTGGTTGATGGCGCCGTGGCGCTTGCAGAGCTCGGCGCCGAACTTGGCGGTCCAGCTGAGCTCGGGGTCGAGCTCGACGTCGTGAGGGAGTCCGGCGAGGTAGCGGTAGCCGTTGAGGCGGGCGAGCTCGGCGCGGGCCTTGGCGAGATCGCCCGAGGAGGGCGGAGGGATGTCGTCCTTCCCGCCCTTGGGCCAGCGGGGCGCGGGGGCCGCGGCGCGGGCCTTGGCCTCGATGGCCTTGAGGGCCTTCTCGATGTCGGCCTTGCTCCGCTTGGCGGTGGCCTCGGGATGGGGCGAGGCCGGGCAGGCGGCGGCGAGGAGGGCGAGGGCGAGGAGCAGCCTCATGGGACGACCATCGCACGGGAAAGCCGGGGCGAGGCAACGCCGGAAGACCTTCCTGCCTTGCGCCGGGGGCGGGGGGCGGCTTGGCTGGGCCACCCCGCCATGAACCGAGTCACCGCCGTCCTCGCCCTCCTCTGCGCCTCGCTTGCCGCCGTCGCCGCCGCGCTCGGCCTGCAATGGTGGCGCACCGCCCAGCAGCTGGCCGCGGCGGCGCAGGTCGCGGCGGAGGCGACGAGGCCGGAGCCCTTTAGGTTCGCCACGTCGGCCTATCCCAGGGCCAATGACGGCCGCATGAGCGAGGGCAACCACCAGCGTCACCTCGGCCAGACCGCCGCCGCGGAGGCTTCCGCGAAGGAGGGTGGCAAGGGGCTGGTGCTGGTGGGCGACTCGATCACCCACGCGTGGGAGCAGCCCGCCAACCTAGCGTTGCTCGAGGGCCTGCCCAAGGTGGTGAACCTCGGCACGGGCGGGGACCGCACCGAGAACGTGCTATGGAGGCTGCGGAACGGCAACCTGCCCAAGGGGCTGGACCCGCGCGCCTTCGTGGTGATGATCGGCACGAACAACACCGGCCACCGGATGGACAAGCCGGAGGACATCGCGGCGGGGGTGATCGCCATCCTGGACGAGATCCAGGGGAGGTTCCCGCGCTCGCCGGTCATCCTCTATCGCATCTTCCCCCGCGGCGCCCAGGCCGACGACAAGATGCGGCTGAACAACGCGGCGGCGAGCGACCTGGTGGCGAAGGCGATCGCCGGGCGTCCCAACGTGCAGGTGCGCGAGCTCGCGCCCAAGCTCCTCCAGCCCGACGGCACCCTTGCCCGCGAAATCATGCCCGACCTGCTTCACCTGAGCAAGAAGGGGTACGAGATCTGGGCCGAGGACCTGCGCGAGGCGCTGAAGTGAGCGGCGGCGCCTGACGGCGCCGCAAGCCGCACGGGGGCACGGCGGCACAGCGGCACGGAGCATAGCTCACCGGCTCTTTGGCCAACCAGCGGGATGGCGGAAGCTCAGCCGGAGGGTCAGGGCTTCCTTTCGTTTTCGTTCTTCGTTCTCGCTCCCCAGGAAGGGGTGAATCGGGACCGGGGGCCGGCCGGAAGCCCGGGTTGGGAGCGGGGGTCCTTTTGGGCTTTCCTTGGCTGGGTGAGGCGGACAACCTTCGAGAACCCATGGGCCAGCAATACAACAAGGTCATCAAGCGCCGCCGCCGCCGCGCCTATCTGGAGCGCGTGAAGGCGCGGATCAAGTCCGCCCGCACGTCCAAGAAGAAGGCCGGCAAGAAGTGAGCGCGCGGGTGGCCGGCTTGCTCGTCCTGCTGACCGCGGGATGCGCGACCGTCCCCTATCCGGCGGTCGAGATTCCCGGAATCGCCCGGGTGGAGGAATCGTATCGCGGGCCGGCGCAGGTGCAGCGGCTGACGCGCGAGGCGGAGGACGAGGAGGGCATGGACGTGGTGCTGCGCACGGACCGCGCCTCGAGGATCGGCTACCATTTCCACATCGCGCTCGACCGGGGCTTCGACCCTCCTGCCGGCTCCAAGGTCCGGGTGCAGTACGTGGCGAAGGAGGGCGAGGCGGCGACGGAGCGCACCATGGCCCTGCCCCGCAACCCGGGTTGGTGGTTCGGGGAGATTGTGGTGGCGCTGACGGGCGCGGACGCGCCGACCCCGAGGTGGCGTCCCTTGGCGTGGCGGGTGAGCATCCTGGGGCCCGATGGCAAGGAGCTGGCGGTGAGGAGGAGTTTCCTCTGGGGGATGCCGACGGACAC
>JAURJZ010000094.1 GCA_030831965.1 Verrucomicrobiota bacterium
CCGATTCTCGCTCGGCCTGCTGATGACCACCTTGCTTTGCCTCCTGCTCTGGATCGCCGCCGGAGGCTGGGGTCCGCCGCTGGCGGGTCCGGCCTTCGCCGGCATCCTCCTCGCCCGGGCGGCGGCCGCGCCGGAGGCGGGCGCGCCCTGGCTGGGCATGTCGCCGGGCGCCCGCCCCCTTGGTGTGCTGGCCGTCTCCCTGCTCGTCGCCTCGCTCGTTTCCGTGGCCACCCTCCTGCTGTCGATCCCGCAGTCTCCGGCGCTTGCGGCCTTCCTTGTCATCCTCGGGTTCGCCGCAGGCCTTGCCCTTGCCCCGATGGGTGGGCTTGTCCGCGCGGCCTGGCACCTCGGGGCGACCCTTGTCGCGGTTGGCATCGGCGAGTTCGCGGTCGGCGTCGCGGATCGGCTCTCCGAATGGTCCTCGCTCGGGTTGGTTCCCCGGCGCTTGCCCGGTGACATCGCGAGCGGCCTGCGCAGCCTCGCCTTCCTCGCGGCCATGGTCGCCGCCGCCGCCCTGTTGGTTGGGGGTTTTCGTCGCCTTCGCAAAACCCCCCCGTGCGCCTCCTGATCCTCGCCCTCCTCGTTGTCGCTGCCCTCCCCGCGGCCGAGCCCGCCGTGATTCGCGTCGCAAGCTACAACATCCGCACGGGCGGGGTGGGGATGGACGGCAAGCGCGACCTGCTCCGCCAGGCGGAGGTGCTGCGCGCCCTCCGGCCCGACGTGGTCCTGCTCCAGGAGGTCGACCTCAACGCGCGGCGCTCGGGCAAGGTGGACTGCGCCGGGATCATCGCGAAGGCGCTCGGCATGCGCCACCACTTCGGCGAGGCCATGCCCTTCCAGGGCGGCTCCTACGGCTGCGCGGTCCTCGCGCGCCTGCCGGCGGGGCAGGGCGGGGTGTCGACCCTGCGCTTCCTCGGCGGCTCCGAGCCCAGGGTGGCGCTCGCGGTCCCGTTGCGCGCCGGTCCGGACGGCCCCGAGTTTCTCGCCGTCAGCACCCACCTGGACTTCCGTTCCGACAAGGAGGTGGAGCCCCACGCGCGCCAGCTCGCCGAGTTCCTCGTCGCCCAGCCGCGCCCCTCGATCCTCGGGGGCGACCTCAACTTCGAGCCTGGCTCGCCCGTGGTCGCCGCCCTCGACGCGCGCCTGCGCCGCGTGCCCTTCGCGGGCGCGGACGCGACCTATCCGGCGGACAAGCCGGCCAGGCGGATCGACCACTTTTATGTCCATCCCGCATCCCGCCTCGAGGCGCGCGAGTGCCGGGTGGTGCCGGAGGCCCTTGCCTCCGACCACCGGCCCATCCTCCTGGAGGTCGTCCTGAAGCCCTGACTCAGGCCAGGTCGCCGAGCCGCTGGCCGGCCACGGGGCCGGAGAGCAGGGAGGCGGTGAGCGCCTCGAGTCGCGGGCAGCACGCGGCGGGGCCGCCCCCGTCCTCCTGCTCGCCATCCGCCTCGCTGTCCAGCATCCGCCAGACCTCGCCCACGGTCAGCTGCTCGATCGGCCGGGCCGGCACCTGGACGGGCTCGGCTTGGTCGGCGACGCGGGCGGGCGCGAGCAGGCCGAGGGCATGGAGGCGGGCCAGGCAGGCGTCGACCGCCCCGAGGGGCATGCGCGCGGTCTCGGCGATGGCGCTGGGGGTGGGGCCGACCTCGCCCGCGCGGTGGCGGCGGAGGGTCTCGGTCAGGCAGACGAAGGCGAGCGACCGGCGGGCGCGGTGGCTGAGCGCGTCCCAGCCCTTGCCCGTCAGGGCGCGCCGGTGCTGGTGGGAGCAGGCCACCTGGCCGCCGACGAGCAGGATGAGCCAGGAGACGTAGCCGCCGAACATGAGCACGGGCACGATGCCGAGCTCGCCGTAGAGCGTCCGGAACTCCAGCACCTTGCCGATGTAGGCCGCGGCTAGCATCTGGTTGCCCAGGATGAGGGCGCCCGCGGCCAGGCCGCCGACCCAGGCGGAGGTCCAGCGCACGCGCGCGTTGGGCAGGAAGCGGTAGAGGGAGGCGAGCCCCGCGGCGAGCAGGCCGAGCGTGACCAGCTCGGGCCCGGCGCCGCGCAGGAACT
Organism: Verrucomicrobiota bacterium; assembly: GCA_030831965.1. Classification (GTDB taxonomy): domain Bacteria; phylum Verrucomicrobiota; class Verrucomicrobiia; order Opitutales; family UBA953; genus UBA8828. Next base: position 2,056 of record JAURJZ010000094.1, read on the forward strand.
CGACGAGGCGCTCGCCGCCCGGCAGGCGGGCCGCCCAGCCGGCCAGGCCGGCCGTCGCCGAGCCGGCCCGCTCGACGATGGCGCCGATGGAGAAGACCGCAAGGCTGGCGCTGCCGAGGAGGAAGAACAGAACGAGGAAAAGGCAGTAGCGCGCGAAGCGCTCGGACCAGGGGCGGCCCTTCTCCGCCTTCCACGTGGCGTTGAGCGCGTCCTCCACGCGGCCGAGCATCAGCACGGCGAGCAGGATGACGATGCCCAGGCCGATCGCGCCGGCCGTGCCGTTGGCGGCGTTGGCCAGCAGCCGGTCGACCATCGCGTCGAGCTCGCGGTTGACCTGCGCGAGCGTGGGGTGCGCCTCGCCCGCGCCGCCGGCCACCTGCGGCGCCGCGTATTGGATCGCCGCCACCAGGGCCTGCTTGGCGGGGTTCTCGCCGCCCGCCGCCTGGCGCGCGAGGATGAAGCCGGAGACGGTTAGCGCGAGCGCGAGCACCGGTCCCACCGCCATCAGCGAGTAGTAGGTGAGGGCCGCCGCCCGCTGCGGCAGCTGGTTGGCCACGGTCCCGCGCAGCGTGGTCACGAGCGTGCGCCAGGCCGAGGCAAGGCCGCCGCCGGCGCCGCCTCGGCCCAGCCACTCGATGGTCCAGAGGCTTTTCTCGGCGGCTCGGAGGCGCCGCAGGGGGCTTGTCGCGGGTTGGTCGCTCATGGCTCGGACGCTGTCGCGGCCTGCGCCGTCGCGCAACCCCTCCGCGGCCGTGAAAAAGTCCAACAACTGGCGGTTGAGCCCAGCAACCATCGGGGCAAGATGGGCTTTCCAGGTCGCGCCTTCCCTCATTCATCAAAAAACTGTCAAAAAAGCCCCCTGTGAATAAAATAAAGTCCGCAAGTACCCCGTCTGCATTCACTTGCGTCACACCACTACATTTAGTGTCAAAAACCACTTGATACCACAATAGGTAGTGCTATCCCTGCTGACCTACCGCTTTCAAGCCGTCTGCAATGACGGCGATGACGCGCTGACGACAACCCCCCCAATCTCCCGCCCCCTCAACCACCTTCCGCCCCCATGGAAACCATCACGATCAAGGTCGGACCCAAGACCTTCACCCTCGACAAGACCAAGGCCGAGGCCGCCCTCGCCGCGAAGCAGGTCATCAACGGCCGCGACACGATGTTCTTCAACATCCTCCCGCTCAAGTACCAGTGGGCCTACGATCTCTACAAGACGATGAAGGCGAACCATTGGGAGCCGGAGGACATCCCGATGGGCAAGGACCGCGAGCAGTGGGTCGACACCTCCGGCAGCATCACCGAGATCGACCGCTGGATCATCAAGATGGCCATCGGCTACTTCTCGGCCGCCGAGGGCATCGTGGGCGACAACATCATCCACGTCGTGCGCGAGCTGGTCACGGCCTCCGAGCTCAAGCTCGTCCTCGGCCGCCACGCCCACGAGGAGAACATCCACGCCGACTCGCTCGTCTACATGATCTCCTCGCTGCAGGTGAACCCGCACGAGTGCGAGGCGATGTTCGCCGACATCAAGACCATCGACAAGAAGGCCGCCTTCGTGGTCAACAACTCCCGCGGCCTCCGGCGCGACGTCGACCTGACCAAGACCGAGAACAAGCAGGCCCTGGCCAAGAACATCTTCCTCTTCGGCCAGTGCATGGAGGGCACCCAGTTCTACGGCCTCTTCGGCATGGTCCTCTCCCTCGCGCGCCAGAACAAGTTCGCCGGCATCGGCCAGATGTTCCGCTACACCCTGCGCGACGAGTCCAACCACATCGACCTCTTCCGCCAGCTCCTGCTCGCGCTCGTCGAGGAGAACCCCGACGTCTGGACGCCCGCCTTCAAGGAGGAGCTCCGCCAGCTGATGGCCGAGGCCGTCAGCCTCGAGAAGGAGTTCATCCGCGACTGCCTGCCCGCCAACGCCATCGGCCTCTCGGCCAAGGAGTTCGAGCAGTACATCGACTACATCGCCGACCGGCGCCTCCGGAACTGCGGGCTCGAGCCCCTGCTTGCCGCCGCCCCGGCCAACCCCTTCCCCTGGCTCTCCGAGATGATGGACCTCAAGAAGGAGCAGAACTTCTTCGAGGGGCGCGTCACCGAGTACAAGAAGTCCTCCTCGCTCGAGGTCGCCAGCGACGACGAGCTCTGAGTTTCCGCCCCCGAGTCCCCACCCCCAGTCCCCACCCCGAACACCCGCCCGCGCCCCGCCGCGGCCTCCCTCCCCCCGTCTCCCCTTTCCCAACCACCGCCCCTTCCCCTCCATGCGTCACGAAATCCCCTATTTCCACGAGGACATCGCCCTCAAGAACACCATCGCGGCCCCCGCCGACTCGAAGCCCCGCTTCAACTGGCGCGAGGCCGTGCCCGCGGCCAACCTCGGCTCGGTCGCCCACCCGGCGGCCGACCCCGCCGCCCTCGCCGAGATCCTCGGCGAGGCCCTGACCAACCTGCTGGTCGCCCGCCGCGAGCCCGACAACATCTTCTCCCCCCAGAACCGCGACTTCGTCGCCGCGGTCGCCGTCGAGGTCGCCTTCCAGCTGCAGAAGGGCGGCGCGGAGGTCACCCAGGCCCAGGTCATGGCCGCGCTGGAGTCGTCCCTGGTCCGCCACAAGCGCCACGACATCGCCAAGAGCCTCCTCTTCTCCCGCGCCGCGGCCGAGCCCGCGGCCGGCGTCCCGAGCAAGGTTCGCACCCGCCTGATGCGCCGCAACCACCAGGTCGTGCCCTGGAAGCAGGACAAGATCGAGGTCGCCGTCCGCAAGGCCTTCCTCTCGCTCAACCTCGACTCCGGACCCGCCGAGGCCGTCGCCGCCGCCGTCACCCGCCGGGTGGTCGAGAAGGACCTCGAGATCGTCGGCATCGAGGAGATCCAGGACCTCGTCCAGGAGGAGCTGATGGCCCAGGGCCACTTCAAGGTCGCCACCGCCTACATCCTCTACCGGGCCGAGCGCGCCAACCGCCGCGAGGCCGAGGCCGCCGCGGGCCCCGCGCCGGTCGACAACCAGGAGTCGATGCTCGTCCTCAAGCGCGA
>JAURJZ010000095.1 GCA_030831965.1 Verrucomicrobiota bacterium
CCCCGCCCATCGGCCCCCAGGCTCCAGCTGCCCTCGCCGGCCACTTCGCCGCCCTCCAGCGCCGGCATCCCGCGCACAATCCCATCCCCCCAGGTGTCGAGGAAGGCGAATGTCCGCGTCGTGTCCCAATAGGGGCTCGACCAGTCCGCCTCGCCGATCGCCACCGCGCTTCCCGCCGCAAACGCCAGCTCGCCCATCACCCAGAACGTCGCCGAGGCGTCTCCCGCCGGCCGCCAGGTAAGCTTGCCACCCGCGGCCACCGTCGCCGCGCCCATCCATCCCGACATTCCCGCGCCGGCGTCCACCGCGACCTCTCCCGCGATCACCCCGCCATCGAGCCATCCTCCGCCCACCTCCACGACAGCCTCGACCACCCTGTCTCCCAGCTCGAGGGTCGCGTTGGACAACACAAGGCGTCCCGCCTCCGCGGACCCCCCGAGGCGCACCGTGCCCTGCGCGATTCGCAGCACGTCCGCCGAGAGGCGCGGCAGGTTCGACAAATCCAGGTAGCCGGCGCGGTTGACAACCACCTCGCCCGCCACCAGCCGGCCTCCCGCCATCGGGCCGAAGCTGCCCTCGCCGATCACCAGCCTGCCGACCCGGGCCACCTCGCCCGCGAAGCTGAACGACGCCCCTGTCGCCTCAAGCGTCGCGTCCGACAGCGCCAGCGGGTCCGACGCCTCGATCAACACGCTTCCCTCCGCGCCCGTCACCCGCAGCCGCCCCGCTCCCGCCGCCCAGGCGCCGATCGACAGCATGCCCTGGCCGGTCTTGAGGAGCGTCGCTCCCGCGGCCAGGCTGTCGACCACAAGCGTCCCGCCAGGCGCCACCTGCCAGGTCGACGCCGCCTCGGGCGGGTTTCCCGCCAAGCGATGCCATCCGGGATCCAGCGTGGTCACGCCCGTCACCCGCGCCTCCGGGTTCAGCATCAGGTTGAGCCCGATCGGGCTCTCGATCGCCAGGGTGATCGTCCCGCCGCCCGCCGCGCCGCCGATCTCGACCCACCCGCCTCCCGCCGTCGGCTTGACCCAAACCATCTCCCCTCCGGAGGGCAGCGCGCCACCCTCCCAGTTGTCCAGGTTGCCCCAGCTCCACCCGTCCCCGGCGCCCGTCCACGTGGCGGCGGGCAGGGAGGGGGAGGGCAGGGCGAGCGCGGCGAGCAGAAGGGATGTGCATCGAGGGTTTCGCATGCCCCGAGCCATGACCGGCGTCGTCCAATCGCGACGTCCCCCCTGCCTCAGGGCAAAAGACCTCGGCGGCGGATGGGGACTATGCTTGCCGAGATTCCCGCGCGGCGGGAACATCACCCGCGATGAGGCTCCTCCTCGCCGCCTGCCTCGCCATCCTCGCCGGATGCGCGCACGCGCCGCCTCGCGCCGCCTTGTTCGCGGAGGGACGATGGTCCGGGCCCGTTTGGATTCCCGAGGCACCCGAGTTCGAGGAGCTCGTCGCCGCCCAGGAGCTCGCCGATTGGGGCGAGCGGGTCACCGGCCGCCGCCCCGAGGTCCGTCCCGAGTCCGCCGAGCCCGTCCACGCCGGCATCGCCCTCGGCCGCACCCGCATCGCCCAGCGCCTCGGCTGCCGAGCGCCCGCGGCCGACGGCGACACCGCCGCGCGCCGCTCCCAAGGCGCCCTGACCGTCATCCTCGGCAACTCACCCGCCGCGACCCGCATGGCCGCCGGTCGGTTCGCCACCCAAGCCCTCGGCGTCACCTTCGCCATGCCGGGCGCCGCCGGCGCCGATTGGGAGCAGCGCGCGCGCGTCGAGACGCCGCCCGACGAGGCCTGGACGCCCTCCTTCGCCTGGCGGGCCATCTCCGGCCTGGAAAATCCGGAGTCCATCGCCTGGGGACGGGCCGTCGGCTACGGCTTCCGCCCGCGATCCACGCACGGCATCCACCTCGCCTTCACCCCGGAGCTCTTCGCCACCCGCCCCGAGCTTTTCCCGGGTCCCGACGGCGCCCCGCTTCCACCCGCCCGCCGCGGTCGCTCCGCCCAGCCCGACCTCAACCACCCCGCCGCCGCCGCCCTCGCCGCCGCCGCCGCCCGCCGCTGGCTGGCCGACAACCCCGACGAGCTCGCCGTCCCGCTCGGCATCAACGACAGCGTCGTCTGGCCCCCGGGTCCGGCCCACTGGCCCGGTGGCAAGGTCTGGGACGGTCGCCCCGACCGATCCGACGTGGCCTTCGCCTTCCTCAACCGCGTCGCCGCCGTCGATTGGAGTCCGGGCGGCGACCGCGCCCTCGGCGCGCTCGCCTACCTCGACGTCGCCCGCGCGCCCTCCTTCCCCGTCCACCCCGCCGTCTTCCCCGCCGTCTGCGCCGACCGCATCCAGTACGCCAACCCCGACTACGCCAGGCTCGAGGCCGACAACCTCGCCGCCTGGGGTCGCTCCGGCGTGCGGCGCCTCGCCACCTGGGACTACGGTTTCGGACGCGACGTCCCCTTCCCCCGCGTCCATCTCGGCGCCCTCGCCCAGTCCCTCCGCGCCGCCCATGTCGCGGGCGTCGACTCCTGGTACGCCGAGGTCGACCCGCTCTGGGTCTTCGACGCCCCCAAGGTCTGGGTCGCCGCCCAGATGCTGTCCGACATCGCCGCCGACCCCGCCCGCCTCGAGGCGCGCTGGTTCGACGCCGCCTACGGCCCCGCCGCCGAACCCATGCGCGCCCTCCACGACGCGATCGCCGCCTGCTGGACCGCAGCCTTCTCCACCCGTCTCGCCGGCGAATGGCTCCGCGGCTGGCGCGACGGCGCCCTGGCCCTGCCCGGCATGGACGCCCTCCTCGCCGACCGCGCCCCTGCCCTCCTCGCCCAGGCCGCGTCCGCCCTCGCCGCCGCTCCCTCCGACCCCCGCCATCGCCGCATGCGCCAGAGGTTGGGACAATTCCAGCTCGCCTGGGACGCCGTTGTCGCCCAGCGCCTCCGCGTCCGCGAGGCCGAGGCCGCCGCCCTCGGCCGGGGCGACCTCGAGCGGATGCTCGCCGCCGAGATTCGCCGCGACGCCGCCCTCGCCGCGCTCAACCGCCAACCCTGGCCCGGCAGCCAGCCCGTCACTTGGCAGGATTTCCCCGAGCCCAACCCCTGGCCCCTCCTGGTTCGCGGCGACGACGACCTCCCCGCCCAAGCTCCCCTCGCCGCCCGCCTCGCCTCGGCCCTCCGCGCGCTCCCGCGCGCGACCGGCTCAGCCCCGCTCCGCTGGACCGCCCCCTCCGATCCCGTCGCCCAGGGCTGGACGCTTTGGCTGGCCGACGCCTCCCGTCTCGCGCGAGACGACATCTCCCTGGGCGCCATCGGTCCCCAAGGCCGCCTCCACCGCCGCCTCCCCGTCTTGCCGGGCGAGGTGCTCGAGGTCGCCGTCGTCGTCGAGGCCGCCACCTCCGCCCAGCCGGGCAGCGCCCTCCTCTCCGTCCGCTTCCCCTTGGCCGGGTCCGGCCAGCCCGCGCCCGCCGCGCCCGCCCTCCATCCCGACCCCAAGCCGGACGCGCGCCGCGCCGTCCCCTTCACCGTGCGTCTCGTCCGCGGCGACAACGTCCTCCTGGTCCCCGTGACCGCGGCCTCCGGTCCCGAGGCCGAGGTCGAGATTTCCTTTGTCGATCGCCTACCCGGCCTCGAGTCCGTCACCGTCACCCGTATCCCCGTCCGCTGACCCATGGCCAAGCGCCTCTTCGACATCCTCTTCTCGCTGGGCTGGCTGATCGCCTTCTCCCCCCTGCTCCTCCTCGTCGCCCTCCTCGTCCGTCTCCGCCTCGGCTCGCCCGTCCTCTTCATCCAGGAACGGCCGGGCAAGGACGGCCGGCCCTTCCGCATGGTCAAGTTCCGCACCATGACGGACGCGCGCGACGCCGCCGGCAATCTCCTGCCCGACACCGAGCGCCTCACGCCCCTCGGCCGATTCCTGCGCGCCTCCACCCTGGACGAGTTCCCCGAGATGTGGAACGTCCTCCGCGGCGAGATGAGCGTCGTCGGCCCGCGCCCCCTGATGATGCGGTACCTCCCTCGCTACAACGCCTTCCAGCGTCGCCGCATGGAGGTTCTCCCCGGCGTCACCGGCTGGGCCCAGGTCAACGGCCGCAACGCGCTTTCCTGGGACGAGAAGTTCGCCCTCGACGTGTGGTATGTCGACCACCGCAGCCTCTGGCTCGACCTCCGCATCGTTGTCCTCACCTTCTTCAGGGTCTTTGCCCGCTCCGGCATCGACCACGGCCCCGACCACACCATGCCCGAGTTCATGGGCGACGGCCACTGAGCGGCGGCTGGTGCGGGTGGAGGGAGTCGAACCCTCGTCTCAAGCTTGGGAAGCTCACATAATAGCCGTTATACGACACCCGCGCTGGCCGCCTCCCTTATCCGCCCCCGTCCCCCGCCGGGCAAGCCGGAACCGCGCTCAGCCCTCGCCGCGTCGCCCCGCAAGCTCGGCCAGCCCATGCAGGAACCTGCGGGTCTCGCGGTTCGCCCGAAAGGCCAGCAGGCGCAGGTTTTTTCCCGCCGTGCGGTTCTCCCGGCTGCGGTCCTCGTACCCGAGCGTCGTCTGCCGCGCCACCCCCGCCAGCGCCGCCGCGTGCGGCCTCACGCCGCGGATGCGCAGTCCGCTCTCCCAGGGGCGGTCCATCGCGTGGTCGATCGGCTCGCGCATCGGGAGCAGCGTCGCGACCAGCCTCGCCGCCGCCCGCCGCCGAATCGCATACGCCGCGGTCGAGGTCGTCACCGCCAGGTGGACGCAGAGATGCCGCCCGCCCGCCAGTTCCCGGCCGCGCACCGGCATGCCCCGGTGGTAGCAGAAGAGCTTGGCCAAATCCCAGTCGTCCCGCTCGCCCAGCGAGCGCACCGCCTCCGCGAACCCCGGCAGGAGCCGCACATCGTCCTCCAGGATCACGCCCATCGGCTCGCCCGTGGCCAGGAACGCCTCCATCGCCCTCAGGTGGCTCAGGTGGCAGCCCAGCTCCCCGCCGCGCGGGCTGTCCGCGCGGTTGCGCCGCCGGTACGCCTCCAGGTCGACCAGGCCTGGCTCGCCCAGCCGCTCCGCCCCCAGCACCGCGGGGATGCGCGTGAACGGGATGCCCGCCCCGTCGAGCTCGCGTCGCACCGACTCCAGCCGCGCCGTGTCCCGGTCGAGGTTGATCACATAGACGGGCGCGCTGGAGGCAGGGATGGCCACTTGCTTCGGTCGGATTCTTTTGGCTCGAAGGCGACGGTGCCGCGAGAACTATCCGCCTCGCGCCAACCGCGCCGCCGGCCCCCCGACCGAGGGTTGAGATCCGCCCTCAACCCCGCCCCGAGGCCTGAAGCGCCCGCGCGCCCGGCCGCCGGGGGGCGAATTTGTTTCCCCTCCCCGCCGCCCGCCGATAACTAGGGATGTCCATGGCGACGACGCCCGACAGCCGGGATTTCGTGCACCTCCACGTGCACACCGACTACAGCATGCTCGACGGCTGCAGCCGCATCGACCGGCTCATGGAAAAGGCCTGCGACATGGGCATGCGGGCCGTCGCCATCACCGACCACGGCAACCTCTTCGGCCTCTTCGACTTCTGGAACGAGGCCAAGACCCTCTCCAAGAAGTCCGGCCGAGCCATCAAGCCCCTCCTTGGCTGCGAGCTCTACCTCGTCTGGGACCACCGCAACACCGAGAAGCCCGACCGCGCCCGCCACAAGTACTACCACATGGGCGTGCTCGCCCGCAGCTTCGAGGGCTACCAGAACCTCACCCGCCTCGTCTCCAACGCCCACACCGTCGGCCTCCATTACAAGCCGCGGGCCGACCTCGAGCAGCTCGCCGCCCACGCCAAGGGCCTCATCGGCTTCAGCGGCTGCCTCCAGGGCGTCATCCCCCAGCACCTCCTCCGCGGCGACCTCGACGGCGCCCGCGCCGCCTGCGGCAAGTTCATCGAGATCTTCGGCCGCGAGAACTTCGTCATCGAGCTGATGGACCACGGCCTCGAGGAGCAGAAGTCCATCCTCGCCCCCCTCCTCCAGCTGGCCCGGGAGTTCAACCTCCGCGCCGTCGCCACCAACGACGTGCACTACGTCGAGCCCACCCACGGCGGCGCCCACGACGCCATGCTCTGCATCCAGACCGGCGCCCGCCTCGCCGACGAGCGCCGCATGCGCTACGCCTCCCGCGAGTTCTACCTCAAGGGCGAGGCCGAGATGCGCCGCCTCTTCGGGGAGGCCCCCGAGACCATCGCCAACACCGTCGCCGTCGCCGAGATGTGCGACGTCCAGCTGCCCGTCGGCCAGAGCTTCTACCCCGTCTATCCCCTCGAGGTCTCGGCCAAGCCCCGGACCGAGCCCCGGCTCGGCCCCATCCTCGACGGCTACGAGGTCCTCAAGAACGGCCTCAGCGCCGCCGCGGGCAAGCCGGCCGACTTCTCCATCCCCGCCGACCGCCGCGCCGCCATGGCCGCGCCCGGCTCCAAGCTCATCGCCGAGGTTCGCCGCGGGCTCGCCGAGCGCTACGGGGTCGACTTCGACAGCCCCGCGGCCCGCGCCGACGAGCGCGCCCCCGGCCCCGGCAAGGTCAGCCCCGCCGAGCTCATCCGCCGCGTCGAGTTCGAGCTCGGCGTCATCGCCGGCACCGGCTTCGTCGACTACTTCCTCATCGTCTGGGACTTCATCGACTGGGCCCGCCGCCAGGGCATCCCCGTCGGCCCCGGTCGCGGCTCGGGCGCCGGCTCCCTCGTCGCCTACTGCCTGCGCATCACCGACATCGACCCCATCCGGTTCGGCCTCCTCTTCGAGCGCTTCCTCAACCCCGAGCGCGTCTCCGCGCCCGACTTCGACATCGACTTCTGCATGCGCCGCCGCGACGAGGTCGTCGGCTACGTCCGGCGCAAGTACGGGGCCGACCGCGTCGCCAACATCATCACCTTCGGCACCTTCGGCGCCAAGATGGTCGTGCGCGACCTCGCCCGCATCCGCGGCCTCGACTTCCCCGAGACCAACCGCCTCGCCAAGCTCGTCCCCGACGACCTCAA
>JAURJZ010000096.1 GCA_030831965.1 Verrucomicrobiota bacterium
CGAGCCGACCTGGCCGGGAAGGAAGCCCTCGCTGGCGAGCTCGTGACCGGCCATCAGGCGGAGGGTGCGGGCGAGCGAGGAGGGCCCGGAGGCGGCGACAAGGAGGGCGGAGACGGCCTCGAGGTCCATCGAGCGGGGGTAGACCTGGCCGACGGCGCCGAGGACGCGCGGGATGCCGAGGTGGACGAGGAGACGGGCCTCGAGCTGGGCGACCTTGGCGCGGTCGCCGGCGAGGAGCGTGAGCGCGTCGAGCTGGGTGCCGACGGCGCCCTTGAGGCCGCGGGCGGCGAAGCCGGCGAGGACCTGGTCGATTGCGGCGACGCCGCGGAGGCACTCCTCGCCGAACATGGCCCAGCGCTTGCCCACGGTGGTGGGCTGGGCGGCGACGTTGTGGGTGCGGGCGGCGAGGAGGGTGTCGCGCTCCTCCGCGGCTCGGCGGGCGAGGCGCGCGGCCGCGGCGACGAACTTGGCGCGGAGCAGGCCGAGGGAGCGATGGAGCTGGAGCTGCTCGACGGACTCGGTGAGGTCGCGGCTGGTGAGGCCCTTGTGGATGTGCTCGTGCCCGGCGAGGGCGCAGAAGGCGTCGATGCGCGCCTTGACGTCGTGCCGCGTGACCTCCTCGCGCCGGCGGATGTCGTCGAGGTCGACCTGGTCGCGGACGCGCTCGTAGGCCTCGAGGGCGCCGGCCGGGACGGCCACGCCGAGGTCGCGCTGGGCGCGGAGCACGGCGATCCAGAACTCGCGCTCGAGCACGACCCGGCCGCGGGGCGACCAAAGGGCGCGCATCTCGGGCGAGGCGTAGCGGTCGGCGAGGATGTTCGGGACGGTGTCCATGACGGTTGGGGAGGAGTTTGCCGGGCAAGGGGCCGGCGGGCAACGGGGAAGGTCAGCCGCGGGGGCGGCGGCCGAGGGCGCGGACGCAGGCGGCGCGGAGGGCGCCCTCCTCGTCGCCCGAGGCGGCGACCTCGGCGAGGTCGAGCTGGAGGTCGACGAGCTCCCGGAGGGTGAAGCGGGCCGCGGCGGGGGCGACCTTGGTTCCGAGATACCAGGGGTTCTGGCTGAAGGGGTTGGAGGAGGACTTGGCGGCGCCGCCGTGGAGCGGGGCGAACCGGGCCGCGAGGGCCTTGAGGTCGCGGTCGGCGACACCCGAGGCGGTCAGGCGGATCAGCCCGGCGTCGGCGAACGCGCGGAGCTGGATGAGGAGGCGCAGGCGGTTGTGCAGCGAGGCGAGCAGGGGGCGGGCGGAGGTGTTGTTGAAGAAATAGCGGTCGAGGGACGCGAGCGTCCAGGCGAGGTCGGCGGAGAGAAGCGCGTCGACCGGCTCGAAGAAGTCGGACTCGCCGAAGACGGGGGTGAGGCGGCGCACGTCGTCGACGCCGACGGTGCCGCCCGGGCCGGCGTGGACGGCGAGCTTCTCGGCCTCGGCCAGGAGGGCGCGCGTGGAGCCGGTCACGCGCTCGAGCAGGGCCGCGGCGACATCGGGGCCGGCCTTGGCGCCCGCCTCGCGGAAGGCGGCGGCGACCAGGGAGGCGAGCGCCTCGGGCGCGGGGTCGGGAAGGTCGACGAAGGTGCCGGCGGCGGCCTTGAGCTGCTTGAACTCCTTGCGGGTCCGGCCGGGGGGGATGAGGGAGACGACGAGGCGGACGTCGGGCGCGGGGGCGCAGAGCAAGGGGATGAGGTGCTGCTCGAGGATCGCGACGACCTCCTCGGAGCCGGCCTGGGCCTTGGGAAGCTCAAGCCAGTTGAGGGAGCGGACCCAGACGACCTTGGCGCTGCCGAAAAGCCCCATCACGGCGAGCGACTCGCGGATGCGGGACTCGACCGCGGGGGCGTCGGAGACCAGGCGGAGGGAACCGTCGACGACCTCGGGATCGGCGTCGGCGCCCGCGGCGGCCTTGGCCGCCTCGAAGAGGCGGCGGGCCTCGCGGTCGACGAGGAACTCGTCGGCTCCCGCGACGATGGAGAGGTTGGCCGGCACGGCACCAGCCAATCCCCGCGGGGGCGGCGGAGGCAACGCGGAACCGCTCAGGCGCCGTGGACGGCGTCCTCGACCGCGTAGCGGCTGAGGTTGCGGCGCAGCCAATCGAGGGCGGCGTTGACCGCGCGGATCTTCACCTGGGCGCGATCCCCCGCGACCACGATGCGTCGCGACCAGACGCCGGAGGAGGAGGCGTAGCCGAGATAGACGGTGCCCACCGGGTCGTCGGGGGTGCCTCCGCCGGGGCCGGCCCAGCCGGTGACGGCGAGGCCGTAGTCGGCGCCGAACTTCTCGGCGGCGGCGGTGGCCATGGCGGCGGCGACCTCGGCGGAGACGGCTCCGTGCTGGGCGAGGAGGTCGGCGGGGATGCCGAGCAGGGTCATCTTGGCGTCCTCGGTGTAGGAGACGATGGAGCCGGCGACGGCGGCGGAGGCGCCGGGGATGTCGGTCAGGCGGCTGGCGAGGAGGCCGCCGGTGCAGGACTCGGCCACGGCGAGGGTGCGGCCGAGCTTGGCGAGGCGCTCGACGGCGAGGGAGGCGAGGCAGGCGTGGCCGGTGCAGACAAAGTCGTCGCCCACCTCGTCGCGAACCTTGCGCGCGACCTCCATCATGCGGTCGCGGCAGGCGCCGCTGGAACCCGGGGAGATGCGCGCGTCGACGACGCCGGAGTGGGTGCCGAAGGTGAGCTGCATGCCCGGCAGGAGGAGGGGCCGGATCTTCGCCTCGAGAGGGGCGGCGCCGATGCCGTAGGTGCGCACCTGGACGTAGGCGTCGCCGTCGCAGGCCGAGCCGCAGGCGCGGAGGCGCGGGACGACCTGCTCGGCGAAGAGCGGCTGAAGCTCGAGCCCGGGGCCGGGCAGCATGGCGAGGACCTTCCCATCGCGCTCGAGCAGGATGCCGGGGGAGGTGCCGCGGGGGTTGGGAAGGGAGAGGGCGCCCTGGGGCACGCGGCACTGGCGCAGGTCGAGGTCGGAGACCTGGCGACCGATCTTCGCGAAGCGCTGGCGGAGGGCGACCTCGGCCTCGGGATCGGGCACAAGGGGAAGCCCCAGCGCCTGGGCGACCGCCTCGCGGGTGAGGTCGTCGGTGGTCGGACCCAGGCCGCCGGTGGTGATGACAAGGTCGCATCCGGCCCAGGCCTGGCGGATCTCCTCGACCATGGGGGCGAGCTCGTCGCGGACGATCGAGGCCTGCTGCAGGCGGATTCCCTTGCGCGCCAGCTGCTCGCCGAGCCAGACGAGGTGGCCGTTGGGGCGGACGCCCTCGAGGAGCTCGTCGCCGATGTTGATGAGGTGGGCCCGGCACGACCGGGTGGATTGCGTTTGCGCCATGGGGAACCGGGGGCAACTTCCCCATCGGGAGGAAAAATGCAACCCGACCCCCCAGAAATGTCCCTCCGCGCGCGGGTCCGGCAGGCTCCGCGGGAGCCCGGCGTCTACCTGATGAGGGACAGCTCCGGCCGGGTCATCTACGTGGGCAAGGCCAACCTCCTGAGGGTGCGTTTGGCCTCGTACTTCCGTCCCGGAGCCAGGCACGGCCCAAAGGTGGCCGCGCTGGTCGCCTCGGCGGCGGCGGTCGAGTGGCACGTGGTCCGGAGCGAGACGGAGGCGCTGCTCCTCGAGGGCCGGCTGATCAAGCGCTGGCGGCCCCGCTGGAACGTGCTGCTCCGGGACGACAAGCAGTTCCTGCAGATCCGGGTGGACCTGGACGACCCCCTGCCCCGCTTCCGGCTGGTGCGGGCGCGAACCTCGGAGTCGGCCCGCTACTTCGGCCCGTTCCCCCACGCGCCCCAGGTGAGAAAGACCCTGCGCGAGATGCGCAAGCGATTCGGGATCGCGCAGGGCGACGCCGAGCCCGAGCGCCTGCCCGACGGTCGCTGGCGGCTCTACGCCGACGCGCGGGCGGAGATCCAGGCCCACCCGAACGAGGTGACGGAGGAGGCGTACCGCGAGCGCGTCGACGCGGCCTGCGCCTTCCTCGAGGGGCGCGTGCGGGACTGGACGGCCGAGCTGGAGGCGGGGATGGCGGAGGCCGCCGCGGCCCGGGACTACGAGCGCGCGGCGGAATGCCGCGACCTCCTGTCGGCGATCCGGGCGACGACCGAGAAAGCGCGCCGGTTCGTGCGGGAAGACCCCCTGCCCCGCCCCGACGGCGGCCCCGCGCTGGCGGCCCTGGCCGGCGCGCTGGGCTTGGCCGAGCCACCGTCCATCCTGGAGTGCTTCGACATCTCGCACATCTCGGGGACGCTTGCGGTGGCCTCGCTGGTGCGGTTCCGCGACGGCCAGCCGGACAGGCAGGGATACCGCCGCTTCCGCATCCGGAGCTTCGAGGGCAACGACGACTTCCGGGCGATGCGCGAGGTGGTGGGACGGCGCTACTCGCGGCTCGCCCGGGAGGGCAAGCCGGGGCCCGACCTCGTGGTCATCGACGGCGGGGCGGGCCAGGTGCAAGCGGCCCTGGCGGCCTTCGCGGACGTCGGCCTGACGCCGCCCCCGCTCATCGGCCTGGCCAAGGAGGAGGAGACGGTGGTCCTGCCCGGCGGGGGCGAGGTCCGGCTGCCCCGGCACCACGAGGGGCTTCGCCTGCTCCAGCGCCTGCGCGACGAGGCGCACCGCTTCGCCAACGACTTCAACGCCGAGCTGCGCAGCCGGAAGCTGCGGGAGTCGCTGCTCGACGAGGTGCCAGGGCTTGGGCCGTCGCGCAAGGCGGCGCTGCTGGAGCGGTTCGGCTCCATCCAGGCCCTGCGCAAGGCCTCGGTCGATCAGCTGGCGGCCACGCCCGGGGTCGGAGCCGCGCTTGCCGCCCGCGTGGCGGGGACGCTGGCGCGCCGGGCCTGAAGCTCGCGCAGGACAAGGTCGGCCACCCGATCGGCCCCGTGCGGGTCGCCGAGGCGCGCGAGGGCTCGGCGGCAGGCCCACCAGCCGGCGCGCTCGTTGGCGAAGACGCGCCGAACGGCCGAGGCCGCGGACGCGGGGTCGAGCCCGAGGTGGCCGCCGCCGGCCTCCGTGACAAGCCGGGCGTTGCCGGCCTCCTGGCCGGGAATGACCTGGGTGAAGACCATGGGCAGGTTGGCGGCGATGCACTCGTGGGTCGTCGCCCCTCCCGCCTTGGTCAGGACGAGGTCGTGGGCGAGCATCAGCTCCGGCAGCCGGTCGGTCCAGCCGACCACGCGGACGGCCGGGCCGGCGGCGCGCGTCACGGCGGCCTGCATGGCCTCGTCTCGCCCCACGGTCACGGTGAGGTCGACATCCTCGGCCGCCACCGCGCGGACGAGGGGAAGCGCGTCGCGCCGCCCGGGATTGAGCATGAGCAGGACGCGGGGACGCGGGCCGGGAGGGCCCGCGGGGGCCGCCAGGCGCGCGTCGACCGGGAATCCGAGAGGGAGGATGCGGTCCTCGGGGACACCCTGCCGGACAAGCACGGCGGCGGTGGGGGCGTTGGGCGCGACATACCAGTCGGAGGGGGCGCGGTGCCACGCGCGGTTGACCGAAAGGGAATCGGTCACGACGGTGACGAGCGTGGGGCGCCTCGCGCCGGGCGGGAAGGGGTGGCGGCGCAGCAGGTCGGCGTAGAGCGGGTAGGTGCTCACCACCACCTCGGCGCCCGCGATGGCGCGGCCGAGGCTGGCCCTGACCGGGCGGAGGAAGGGCGCGGCGAGCGGCTCGACCGGGATGAGGTGGAGCGCCTGGTAAACGCAGGCCCACAGGCCCGGGGCGCGGTTGGCAAGGTCGAGGTAGGCCCGCCGCTGGCGGGCGAAGCGCGCCTCGCCGTAGGCGTCGAGGAAGAGGTCGCGGAGCAGGGTCGCGGGGCCGCGCCCGGCCTCGGCCCTCCGGGCGAGGGCGGCGGCGACGGCCCGCGCGGCGGCGTTGTGGCCCTCGCCGAATCCGGCGGTCAGGACGGGGACGGCCTGGCTCATGCCGGGACGGCCGCGGCGGCCTGGCGGGCCTCGCGGACGCGCGCGAGCAGCTCGGGATGGCCGACCACGCGCATCGTGCCATCGGCCTCCTCCACCAGGGCGGTGAGGGACTCGACCCAGTCGCCGGAGTTGAGGTAGCGCACGCGGCCGATCCGGCGGTCCTCGGCCTTGTGGATGTGGCCGCAGATGACGCCGTCGCAGCCGCGCCGCACCGCGAGGGAGCGCAGGTGGTGCTCGAAGTCGGAGATGAAGCTGACGGCCGACTTCACCCGCCCCTTGACCGCCTGGGAGAAGGAGAAGTACTCCTTGCCGCGCCAGCGGCGCCAGAGGTTGTAGACCCGGTTGAGGCCGAGGAGGAACTGGTAGGAGATGTCGCCCAGGACGGCGAGCCAGCGGAACTTGGTGGTGACGGCGTCGAAGGCGTCGCCGTGGATGCAGAGGTAGCGGGCGCCATCCGCGGCGACGTGGACGTGCTCCTCGGCGAGCTCCATCCGGCCGATGGCGAGGGGAAGGAGGCGCCCGATGAAGTCGTCGTGATTGCCGCGCAGGTAGACGATCTGGGTGCCGTGCCGCTCCGCCATCTTGAGGATGCGGCGGACGACGGCGGTGTGGGCGGGCGCCCAGTGGTTTTTCCGCTGGAGCGACCAGAGGTCGATGATGTCGCCGTTGAGGATCAGCTTGTCGCACCGCACCGACCTGAGGATGTCGAGCAGGGCCATCGCCTGCGCGTCCCGGGTGCCAAGGTGAAGGTCGGAGAG
>JAURJZ010000016.1 GCA_030831965.1 Verrucomicrobiota bacterium
CGACTGGTCCAAGCGCCTCGACCGGCGCCAGGTCCAGTACGCCGCCAACGACGCCTGGGTCGGCCGCGAGCTCTACCTCAAGCTCGAGCAGCAGGGCGTCATCCCGCGCCAGGCCTGAGGCCTCCGCCTTCCGGCCCCCGGTGGGCGGTGTCCGCGGCGACAGCGGTGTCCGCGCGCGAAAACTCGCTCCGCTCGTCCCTTTCCTAAACTCCCCTCCCCGCCGACCGGACCATCCGCCTCGTCTCACCGGCGCCTTCCCTCAGTCGCTCCAGCTGCCGTTCCGTCATTCGCCACGCCCAGTTGCCCTGGGCCACGCCCGGGGTGTTCAGCCGAGCCTCCGCGCCCAGCCCAAGCATGTCCTGGGCCGGCGCGAAGGCCGCGATGGCCGGCGAGGCCAGCGCGGCGCGCCAGGCGGCCCCCGAGGGGCTTCCCTCCCCGAGCGCGGCCCGCGCCTCGCGCGCAACCTCCGGCGAAAGCCCCGCGAACCATCCCTCCGTCGTGTCGTTGTCGTGAGTTCCCGTGTACACCACGCGGTCCGGGGTGATCGTCTCGGGGTGGTGGGGGTTGTCTTCCGTCCTCGGGAAGCCGAACTGCAGCACCGCCATGCCGGGAAGCCCGGCCTTCGCCCTCAGCGCGTGCACCCCGGGGCTGAGCAAGCCGAGATCCTCCGCGACCAGGGCCCGCTTGCCCAGCGCCTCGAAGAAGGCCAATCCCGGTCCCGGGCGCCAGCATCCCTCCTTGGCCGACGCCGCCCCCTTGGGCACCGCCCAGTAGTCGCAAAGCCCCCGGAAATGGTCGATGCGGGCGGCGTCGAACAGGCGGAGGTCGCGGTCGACCCGCGCCCGCCACCAGGAGAAGCCGTCCTCGGCCTGCCGCTTCCAGTCGTGCAGCGGGTTGCCCCAGAGCTGGCCGTCCTCGGAGAAGTAGTCCGGCGGCACCCCCGCCACCTCGTCCCGCGTGAAGAGTTCCGGGCGCTCGTGGAAGTCGCAGCCGTCCGACGACACGTAGATCGGCATGTCGCCCAGCAGGCGCACGCCCCGGCTCGCCGCGTGTTCCCTCAGCCGCGACCATTGGGCGTCGGCGATCAGCTGCAAGATCGCCGCGCGGGTCTCCGCTCCCGGCTCCGTTTCCGTCCGACCCCACTCCGCGGGCGCCCTGAAGCCGTTGGCCTCGCGTTGCGCGGCGAACCGGCACCACCCGGGCAGCCAGGCGCTCTCCCGCGCCCGAAAGGCGCCCACGTCGCCCCAGGCCTCCAGCCGCGCCGGGTCGCGCGCCGCGCGGTCCGCCGCCCGCGCGAGCAGCGGGCGCAGCTCCGTCCATAGCAGTCCATAATCGACCCTCGGCCCCGGCGGCCCAAGCCGCGAAAGCTCCTCCCGCGTTGCCAGGCCTTGGCTGACGAGCTCGGCCAGGTCGATCAGGTGGGGGTTGAGCGCCGATGTCGACAGCGGCTGGTAGGGAGAGTCCCCGTAACCGGTGGGCCCCAGGGGGCAGATCTGCCACCAGCCCAGGCCGCTCTCCGCCAAGGCATCCACCCACCGCCGCGCCGCCGCGCCCACGTCCCCCAGCGGACCCGCGCCGGGGAGGGATGTCACATGCGCCACCGCCCCGGCCGTCCTCGCGGGGAAGGCGGCGCAGCGGTAAGCCTTGTCGCGCGGGGCTGTCATCGGCGGGTCCCCGCGTGCGGGCGCCGCGCTCAGCGCGGCTGGGGCGCGTGCTTCTCGCGCAGGCGTTCAAGCCAGGCGCGCACCGCCTCGTTGCCGAGGTCGTCGCGCACCTTGGCGGCGATCTGCTGGCGCACGTCCTCGATCGGCGCCGTGCCCGCCGCCCGGAAGCCCGTGCGCAGCAGGAGGAAGTGGGCCTTCTCGCCGCCCGCGTCGAGCGTCAGCAGGGGCGAGACGCCGCCGTCGGGCAGGGTGCGCAGCGCCTCGGCGACGGTTCCCGCCAGGTCGGCCATGGCGCGCCATCCGGCGTCGCCGCCCTCGGCGCGGTAGTCGTCGTCGCTTCCCGCCTTGGCGGCGGCGACGAAGCGCTCCTCCGCGCCCGGTTTTCCCCCGGCGACGGCGTCGCGGGCGGCCTCGGCTCGGCGGAGCGTCTCCTCGGGCGTCTCGGTGGCTCGCCGGAGGAAGGAGATCTGGCGGAAGCGGACCTGCTCGGGCCGCGCGAACGACGCCTGGTTGGCGTCGTAGAAGGCCTGGATCCGCGCCGGGCTGGCCTCGCCGATCGAGCGGCGCACCTGCCCCAGCATGTAGTCGAAGATGATCTTGTCCTCGGTCTGGCGGCGGTGCTCGGCCGGGGTGATTCCCTGGGAGCGCAGCGAGGCGTAGTACCTCAGCCGGTCGCCCTCGTGTTGACGGCGCACCTGGTCGTCGATCTCCGCCTGCACCATCGCCGGCGGGATGACCATGCCGCTCGAGCGGAACTCGCTCAGCACGATGGCGCGGTCGGTCAGGTTGCGCAGCACCTCGGCGGCGGCCTTCCGCAGGGCGACATCCCTCTCCTCCGCCGTGCCCCGGAGGCCGCGGGCCATGGGGGCCAGCTCCCGGCGGATGTCGGAGAGCGTGACCACCTGGTCGCCCGCCACCGCCAGCACGCGGTCCCCGTTCTGCTCCGACCACCCAAGGTCGGCGGGCGCTGCCGGGGTCGCGAGGAGCGCGAGGGCGAGGAGGGCGGTGGTCATCAGGGCGAGGGTAGGCGCGCGAGGAACGCGCGGATTTCCGCGAGTTTCCGCAGGGGCTCCCGCGCGGTCAAGCGGGGAAACCTTCCCATCTGCAGGAGCGGCTCATCGCCGCCGCCCGCCGCCGGGCGGTGACAGCGCAGCACCGCGCCCTCCGCCGCCACCCGCGTCACGCCCCGCGACTCCGCCAGGCAGCGGAGCTCGGCCAGGTCCAGCAGCGCCGCCGCCTCGGGCGGCAGCCGGCCGAAGCGGTCGCGGAGCTCCGCCCGGATCTCCGCCACCTCGCCCGCCTCGCCCGCCAGGGCGATCCGCCGGAACGCCTCGATGCGCAGGCGCGTCTCCGGGATCCAGGCCGCGGGCAGGGCCGCGGTCAGGGCCGGCCCCCGGCCCTCGGCGGCCTCGGCCGAGGGCCCCAGCGGCGTGTCCGCGTGGCGCACGCAGTCGAGCGCGACCTCGGCCCGCACCCTCGCCCGCCCGCCGCCCTTCAGCCGCTGCACGCTTTCCCGCAGCAGCTGGCAATAGAGCTCGAAGCCCACCCCGGCGATGTGCCCGCTCTGCTTGGCGCCGAGCAGGTTGCCCGCCCCGCGCAGCTCGAGGTCGCGCATCGCGATGCGGAAGCCGGCCCCGAGCTGGTTGTGCTGGCGCACCGCCGCCAGCCGGTTGCGCGCCCGCTCCGCCAGCTGCCCGTGGCGGTGCAGGAACAGGTAGGCGTAGGCCTGGCGGTTGAAGCGCCCGACGCGCCCCCGGATCTGGTAGAGCTGGGCCAGGCCGAGCCGGTCCGCCCCCTCCAGGATCAGCGTGTTGCAGTTGGGGATGTCCAGCCCGGTCTCGATGATGGTCGTGCAGACCAGGATGTCGGCCTCGCCCGAGACAAAGTCCGCCATCACCGCCTCCAGCTCCCCCGCTCCCATGCGGCCGTGCCCGACGGCGACGCGCGCCTTGGGGGCCAGCTCGCGGACCCGGGCCGCGCAGGCCTCGATGGTCTCGATGCGGTTGTGCAGGTAGAAGACCTGCCCGCCGCGCGCCAGCTCCGCCCGGATGGCGTCCCGCACCAGCCGCTCGTCGTACGCTCGGACCACCGTCCGGATCGGCAGGCGCTCGCGCGGGGGCGTCTCGATCACGCTCAGGTCGCGCGCGCCGACGAGCGCGAGGTAGAGCGTGCGGGGGATGGGCGTGGCCGACATCGCCAGCACGTCCACCTCGGCCCTCATCCGCTTGAGCTGCTCCTTGTGCCGCACGCCGAAGCGGTGCTCCTCGTCAACCACCGCCAGGCCCAGCCGGGCGAAGCGCACGTCCCGGGCGAGCAGGGCGTGCGTCCCCACCACGATGTCCACCTTGCCCTCCTCCGCTCGGCGCCTCGTGGCCGCCCGCTGCCGCGGCGTGCGGTACGAGCTGAGCAACTCCACCGTCACCGGCCAGCGCCCCATCCGCTCCGCGAACGTCGCGTGCAGCTGCTGGGCCAGCACCGTGGTCGGCGCGAGCACCGCCACCTGCCGCCCTCCCAGGACGCACTTGAAGGCCGCCCGCAGCGCGACCTCCGTCTTGCCGAAGCCCACGTCGCCGCAGACCAGCCGGTCCATCGGCGACGCGCGCTCCATGTCCGCCTTGGCCTCGCCGATGGCCTTGGATTGGTCGGGCGTCTCCCGGTGCGGAAACGCCCGCTCGAACTCCGCCATCCAGGCGTGCTCCGCGTCCGCGGGGTGCGCGATGCCCGGCCGCGCCTGCCGCAGCGCCTGCATCCGCAGGAGCTCCGCGGCGAGGTCGAGCGTCGCGCCCTCCGCCGCCTTGCGCGTGCGCTCCCATCCGCCCCCGCCCAGCCGGGAGAGCCGCGGGGCCGCCCGGCCGATGCCGACGTAGCGCGAGAGCAGGTGCGACTCGCGCAGCGGCAGGTGCAGCATCGCCTTCTCGGCGAACTCCAGCGAGAGGAACTCCTGCCGCGCGCCGTCCACCTCGAACCAGCGGATGCCGCGGTACAGGCAGATGCCCTGGGTCGCGTGCACGAGCGCGTCGCCCTCCGCCAGCTCGGCGAAGTCGAGCGACTGGCCGACCGCCGCCCGCTGCGCCGACCGTCGGCGCGGCAGGCTGGCCAGCGTCCGGCTGCGGCGCGCGAACAGCTCGCGTTCCGTCAGCAGCACGAGGCCCTTGGACAAGGGTCCGGGCAGCCGGCCCGGCTCCACCGTCGCGCCCGCCGCGAAGCGCGCCACGTCCGCCCGCGGGGCGAAGCCGGCGATGGCCGCCGCTTCCTCCCGGGCGCGGTCGACCGACGCCCCGGTGTCGACCGCGATCAGGCACGGGCGCCCGTCCCTCGCCAACCTGGCCGCCGCGCGCAGGGCGTGCGACCGCTCCGCCTCGGGCGATCCCGCCGAGCCCACCAGCAGGTCCTCCGCGGGAGCGACCGGGCAAGGCGCCGCCGTCCAGCCCTCCGGCGCCGCGTCCGTCTCCTCCAGCGCGAGCAGGTCGCGGTCGGCGAGGAGCGGGTGTCCGGCCAGCGCGGGGTCCTCCAGCGCGCCCGCCACCCCCACGAGCAGCGCGTCCTTGGGGAGGTGGCCCAGGAGGCTGCCCGAGGCCGGGCCGTGCCCCGGCATCGCCGCCGCGACCACCGACGTCAGTTCGGCCTCGCCCCGCTGCGTGGCGGGGTCGAAGGCGCGGATGGCCTCCACCGTGTCGCCCAGGCAGTCGATCCGGGCGGGCAGGTGGGCGTTGACCGGGTAGACGTCGAGGATGCCGCCGCGCAGGGCGAACTCGCCCGGCCGCTCGCACGCCGCCTCGGCCGAGTAGCCCATCGCCGCCAGCCGTTCGGCCAGGCCGCGGAGGTCGACCTTGTCCCCGACCCCGACCGCCAGCTCCGACGGCGCGTCGCGCGCGCCTCCCTCGACCTCGCGCACCAGCGCCCCCGGGAGCGCCGCCACCAGCAGCGGGTTGGCCGCGCCGTGCCCGCCGTGGCGCAGCGCGGCCAGCGCGGCGAGCAGGTCGCAGTCGGCCTCGAACGCCGCCGTCGCCGCGTCGGGCTCCGCCACCGCCCGCGCCGTCGGCTCCGCGCCCGCCAGCAGCCGCAGCAGGTGCCCCGTCTCCTCCGCCAGCCGCTCCGCCGCGCCCAGGTCGCCCGCCACGCAGACGATCACCGGCCGCCCGCTTCCGTGCGCGCACGCCGCCACCGCCGCCGCGTGCGAGGCGGCCCCGGTCAGGCAGAGGCGCAAGGGGGGCATGTCGGCTTGGGCTGATGAGACGGGAACGCGGCGGCGGGGCAACCGCCGACCCTCCTTGCCGCCGGTCGTCCCCGTTATCGCCGCCAGTCCAGCGGGAAGAGGGCGTTTCCGGCATCCTCCCTCTCCAGGATTGCCACGGCTTGCGCGACCACCTCCGGTTGCTCAGCCGCAAGGTCCTTGGTTTCCGCGGGGTCCTTGGCCACGTCGTAGACCTCCCATTTGCCACGGTTCCCCGCATTGGGACGGGCGAGGTTCTTCCTCACCGCTTTCAGGTCGCCGATTCGGACCGCCACCTGGCCGCCGTACTCCGGATAGATCCAGACCATCGGTCGGCGTTCGGACAGCCGGCTCCCTCCGGCCAGCGTCGGCCAGAGGTTCTCGCCGTCCAGGCCCTCCGGCGCCTTGACGCCGGCCGCGGCGCAGAGCGTCGGGTACCAGTCCGCGAAGTAGGAGGGTGTGGCGTCGACCGCGCCCGCCTTGATGCCGCGGGGCCAGCGCGCGATCATCGGCACCCGGAGCCCGCCCTCGTGCACGCTGCCCTTGAGCCCGCGCAGCCCCGCCACCGAGTTGAAGAACGCCGCGTCCACCCCGCCGATGCCCGGCTTGCCGGCCGCGCCCGCGTGCGTCGTCCCGTTGTCCGAGGTGAAGATGACCAGCGTGTCCTCGAGCACGCCCGCCTTCTCCAGCGCCGCCCGCACGCGCCCGACGTGACGGTCGAGGTCGGTGATCATCGCCGCGTAGGCCGCCCGCGGGCGCGGGTGCGGCAGGTAGCCGCTCTCGCCCCGGTAGGGTTCCCGGTCCCACTCCCGCGGGTAGCTCTCCACCAGCTCGCGCGGCGGGTGCATCGCCGCGTGCGGCTCGGTGAACGGCAGGTAGAGGAGGAAGCGTCGGTCCTTGTTGCGCGCGATGAACGCCTCCGCCTCCCTCAGGATCGGCTCCGAGCTGTGGGTTCCCGACTGGTAATCCTCCATCCGCACCTCGCCCTCGGGTTGCCTGCGGTGGCCCGGGATGGGCTTCGCGTTGAGCGGCACCTTCTCCGCGTTGCGCCAAAGGTAAGCCGGGTAGAAGGAGTGCGCCAGCGCCTGGCAGTTGTAGCCGAAGAACAGGTCGAAGCCGCGCGCGTTGGGGTCGCCGCTCGAGCCGACGGGCCCCAGGCCCCACTTGCCCATCGCGCCGGTCGCGAAGCCCGCGGCCCGGAAGGTCTCCGCCAGCGTGGCCACCCGGCCTGAGATCGGATGCTGGCCCTCCTCCGCCTCGGGGAAGCTCAGCTTGGCCTGGCGGTTGCCACGGATCTCCGCCTTGCCGAGATGCCTGCCTGTGAGCAGCACGCAGCGCGCGGGCGCGCAGACCGGCGCCCCCGAGTAGTGCTGGGTGAACCTCGTCCCCTCTGCGGCGAGCCGGTCGAGGTTCGGCGTGCGGATCTTGGTCTGCCCGTAGGCGCCGATTTCCCCGTAGCCGAGGTCGTCCGCCAGGATGAAGACGATATTGCGCGGGGGCGGCGAGGGTTCCGCGGCGCACGCTTGGGCGGCCAGGACCAGGGCCAGGAGCAGAGGCAGGCGCATGCCCATAGGTCATCCCGCGCGTTGCGGAAGGCAATCCCTCAGCCTCAGCGCGGCCGGTCGAGTTCCCGCCGCAAGACCCGGAGCAGGCTGGCCTCGCCGGACGCGTCCTGGGTGAGCTCCCAGGCCATCACGCCACCGAGGCCGCGCTCGCGGGCCCAGGCGGCCTTCCTCGCCATCGTCGCCGGTCCGTTGAAATGCAGGCCGTCCGCGTCGTCCTGCTCCGGCCGCGGCGCGAGCCGGGCGAGGATCTCGCGGTAGGGCAGGGTGCGGTCGCGCGCGGTCACGCCGCGGCCGTAGAAGGGCACGCCGAGCGCGAGCCGGTTCGCGGGCACGCCCGCGGCGATCAGCGCCTCGGCCCGCGCCTGGGCTGCCTCGGGGGTCGCGTGCCGCCCCGGCATGTCGTAGGCCATGAGCTGGACGCGGTCGGCCCGCCGTCCACCGTCCGGCGGCAGCTGGCCCGCGCCCGCCAACGTCAGCGTCACCTCTCCCTTGCGCGGCGCCAGCGCCGCCTTGAGCTCGTCGATGAGCAACCCGTAGGCCGCCAGCTCCGCGGCGCCTCGCGGATGCTCCCAGTCCAGGTCGACCCCGTCGAGGCCGCGTTCCGCGCAGAATCGCGCCGCCTCGGCGACGAATCTCGCGCGCCTCGCCGGGTCCGCGGTGACCGCCGCGAAATGGCGCGACCGACCCCAGCCGCCCAGGCAAAGGTGGACCTGCGTGCCCGAGGCGCGGACCGCCGCCACCTTGTCCCAAGGCGTCTTGTCGAGCCGCGACGCATCCAGCGAGCCGTCGGCGCGCGGCTCGCCCGAGAAAAGGATCAGGTCCGTCAGCCCCGGGTATCGTCCCGCCTCCAGTTCCAGGGTCGCATGGTGCGGCAGGTAGCCGACCAGCCGCGGTTTCTCCCCGGCGGCGACCGCGGCCGTCAGCGCGAGGAGCAGGTGGGCGAGGGGGCGGGTCATGTCGCTCCCCGGTGCCGGAGGTGGGACTCGAACCCACACGCTTTAAGGGCGGCTGATTTTGAGTCAGCTGCGGCTGCCATTTCGCCACTCCGGCCGGAGGGGAGAGCCAAGGTGCTCGGATTCGCCCCGGACAAAAGCCCAAACGCTCAGCCAGCGCCGCCGTAGAACCCCCTCGGCCACCGGAACGAGGGGTCGCAGGCCAGCGGGAAGGCCTCCTCGATCGTCGCGCCCCTCGCCGCCGCCGCGGCGTTGTCGGCGCTGTAGCGCTCCCAGAGCCGCGCCATCGCGGGCGTGCGCAGGTCGCCCCGCCTGTGCGGCACCCCCTGCCCGACGAGCAGGTTGAGGTAGCCCGGCAGGCCGAAGATCGCCTGGCGGGGGCGGAGCAGCTCGGCGGCGGCCAGCATGCTCGGGCCGTTCTCGCGGTAGAAGGTCACCACCGCCTCCGCGGCGTGCAGCGCGGTGTCAGCCCGGCACGCGCGCCAAAACGGCGTCTCCTTCCGGCCGTTGAAGCGGTAATGGACCGCGAGGAAGTCCCGGATCTCGTCCCAGGCGTCGGCGCAGAAGCGGTTGCAGGTCTCGCGGAGCCCGGGCGTGGGCGCGCATCCGCTGTCGGCGAGCACCCCTGCCAGGTTGCGCAGCTCGTTGCAGATGACGAGGAGCGATGTCGCCTCGAGCGGCTCGACGAAGCCCGCGGCGTTGCCCACCGCGAACACGTTGCCCACCCACTGCCGCCGGCGCCGGCCCGACACAAACGGCACCACGCGCATCGGCCCCATCCTCGGCTCGAAGGCCCGTAACTCCCTCTCCGCCTCGGCGTCCGACACGAAGGCCGAGCTGAAGACATACCCCCGGTGCACCCGGTCGTGGTGGTCGATCCGCCAGCACCACCCGTGGTCCATCGTCGTCGCCGTTGTGTAGGGCAGGATGGGGTCGCCCGGCTCGCGGTCCCACCCGCCGACGAGCGCCCGGTCGCAGAACAGGCTGTCGCGGTACGACACCAGCGGCTCGCCCAGCGCCTTGCCGATCAGCTCGGCGCGGAACCCCGAGGCGTCCAGGAACAGGTCCGCCTCCAGCCGCCGCCCGTCCGTCGTGCGGATCGCCGCCAGGCCTTCCCCGTCCGGCTCGGCCTCGCCGAGGTCGCCGTCGAGGATCTCCACGCCCACGGCGGCGGCGTGCGACTCCAGCCAGGCCACCAAGTCCCCGTTCTCGATGTGGTAGCCGGTCGCCGCATGCAGCTGGACGCCCTGCTCGTTGCGCCCGAAGGCCTTGCCCGCCTCCATCAGCGAGCTGACCCGGTCGTGGTAATTGTACCGCTCGTCGCCGATCACATAGCCGAGCCCCGCGCCGGCGGGTGTCTCCGCGTCCCTCAGCCGGTCGGCGAAGGCCGGATGGAAGCCGTAGTTGAAGTGGTCGAGCCGGGAGCCCCACTCGAAGCGGATCCCGAGCTTCCAGGATGGCCGGACCTTGCGGAGGAACTCCCCGGGGTCGATCCCAAGGTAGCTGTGCAGGTGGCGCGGAAAGTCCGGCGTGCTGCCCTCCCCGACCCCGATCACGCCCAGCGCGGGGGAACGAAGGACCCGGACGCCCAGATGGGGTAGGCGGACGCGCAAGGTGATGGCCGCGAGCATCCCCGCGGAGCCTCCGCCCAGCACCAGGACTTGCGAAATCGGCCGCATCAGGGGTGGGGTGCGCCCCAAGGCTCCCCAAAGGCCGGGATTTGTCAAATGGAGCCCCTTTCGGCCGGCCAATCGGGTTTTGCTTGTCAAGGGCGCTTCCGGTCGCCAAGTTCGACCTTCCTTTCCCTCGGGCGAGGCACGGCCGGAATCCTCCGGGCCCGTGACTCCCCGGGACGCCAATCAACCATGAAGCAGCTGCAGCTCACCGTCACCTCCCGCGCCGCCAACGGCCGCGGGCCTTCCCGCCGCCTCCGCGAGGCCGGCTCCATCCCCGCCGTCATCTACGGCAAGTCGGGCACCCAGCTCGTCTCGGTCGAGCAGACCGCCTTCCGCACCCTGATGCGGGCCAAGGGCTCCTCCGCCGCCCTCATCGACCTCAGCGTCGAGGGCAAGGGCAAGCTTCTCTCCCTCATCAAGGAGTTTCAGCGCCACCCCATCACCCAGAAGTTCCTCCACATCGACCTCCTCGAGATCGACCCTTCCTCGCCCATGACGGCCGACATCCCCGTCCGCCTCGTCGGCGAGCCCGTCGGCGTCCGCATGGACGGCGGCACGCTCAACCAGGTCTCCCAGACCGTCCGCGTGCGCTGTCTGCCCAAGGACCTGCCCGAGGCCATCGAGGTCGACGTCGCCGAGATGAAGGTCAACGACTCCATCCACGTCGGCGAGATGAAGGCCCCCGCCGGCATCACCTTCGTCGGTGACAAGAAGCGCGTCATCGCCGTCGTCACCGAGATGGCCGAGGAGGAGGTCGTCGAGACTCCCGCCGCCGGCGCCGCCGCGCCCGCCGCGGACGGCACCGCCGCCCCCGCCGCCGATGGCGCCGCCGCCCCCGCGGCCGCCCCCGCCGCCGGCGCCGCCGCCCCCGCGGCCGCCGCCCCGGCCAAGAAGTGACCCCGCGCCGGGCAGCGCCCGGCTTCCTTTCCCGTTCTTTGAAGTCCCATGCCTCCCGCGGTCATCGCCGCCCTCGGCAATCCCGGCGCCGACTACGCCGCCACCCGCCACAACGCGGGCTGGCTCGTGCTCGACGCCCTGGCCGAGAAGCTCGGCGCTGCCTGGCGCGCGGAAAGCCGCTACCCGGCCCTGGTGGCCAAGGTCGACCTCGCCGGCAAGCCGGTCCACCTGGTCAAGCCCCTCGTCTTCATGAACGAGACCGGCAAGCCCCTCGCCGCCTTCCTGCGCTTCCACCGGATCGAGCCCTCGTCCTGCGCCGTGCTCCACGATGACATCGCCTTCGAGCCCGGCACCCTCCGCCTCACCGTCGGCGGATCCGACGGCGGCCACAACGGCGTCCGCAGCTGCATCGAGCACCTCGGCGCCGACTTCATCCGCGCCCGCGTCGGCATCGGCCCCAAGCGCCACCCGCAGCAGGACCTCGCCGACCACGTGCTCGGCCGCCTCCCCCCGGAGGACCTCGCCGCCCTCGAGCGCGCCTACCCGGACTTCACCCAAGGACTTCAAACCCTCCTCTCCCAAGGCCTCCCGGCCGCACAAAACCTCACCAACACACGACGCTAACATGCCCAAGAAGAACCAGCCCAACGACCAGCGCGCCTACCGCGCCACCCTCGTCCTCGACCTCCGCGGCGTCACCGACGCCCCCGAGGCCGTCGTCGAGCGCCTCAAGGACACCTTCAAGGCGCTCGCCGCCAAGGTCGGCGACGTCCGCAACCTCGGCCAGCGCGACTTCGCCCGCGTCGTCGACCGCCGCTTCCCCGCCGGCATCTACGTCCAGTTCGAGGTGAAGGGCCCCGCCTCCCTCCCCGTCGCCTTCCGCGAGAAGGTCCGCCTCGACAAGACCGTCAACCGCGTCCTCTTCCAGGCCGCCTGACCCGGTCGCCCGAGGCCCTTTCCCAGAAACCACCACCCGCCACCCCGAAACCCGACCCATCCCACCATGGCCTCGTCCTTCAACCGTGTCATCCTCGCCGGCAACATGACCCGCGACCCCGAGTCGCGCGCCCTGCCCAGCGGCCAGGCCCTGACCAAGTTCTCCCTCGCCATCAACCGCTCCTACACGACCAAGGAAGGCGAGAAGCGCGAGGAGGTCACCTACGTCGACATCGAGTCCTACGGCAAGCAGGCCGAGGTCATCGCCAAGTACTGCTCCAAGGGCTCCGGCATCCTCGTCGAGGGCCGCCTCAAGCTCGACTCCTGGGACGACAAGAAGACCGGCGAGAAGCGCTCCCGCCTCGGCGTCGTCCTCGAGAACTTCACCTTCATCGGCGGCCGCGCCCCCGGCGCCGCCTCGCCCGACGGCGACAGCCCCGCCCCCCGCTCCGGCGGCTCCCGCGGCGGCCCCGCCCCCGCGGCCGACGGCCCCGGGCCCGACGACGACGTCCCCTTCTGATCCCTCCCCCGCAACCTCCCTCCCGACTTACCAAACAACATGGCCACCACCGAAGTTCTCCTCATCAAGCCCGTCGACGGCCTAGGCGCCGAAGGCGAGAAGGTCCGCGTCAAGGCGGGCTACGCCCGCAACTACCTGCTCCCGCAGGGCATCGCGCTCCCCGTCAACCGCGCCAACCAGAAGTACCTCGACGCCCTCGCCAAGGCCCGCGTCGTCCGCGAGTCACGCGACCTCAAGGCCGCCGAGGACCTCGCCGCCAAGATCCAGGGCGTCGCCCTCACCTTCGCCGTCAAGACCGGCGAGGGCGGCAAGATGTTCGGCGCCATCAGCGTCACCGAGATCGTCGCCAAGCTCGCCGAGCAGGGCGTCGAGGTCGAGCGCAAGCGCGTCCATCTCGGCCAGGGCCCCGTCAAGCTCCTCGGCAAGCACGTCGCCCACGTCAAGCTGCACCCCACCATCGCCTTCGAGCTTCCCTTCGAGATCGTCTCCGAGAACCCCATCGTCGAGGAAGCCCCCGCCGAGGAGGAAGCCCGCGACGACGACAAGCCCAAGAAGCCCCGCCGCCCCAAGAAGGAAGGCAAGGCCCCCAAGGCCGAGTAACCGAGCCTCGGCTCTTCCGCCAAGGGCGGCCCACCCGGGCCGCCCTTTTGCGTTCCCGTATCTGCTAGTCCGCTAATCCGCTAATCCGCTAGATAGCGAACCAGCTATAACCGCTATCAAGCTACGGAGCCAGCGAGCTAGTGAGCCAGAAAGCTATATCCCCCACCCGCCGCTGGGCCCCATTCCCCTGAGGCATCCCTGCGCTTTCTCCATCGTCCCGACGGGGCAGGGTGGCTCGCATGCGCTCCCTTTTCCTCCTGCCCCTCGCCCTGGTCGCCAATCCGGTCGACCGGGATGGCGACGGTTGGTCCGACGCCGAGGAGTCCGCCAAGGGCTTTCTGCCGAACGATCCGCTCTCGCATCCGCCCGCGCCGCGCTACGCCCCGGCCGACCTCGGTTCCGTCGCCGAGTTCGGCTGGCCTGTCGCCCTCTCCGACGAGCGTCACCGCGTCCTGACCGAGCGGGGCTTCCGTTGGTCATGGTCGCAGGGCTGGGAGCGCCTCGCGGATCCACCTCGCGCCGAGCGAGCGGAGTTCGGTGTCATCAGGTCCGACGGCGCCGTGATCGCGCGCGTCGAGTCGGTCGAGGGTGGCGCGCCGACCACCTCGCTCTGGCGCTGGGATGCCTCGGGCGTCCCCGCTCCCGTCCCGGGCACGCGACAAGGCCTGCTTCCGGCGGAACCCTCCGCATGGCTCATGCGGCCGCTGCGCTGGCTGAGAGGCGACGCCTTCCTTCTCTTTGCCGAGCCCATCCTTCATCAGCCCGGGCCCCATGGGGGCGACGTGCTCGTCGGCGACGCCTCCGCCGGCGTGCCCTCCCCCGCGCGTCGGCATCTTTCCCCTCTGGCGATCGCCAATGCCGCCGGCGAGCGCTGGGTTGCCCATTTTGACTCGCCCGAAGGCACCTGGTCCCTCGATGCCGGCAACCGCTCCTTGCCGCCCGACGCCGAGCCGCGCGCCTGGAGCGCGGATCGGGCGCTGGTTTTCCACCGCGAGGGCGGCCTTTGTCTCGACGAGCCGGGTGCGCCCTTGCTCCGGCTGCCTTTCTCGTCCGCGGTGTCCCGCGTGGCTCTGGTGGATGCCCCGGGCTCGCTCCGTTCGCTCGTCGCCCTGGCCTCGCCCGAGCCCTTGGTCTGGGATCTCGACGCGCCCGACCGAGAGCTTCGTCCTCCCGATGTCCTCACCCAGCTTGTCGACGCCTCCGAGGGTTGGACCTTCCTGCATCCGTTCGCGGTCGACGCCGCGGGCGCCATCCTTGCCGTTGGCGAGCGGGCGGGAGGCTCCATGCGCATCGTGCTGCTCGTGCCCCTGCGTGTTCGCGCCGACCTCGCCCGCCGCACACAGCCAGCCGGGCTCCGGGACGCCTTTCCCATGGATGACGCCGGCCATGCGACCGAGCACCGCCCCTTGCGACTTTGGCTCAATGACGACCGTGACGATGGCAGCGTCACGCCCGACCCGCTCGCCGACCTCCCCGGACAGGCCGCCGATCCGCGGTCGAACATGCGCCAAGCCACCCTTGGCGGGCTCTCCGACCTCGTCGACTGGTTCCCGGTCGCCCTTCAGCTCGGCGCCGCCGCGGAGGATCTGCCGCCGTTCGATATCCGCCTGCTCGGCCCCGTCCACTTGGTCAACGTCGTCGAAACCTCGCTTCCCATCGCGCGGGCCGCGCAATTCCTCCAGCGCGATTTCGGGTCTGTTCACGGACCTTCTCTCAACGAGCCGATTTCGCGCGCCACCAAGTCCCGTGCCGGCGCGGGCGGCCTTGCCCTTTCCTCGGCCTTCTCCCTCGGCGCGGTCGGGCCCCGCCTTCTCGGCCGCGGCGAGGCGGTTTTCCTGGCGGAGGGCGCCGCCGCGGGTGCCGGCACGATATGGGTCGCCTTGCTGAGGAAGGGTGCGCCCCTGGACCGGGTTCCGGGGCCCTCCGATATCCTCCTGCGCGCCCCGCTGCGCGTCGCCGTCGGGCCCGTCGGCGATTTCCATCGCTCATGGGATGCGCGGAGCCGATCACCCGCTCCCTCGCCGCCGCCTCCGCTCGATTCCGGCGCCCGGTCCTCCGCCCCATGGCTTGTCTTTGTCCACGGGTTCAATGTCGGTCCCGCCCAAGGCCAGGCTTGGGGCGCCGAGATCTTCAAGCGTCTCCACCAAGCCGGCTCCGCAAGTCCCTATGTCGCCTTCCGTTGGTACGGCGACCAGGGTGTGGCCAACTACGCCTCCGCCGTCGAGTGCGCCCCCGCCGCCGCCGACCGTCTCTGCCAGCAGATGGCCGCGCTCGCCAAGACGGACCCAGGGAGGCCTTTCGTGCTGATGGGACATTCCCTCGGGGCCTATGTCGCCCTCCTCGCCGCCGAACCCGCCCGCGCGCCCAAGGATGCCTCCATCCGGGCATGCGTCCTCGTCAACGCCGCGCTTCCCGTCGAAGCCCTCGATCCCGCGGCTTCCAATGCGCCGGCCGACTACCCTGAGGGTCGCGGCCTCCCCTTGCGTCACCTGATGTCGCCTCCCGGATCGGCATGGAGGGACACCACCCCCTACGCCCTGCCCCAAGCCCAGGCCGCGGGATGGGCGTCCAACTTCCCCTCCGATGACCAGCGCTCGACCTGCCGTTGGGTCGGTCGATTCCCCGGGCCCGTCCCCGTCATCAACCTCTACTCGCGCACGGAGGACGTGCTCTCGCCCCCTCCGGCCGACGATGCCCGCTGGCCAGGCGTCCTTGCCGTCGCCGACCACGGCGCGTGGATCTACCAGGAGGCGACCAAGGGGCGCTGGCCCGGCCGTTGGGTCAACCCCGTGCGCTCCCAGGCAGGCTGGGCGCTCTCGCCCCAGGCCTCGGCTCGCGCCTCCGACCTTCTCAGGCTCGGCGAGTCCGCCCAGGCCGAGCTGCTTCGGAAGCGGCCGCTCTTCGCCGATTTTCGCGACAAGGCCCTGCTGCACTCCCGAATTGGCCCCGCCTCGCCCGGATCACGCTCCGTCGGAAGGACCAGTTCCGTCCTGCGCGGAGTCGGCTCCGCGTCCCTTCCCTCGGGCGCGCGCTGGACGCTGCGCGACGAACTGCTGGCCCACGCCATCCCCGCCCTCTCGCCCGCCGCGGGTTGCCTGCCGGTCCCCGGCGCGCGCAACTACCGCATGGACGGGGTCGGCCCCCATGATCCGCCCCCCGGCGAGCTGACCCCTTTCCCCCTCGGCTGGCCGACCGGGCTCGAGGTTGCCGCCTATCTCGACGTCCCCGCACCCGTCTGGCGCCATAGCGACTGGCGCAACGTCGCCTACCCCTACGTCCACCCCGTCTTCGCCTTGATCATCCGCGAGGCCGGTCTCTTCGAAACCCCAACCCACGCCCCATGAAATCCCGCGCCGCCCTCGCCTTGCTTCTTCCCTTTTCCACCTTGCCTGCCGTCGAGCTCGATGTGCGAGTCGCCGATGAGCTGGGCCGCCCCCTCCCCGCCGCCGAGATCGCGTGCGAATGGGTGCCCCGCCTCTCGTCCGATCCCTGGAATCAGGCGCATCCCCGCGTGCGTGAAACGGCCCTGACGGACGACCGCGGGCGTGCTCGGCTCAGCGGGCGCCATGCGCTCGACCACCTGGCGGTCACGGCCCAGGCCGATGGCCACTATGCGGCCTCTCGGCGCATCGTCGCCCGAAACCAGGTTGTGCGCATCGCGCTCCTCCAGCAGGGCCCCCAGGTCCGCTCCACGCGCATCGAGGTCTTGTCGTCCGCTCTCCCTGAGGATGGCGCCGAGCATCCCTTCGACCTCGAGATGGGCGCCTTTCTTCCTCCCCTCGGCGTGGGACGTCGCGCGGATGTTCTCCTGTCGGGTCGCCGTGAATCAGGTCGGCTCCCTCCCGGCTCGCGCGCCGTTTTTGAGGACTCCCTGCGCATGGTTTTCCTCGATGCGCGCGCGGGACATCACCCCACCCCTCGGCCTGGCCAAGACGGATTCTCCCAGTCCATCCAGCCCTTCCTGTCCGATCTCCTCCTTCACGGCATCGAGCACCCTCTCGAGGCACCTTCCGATGGATACAAGCCTGTCATCCTCTACCGGTTGGCGAGAACCGCCGAGGCGCCTCCGCCTGGTGATCTCGCCTGGATCCGTCCCGCGCCCGGCGTGGTCCCTTCTCCCGGCAGGATCGGAAACCCCCAATGGATCTTCCGCATCCGACCCGGCCCCGCCGCCCTCCACGGTGTCATCACCGATTTTGGATGGATCGAGGACGGACGTTTCAGGCTTCGTTATCGCATCAGCCAAGAACCCGGCAACCCCTCCCTGGAATTCGACGCACCTGAAAGATAGCCAAATCCCCCGGCGGCGCTTAGTTTTTAACCATGCGCCCCGTCCTCGCCCTCCTCGCCGCCCTCGTCGCCCTTCCCGCCTCGGCGGGGCAGGGGAGCGCCGAGGTCCTCTCGTCCCACCGCACCAAGGCCGTCTACGAGGGCACCCGACATCTTCCCTGCTATTTCAAAACCTCGCTCTGCCCCGACCGCTGCGGCCACGCCCGGAATGTCGCCGTCTTCCGCGTCACCGAGTACGTCGCCTACGAGAAGCCCGGCGAGTACGGCGACCCCAGGGCGACAGAGTTCCTCCTTCCCCTTGCGGCCGGCGAGGAGGTCACCCCCGAGATCCTCGCCGCCGCCAAGGCCCTCGCCAAGGGCGACGCCGTCCGCCTCGAGTGGCTCCACGAATACGTGACCAAGGACGGGTCGAAATACCCCCGCCGCAGGGTCACGCTCCTCGCCCGCTGAGCCCCCGGGGTTGACCTCCCTCCGCGGCTGGGCGAGGCTCCCCCTACCCGTGTCCCGCCCCCTGGCCATCGCCTTGCTCTGCCTAGCCTCCGGCCTGGCAGGCTACGGCCTCGCCCAGTTTGCCCAGTCACCCGCCGGCCCCTCCTTGCCTCCCGCCGAGGGGGAGCCCGTCCCCGGCGAACGCTGGCTCGAGCTCGCCGAGGTCCGCCGCGTCACCCTCCGGCTCTCCGCCACCACCGAGGTCCAGCCCCAGCTTGCCGAGGCCGAGACCGTCCTGCGCAACCGCCTCACCTTGGCGGGAATCCTCGTCGTCCCCCCGGGCGAGCCGGCCGACGCCGAGATCCTCGCCCACCTCGACAGCCACCATTTCAAGGCCTTCGACGCCCATGGCGTCGCCGCCGAGCTCCACCTGGCCGGACGGCACACCGTTCGCGTCGGCGGCGAGCTGCGCCTCATCCCGCACGACATCTGGCAGGCCGACACCACCCGGCTCGTCCAGC
The DNA here is from genome assembly GCA_030831965.1 of Verrucomicrobiota bacterium. Lineage (GTDB taxonomy): Bacteria > Verrucomicrobiota > Verrucomicrobiia > Opitutales > UBA953 > UBA8828. The sequence continues at coordinate 18,265 of JAURJZ010000016.1, forward strand.
CCGACGCCATCCCGCGCGAGGTCGTCCATTCCCTCGACGAGCTCGTCCAGCAGCTCGTCGGCGCCCACGCCCGCGCTCGCGCCGCCAAGCGCTGAGCCGCATGCTCCACCTCGTCCTGCACAACCCGGAGATTCCCCAGAACACCGGGAACGTCGGCCGCATGTGCGCCCTCACCGGCTGCGCCCTCCACCTCGTCCACCCGCTCGGCTTTGAGATCACCGACGCCAAATTGCGCCGCGCCGGCATGGACTACTGGCACGCGCTCGATGTCCGCCACCACCCCGACTGGGACGCCTTCCTCGCCGCCCCCGGCCGCCCCCCGCGCCTTTGGCTCCTCACGACCAAGGCCTCGCGCAGCCTCTGGGACGCCGACTTCGCCGACGGCGACGGCCTCGTCTTCGGCTCCGAGAGCTCCGGCGTCCCCGACGCCGTCCGCGACTCCATCCCCGCCGCCTTCCACCTGCGCATCCCCCACCTCGTCGCCGAGGACCGGCTCCCCTCCGTCACCCTCGACGCCATGCGCGCCGCCCCCGCCGCCCCCCTCCCCGGCAAGACCCGACGCACCGGTGCCGCCCGCGAGATCCTCCGCTCCCTCAACCTCTCCACCGCCTGCGGCATCGCCGCCTACGAGGCCCTGCGCCAGCTGCATCACGGCCGCGCCTGAGATGAGCCAGGACCTCAGCCCCAATCCCCTCACCCTCGCCGCCGAGACGCGGCGCCTCCGCGGGCTACCCCTCGACGACCTCACCGTCGCCAATCCCGCCGACTGCGGCTTCGCCTGGCCGCGCGAGCAGCTTGCCGCCCTCCTCGGCGCCCCCGGTTGCGAGCGCCACCAACCCCACGCCTTCGGCCTCTCCGCCGCGCGCCGCGCCGTCGCGGCCTACTACGCCGCCCGCGGCGCCGCCGCCGACCCCTCGCGCATCTGCCTCAGCGCCTCCACCAGCGAGGCCTACACCTGGTGGTTCCGCCTGCTCGCCGAGCCGGGCGACAACCTCCTCGTCCCCGAGCCGGCCTATCCGCTCGTCTCCGTCCTGGCCGACATCGCCCGCGTCGCGATCCGTCCCTACCGCTGCGTCCTCCGCGACGGCGCGTGGGCCATCGACGCCTCCACGCTCCGGCCCGACGCGCGCACGCGCGCCCTCGTCGCCATCTCTCCCGCCAACCCCACCGGTCACGTTCTCGGGCCATCCGACCTCGCCCTGCTCGCCGATGCCGCCCGCCGCGGCGCCCCCGGCTGCGCCCTCCTCGTCGACGAGGTCTTCCTCGACTACACCGCCGCCGGGGCCAAGCCCCCCGCCACCGTTCTGGCCCTGACGCGCGACCCCGCCTTGCCGCTCATCGTTCTTTCCGGGCTCTCCAAGGTCGCCCTCGCACCCCAGCTCAAGGTCGGCTGGTCCGTGGTCGGCGGGCCCGACCCTTGGGCGGCCGAGATCCTCGCGCGCCTCGAGCACCACGCCGACGCCTTCCTCTCCGTCAACACCCCCGCCCAGGTCGCCCTGCCCGCGCTTCTCGACGCCGCGCCCGCCCTTCGCGCCAAGGTCGTCGACCGGCTCGATGCCAACGCCGCCACCCTTGCCGCCTGGTGCGCAGGCGAGGGCAGGGGATGCGCGATTCTTCCGCGCACCGCCGGCTGGACCGCCGTTCTCCGCCTGCCCCCGGGTGTCGACGAGCTCGCCCTCGCCCTCCGCGCTGTCGACGAGGGCGCCTTGGTGCATCCCGGACACTACTACGACTTCGCGCCCGCCGACGGCCCCCTCGCCGTCCTCAGCCTGCTCCCTGCGCCCGCCCGCTTCCGCTCCGGCCTCGGCGCCCTCGGCCGCGCCCTGGCGAAGGTCTAAGCCATAAGGAGCCTCCGCCGTCGCCATAAGCCTCGCTGCAGTGAGCGTGTCCGTGTTTTTTCGGCTTCCCCAATGGGGTTGCTGAATCGTAGACGGAGGTGGTGTCCCGACTGGCACGCATCCTCGGTGTCGCCGCCTCGCTTCTTGGCTGGATGGTCGCCTCGGGTCTTGCCTGGGATGGTCTCCAGCTGCTCGCCTGGGCCAACATGGCTCGGCTCAACAGCCAAACCATGCCCGCCTCCGCCGCCATCCGGGAGGCCCTCGCCGGCGCCCCCTGCAAGCATTGCCTTTCCGTGCGCGAGGGACGCAGCGAGTCCGCCAAAGGCGCGCCTCTGGCCCTTGGATCCAAGGTCGCCGGCGACCTCGCCCTGCCGGAGCTCACCTCGGGCCTGGTCCATTTCCTGCCTCGCCAGCGGTTCGTGCGCCCCGCCAACCAGTCGGCCTCGCTCCTGCCCCAGGACGTGCCGGTGCCGCCGCCGCGCGCCTCTGCCTGATCCTCACCCTGCGCGGGTTCACCGCGCGCGGCGGAATCCCCTCACCTTCCCCAAGGTCATCTCGACCGCGGGGGCGCGCAGTCCCGCATCCGCCCGGGACTGGGGCGCCAGAACCAACCCAGCCACCATGAAAACCCTCCTTTCCCTGTCTCTTCTTCTCGCCGCCGCGGCCGCCCAGGCCTGCCCCTGCGGTTGCGTGCGCGCGCCGGCCGACACCCTCGGCCTGCGCGAGCTCCAGGCCGATGGCCGGTTCGTCCTCGACTTCCGCCAGGACACCATCGACCAGGACGAGCGCGCGCTCGGCGCCCTCAGCCACATCGTCGCCCATCACCGCATCCAAACCCTGACCCTCGAGACCTCGGGCGCCGGAATCACCTGGGGGCTTTCCCTGCCTTATGTCCGCCGCGAGATAACCGCCGTCAGCTCCGGCGCCACCCAGACCCTCGAGGGGCTCGGTGATGTCACGCTGGGCGCCCGCAAGTCGTTCGGCGACTTCACCGTGCTCACCGGTCTCAAGCTTCCGACCGGTGCCGACGATGACCAGCTGCTGGTCAAGCGGCGCTATCTCCAACTCGGCACCGGCTCGACCGACTTTCTCCTCGGCCTGCGCTACGGCGGCGACGTCGAGGCCGCGGGCGGCAGCTGGTTCGCCCAGATCCAAGGCCAGGTCGCCGTCGCCTCCGACGACCGGTTCACCCCCGGTTCCGCCGTCGGCCTCACGGTCGGCTACAGCCAGCCGCTCCCCGGCGGGCTGTCCCTCATCCTGCAGGCCGCCGTCGTGCGCCAGTTCCGCGACGACAACACCCAGTATCTCGTCGATCCCGGCTACGGCGAGGATTTCGAGTCCTCCACCCGCGTCGTCAGCCTGACGCCCGGGCTCGCCTGGCAGGTTGGCGAGATGACCAGCTTCCAAGCCTTCCTCAGCGATCCCCGATCGGTGCGCAACTACGCCCGCAAGGACGACGGGGGCGTCATCAACCCCATCCACGCCAGCCGTGTCCTGAGCGTCGGCCTGACCCACCGGTTCTGAGCCCAGCCGGCCGTGGTCGGAACGGGTCTCGGCCGGTCCTCAGCGCCGGCGGCGCAGCGCGCGCTGCATCTCGCGCTTGTCGTCCCGCGCCTTGATGTCCTGGCGCCGGTCGTGCTGCTTCTTGCCCGTGCAGATCGCGATCAGCACCTTGGCCAGGCCGTGCTTGAAATAGACCTTCAGCGGCACGATCGTCTTGCCGCCCGAGCGCACCTCCTCGGTGATCTTGGCGATCTCCGCCGCGTGGAGCAGCAGCGGGCGCGGCCGGTAAGGGTCGTGGTTCAGCCGGTTGGCGAAGTCCCACTCCGCGATGTGCGCCCGGTAAAGCACCGGTCCCTTGGGCCCCAGCCGCACGAAGCTGTCGGCGATGTTCGCCCGGCCCTGCCGGAGCGACTTCACCTCGGAACCGCGCAGCATCAGGCCGGCCTCGAAGGTCGGGCCGATGAAGTAGTCGCGTCCCGCCTTGGGATTGCCCACCTCGGGCGTCGCCATCTCCTTGCGCGCGCCCATCGTCGTGCCGGGCTGCCCCTGGACGTCCGGGGGACGTCCAGCCGGGTCAGGCCTTGGCCGCCTCGTCTTCGGTCGGCAGCTCGTAGGTGATCTTGCCCTCGATGACCTCGCGCAGGGCGATGTCCTCGGGCGAGAGCTTCTCCAGCGAGTCCACCAGGGGAGGCTGGCCGCTGCGGAGCTGCTTCACGCGCTTTGAAATCACGTTGATCAGGATGTTGGGGTCGGTGATGACCTTGTGGGCGGCTCGCAGGTAGTCTTCGCGCATGGGTGGTGGCCGAGGGGAGGGTCGAAGTTGCCCCCCCTCTCCCCCGTTGGCAAGCCTTATGGGGCCTTTGCCGGACCGCTTTTCCCGAAACCCTTCCCTTTTTCAGCGGTTTCCGTAGCAAAGACCCCATGCGTGCCCTCCTTGCCCTCCTTCTTGGCGCAGGCCTGGCCTCGGCTCAGGACGAACTCGCCATCCCCGCGTTCCGGGTCGACCTCCTCCCCGCCGGCCGCGCCAACGTCGTGGTGGACCAAAAGGCCCACCCCATGGACCTTGCCAAGGCCAACGACCTCAAGGCCAAGGTCGACGCCCTGGATGTCGCCGCCATCCGCTCCGACCTCTCCAAGCTTCGGACCCTCGAGCGCGAGGCCGCCGAGGCCGAGAAGGAGATGGAAACCCGCGACAAGGCCCTCGAGCGCGAGAACGGCCGGGTCAAGGACGCCGAGCGGCAGGTCGCTTCCCTGGAGAAGCGCAAGGACCAGCTCGAGGACCAGCTCCGCCGCGCCCAGCGCAGCCGCTCCGACAACCAGGACGACATCCGGGGCCAGATCAACTCGGTCAACGCCTCCCTCGCCCAGGAAAAGAAGGACCTCGGCCGTTCCCGCGAGAACCTCGCCCGGGCCCAGAAAAACCGGAAGGAAACCGCCGCCACCGCCGACGCCGCCAACGCCAAGGCCGCCGACCTCCGGAAATCCCTCTCCGGCCGCATCGCCGCCCTCCGGGGGCTGCTCGAGAAGGAGCTGGGGTCCTGAAAAGGACCCTCCAATCTGTTTGACAGGCCAGCCTCGGCTCCTGTCTAAATGTCCTCCCTTCCGCACTGCCCGGTAGCTCAGCGGTAGAGCAGGTGACTGTTAATCACTTGGTCGTAGGTTCGATCCCTACCCGGGCAGCCAGGAGGAGGCGCCAAGCGAGGCCCCCGCCCCGGCTTGCGGAACCCCGCGTTTCCGCAAATTTCCCCCCAGCGTGCACGACCTGACCCTCATCTACACCCTCGCCGCGGCCTTCGCGGCCGCGTGGCTGTGCGGTCTCGTCACCCAGCGGGTCGGCCTCTCGCCCATCGTGGGCTACCTCCTCGCCGGCGTCCTCATCGGCCCGCACACGCCCGGGATCAACGGCGACGTCGCCATCGCCCAGCAGCTCTCCGAGGTCGGCGTCATCCTCCTGATGTTCGGCGTCGGCATCCACTTTCACCTCAAGGACCTGCTCGCCGTCCGCAACGTCGCCCTCCCCGGCGCCTTCGGCCAGGTCGCCCTCGCCACGCTCCTCGCCATCGGCGTCGCCGGCGCCTTCGGCTGGCCCCTCAAGTCGGGCCTCGTCCTCGGCCTCGCCCTCTCCGTGGCCAGCACCGTCGTGCTCATCCGGGTGCTGACCGACAACCGGATGATGGACACCGTCCACGGCCACGTCGCCGTCGGCTGGCTCATCGTCGAGGACGTCCTCACCGTCGTCGTCCTCATCCTCATCCCCGCGCTCGCCTCCGCCCCCGGCGACACCCTCGCCCTCGGCGGCTTCGCCTGGCTCGCCGTCCTTGCCCTCGGCAAGCTCCTCCTCATGTCCGCCGTCATGCTCTGGGGCGGCGCCAGGCTCCTCCCCTGGGTGATGGTCCAGGTCACCCGCCTCCGCTCCCGCGAGCTCTTCACCCTGACCGTCCTGGTCATGGCCATCACCGTCGCCGCCGTCACCTACCTCCTTTTCGGCGCCTCGATGGCCCTCGGCGCCTTCCTCGGCGGCATGCTCATCGGCCAGTCCCCCCTCTCGAAGCAGGCGGCGTCCGACATCCTCCCGATGCGCGACGCCTTCGCCGTCCTCTTCTTCACCGCGGTCGGGATGCTCTTCGACCCCGCCTTCCTCCTCCGCGAGCCCCTGCTCGTCCTCGCCTGCCTCGCCATCGTGCTCGTCGGCAAGCCCCTCGCCGCCCTCCTCCTCGTCGCCCTCATCGGCTACCCCGCCCGCACCGGCCTCGTCGTCGCCCTCGGCCTCGCCCAGGTCGGCGAGTTCACCTTCATCGTCTCCTCCCTCGCGCAGCAGCACGGCCTGCTCGACAGCCGCGGCAACAACGTCCTCGTCGCCTGCGCCATCCTCTCCATCACCGTCAACCCGATGCTCTTCCGCAGCATCGACCGCGCCGAGGCCCTGCTGCGCTCCCTGCCCTGGCTCTGGCGGCTGCTCAACTGGCGCGCCGACCAGCGCGTCGAGGGCTTCAACCTCCGCGTCGAGGCCGCCCAGGCCCGCGAGGGCGTGCGCCGCGCCGTCATCCTCGGCTACGGCTCGGCCGGCGCGGCGGTCGACGACACCCTGCGCGCCCGCGGCTTCGAGACCCTCGTCGTCGACCTCGACCTCTCCAAGGTGCAGGAAATCACCCGCCAGGGCCGCCTCGCCATCTACGGCGACGCCGCCAACCCCGCCGTCTACCGCGAGGAGCTCGAGGGCGCCTCCCACCTCGTCCTCACCCTGCCCGACATCGGCAACCGCCTCCAGGTCGCCGCCGCCGCCAAGGCCGCCAACCCCGCCCTCAAGGTCTTCGTCCGCGCCGCCCACGCCCGCGAGCGCCAGGAGCTCGAGCAGCTCGGCGTGGCCGGCATCTGCTTCGAGGAGGCCGAGGCCGCCGTCTCCCTCGGCCGCCTCATCCTCGAAAGCGAGGGCGTCAACCGCGACGCCATCCGCCGCCAGACCACCCGCATCCGCCAGATCTACCACCGCGACCACCCGCGCTGAGCGGTTGCGTTTGCCAATCCCCGGCTTTCCGGCAGGCTCTCGGTGTGCGCCTCCTGCTCGCCCTGCTCGCCGCCCCCGCCGCGGCCCAGCTGGTACCCGTACCCGGGGCTTCCCTTTTTCATGCGGACGTGGGCCAGGACCACGGCTTCGTCGAGGTCGTGACCAGCGCCGCGCCCGGCACCGCCGTCGGCGTCATCGCCCAGGAGTTCTCCCACGGCCCCGGCCAGCCCGACCTCGGCGGCGTCACCGTCGTGGCCAACCGCCTCGCCTGGCGGCGCAACACCGCCGAGTCCCAGGCCAACCTCTACCTGTCCGCCGGCCTGGGCGCCCTCGACCTCGAGTCCGCCGGCCGCGAGCTCGGCGCCAGCGCCGGCTTCCAGCTCGACTGGGAAACCCGACGCCTCCACGCCGCCCTCATCGGGCACGGCCTCTTCGGCGACCGCATCGCCCAGGGGGAGCTCATGGTCCACCTCGGCTTCGCCCCCTGGGTCGCCTCCTATGAGCAGGTCGCGCCCTGGATCCTGCTCGAGGTCTCCCGCACCCTCGGCCGCGAGGCCGACACCGAGGTCGCCCCCATGCTCGTCCTCATGTACCAGGCCTATCGCCTCGAGGTCGGCGTCAACGGCGAAGGCAATCCCCGGGCGGCCCTCCGCTGGCTTTTCTGACATGCGCGCCCCGCTTCTCGCCTCCCTCCTCCTCGCCGGCTGCGCGGGCTCGCCCGTCGCCGACTCCGCCGCGCCCGCCGGCCCGACCTATGTCGCCGTCGCCGAGGGCGTCGTCTGCAACCATTGCGTCGCCGGCATCGACAAAACCCTCCGTCGCGATCCCGCGGTCACCCGGGTGGTGATCGACATGGACAAGGGCCTGGTGCGCGTCTCGACCCGCGCCGACCGGCCCTTCGACGCCGCCAAGCTCCGCCAGGCCCTCCTCGACGCGGGCTACGGCGTCGTCCGCGCCGGGCGCGAGTGAGCCTTTTGGGGTTCCCTCCCCCCGCCCGCCCCCCTATCCCCTAGGTCCGGGCATGCGCATCTACTTCCTCGGCATCTGCGGCACGGCGATGGGCAACGCCGCCCTTCTCATGCGGGCCCTCGGCCACGAGGTCCTCGGGGCCGACACCGGCATCTACCCCCCGATGTCCGACCACCTCCGCAAGGCCGGCGTTGACATCCTCGAGGGCTGGGACCCCGCCCGCCTCGCCAGGCTCCGGCCCGACCTCGTCGTCATCGGCAACGTCGCCTCCCGCGGCCACCCCGAGGTCGAGTGGCTCCTCGAGTCGCGCTCCCCCCCCTTCGTCTCCCTGCCCGAGCTCCTCCGCACCCGCCTCCTCGGCGACCGCGCCAACCTCGTCGTCGCCGGCACCCACGGCAAGACCACCACCACCTGCCTCGCCGCCCACCTCCTCCGCGCCGCCGGCGCCGAGCCCGGCTGGCTCGTCGGCGGCGTCCCGCGCGACCTGCCCGACAGCTCGCATCCCGGCAGGCCCGGCGGCCCCTTCGTCATCGAGGGCGACGAGTACGACTCCGCCTTCTTCGACAAGCGCAGCAAGTTCATCCAGTACCTGCCGCGCATCCTCGCCCTCAACAACGTCGAGTTCGACCACGCCGACATCTTCCGCGACCTCGACGACGTCCTCCGCGCCTTCTCCCACGTCATCCGCCTCGTCCCGCGCGACGGCGCCATCGTCGCCAACGGCGACGACCCCAACGTCGCCGGCCTCGTCCGCGACGTCGCCTTCTGCCCCGTCGTCCGCGTCGGCACCGGCCCCGCCAACGACTGCCGCATCGAGGACTTCGCCGAGGACGCCGCCGGCAGCTCCTTCCGCCTCAGCTGGCGCGGCGCCGAGTGGGGTCGGGTGCGCTGGTCCCTGCCCGGCCTCTTCAACGCCCGCAACGCCGCCATGGCCGCCGTCTCCGCCGGCCTCCTCCTCGACCGCGCCGACCCCACCCGGCTCCCCCTCGCCCCGCTCGCGGCCTTCCAGGGCGTTCTCCGCCGCCAGCAGGTCCTCGTCGACCGCCCCGACCTCATCGTGGTCGAGGACTTCGGCCACCACCCCACCGCGCTCGCCTGCACCCTCGCCTCGCTCCGCGCCCGCCACCCGGGCCGCGCCCTTGTCGCCTGCTTCGAGCCCCGCAGCAACACCGCCGCGCGCAAGGTCATGCAGGACGCCTTCCGCGAGGCCCTCGCCGCCGCCGACAGCGTCTGGCTCGCCGCGCCGCACCGGTCGGAGAAGCTCGGCGACGCGCGCTTCGACAGCGCCGGCGTCGCCGCCGACCTTGCCGCCCGCGGCCTCCGCGCCCACGCCTCCGCCTCCTTCGACGACCTCCTCGCCGGCCTCCGCGCCGAGGTGCCCGCCCTCGGCCGCCCCGCCTGCGTCGTCTTCTTCTCCAACGGCGCCTTCGGCGGCGTCATCGGGAAGTTCGCCTCGGGGAAATGAGCCTAGCCCCGGCCTAGCTCGCCAGCCCGAGCGCGGCCGCGGCCGCCCGCTTGTCCGAATCCACCTGCCGCCTCAGCTCCTCCAGGCCGGGGAACCTCCTCTCCTCGCGGATCCGAGCGAGCCAGCGCACCTTGATGGCGTCGCCCGGGACCGGGATCCTGCCCGCCGGCCTCAGGAGATGGACCTCGACCAGCGGGGCGACCGAGCCCTCCTCGACCGTCGGCCGCACGCCCCAGTTCATCACCGCGGGCTCGGCGACGCCCGATGCGGAGAGCACCTCGGCGGCATAGACGCCCCGGGCCGGCGAGAGCTCGGGCGACCACGGCAGGTTCAGCGTCGGCAAGCCGAGGCGGCGGCCCAGCTGGCGTCCGGGCGTGACCGCGCCCTCCGCCTCGTACGGCCGGACCAGCATCTCGTTGGCCAGCGCGATCTCGCCCGCCGCCAACGCCGCGCGAATCCGCGAGCTGCTCGCCGGCTCGCCGCGCACCTCGACCGGGCTCGCCGCGCTGACCGCGACGCCGCGACGGGCGCCGAGGCCCCGGAGCAGGGCGGGGTCCCCGCGCCGTCCCGCGCCGAAGCGGAAGTTCTCCCCGACGTGCACCGAGCGCAGGCCCGGGAAGGCCGCCGCCAGCCAGCCGAGGTAATCCTCCGCCGGGATCGCGCGGTGGGCCTCGTCGAAGCGCTGGTGCGCGACGCGGTCCGCCCCCGCCTCCTCCAGCCGCTCCTCCCTCTGCGCGCGCGTGAGGATCAGCGGGGTCGGCGACTCCGGCCGGAGCACGCGGCTCGGGTGCGGGTCGAAGCTCAGGGCCGCGACTTCCCCGCCCTCGGCCTGGGCCTGCGCCCGCGCGCCCGCCAGCACCGCCCGGTGGCCCGCGTGGACCCCGTCGAAGACGCCGATGCAGACGTGGACGCCCATGGGATCAGGCCGGCCCCTCGCTCGGCGCGGCCTGGGCGGCCGGGATGAGTCGCGCGAGCAGCTCGGCGCGCGGCAGCCTGCCGAGCGCCTCGAGCGTCATCGCGTCCTCGACCCGCAGCGCGCCCGAGGCCGTCCGCCGCAGCGCCGTCAGGTGCCCGCCCGGCCCGAGCGCCTGCGCGAGGTCGTGGCCGAGCGTCCGGACATAGGTCCCCTTCGAGCAGCGCGTCCGCAGGCGAAGGACGGGAGGTTCCCAGCACAGGAGATCCATCGACTCCACGCGGATGAAGCGCGGCTCGCGCGGGATCTCCTGTCCCTTGTGCGCGAGTTTGTAGAGCGGCACGCCCCCGACCTTCCGGGCCGAGTGCATGGGAGGCGTCTGGTACTGGTCGCCCAGCATCCGCGCCATCGCCGCCCGGATCTGCTCCTCCGTCAGCGGCGGCACCGGGCGCGTCTCCCGCACCTCGCCGTCCGCGTCCTGCGAGTCGGTCGTCACCCCGAGCGTCAGGTCGGCCTCGTAGGTCTTGTCCTGGGACATCAGCTGCGCGCTCGCCTTGGTCGCCTTGCCCACCAGCAGGATGAGCAGGCCGGTCGCCATCGGGTCGAGCGTGCCGGCGTGGCCGACGCGCCGCGTGCCGCAGAGCCGGCGCACGCGGTCGACGACGTCGTGGGACGTCGGGCCGCGGTCCTTGTCGACCAGCAGCACGCCGCAGGGCTCGGCCGCCGCGTCCATCACGGGGCGCGCTCGCGGAGGTGGCTGACAATCGTCCCGAGGATGCGCTCGCGGTCGCGCTCTAGCGTCGCCCCGAGGCAGTTGAAGCCCGCCGCCAGCCGGTGCCCGCCCCCGTTGAGTTTGGCCGCCAGCAGGTCGAGCCGCAGCTCGGGGTTCTTCCCCCGCAGGCTTCCCTTCACGCCGTCGCTCCCCTCCTCGAGCAGCACGGCGATGTCCACCCCCGCGATCGAGCGGGGGAAGTCGACCAGCCCCTCCTTGTCTTCCTTGGAGGTCCCGGTTTCCTCGTAGAGGCCGCGGGGAATCTCGCCCACCGCGACCCGCCCGTTCTCCAGCAGGCGCATCCCGCCGAGGAAGCGCTGGATGAGGCGGAACTTCGACGGCGACTCGCTCTCGAACACCCGCTCCGTGGTCAGCGACGGCGAGGCGCCCCGGCGGATGAGCGCCGCCGCGATCTCCATCACCTCCGGGCTCGTCGAGCGGAACCGGAAGCTCCCCGTGTCGGTCACGATGCCCAGGTAAAGCGCCGACGCCGTGGCGGCGTCGATCGGCCAGCCCTTCGCCAGGGCGGCGTGGGCCAGCACGTGGCAGGTCGCGGCCGCGTCCTCCACCATCACGTTGAGCCGGGCGAAGCTCGTGTTCGACACATGGTGGTCGATGTTGGCCTCCAGCCCCGCGGGGTAGGCGTCGGTCAGCGCGCCCCCGATCCGCCCGAGGTCGGCGCAGTCCACCGCCACCGCCAGCTCGCCCGGCCGGGCGGCGAACCCCTCCTCGGTGTCGAAGGCCAGCCCCTCGGCGTAGGCCGCCAGGTTGGGCGGCGGCCGGTGCCGGTTCGCGCAGCGGGCGTCCGCGCCCAGGGCCCGGAGGATCCGGCAGAGGGCGGTCTGCGAGCCGATGCAGTCGCCATCCGGCCGCATGTGTCCCATAACCGCGACTTTGCGTCCCGCCAGGCCCCTCGCGAGCGGGTCGAGGGCGTCGGCGGCTTGGGCAAGGGAGAGCGGCATCGGGGCAGAAAAACGCCGCCGCCCCGCCTTGGCAAAGGGAAAGGGCTCTTTTTCGGTCCCACTTGCCCCCGTCCGCCCCCCTCGTATGCTTTGGCACACTTAACGCTACCCTTCACCCAAATGGACAAGGACAAGAACGGCAATTTCTCCCCCCGCGCCCGCCGCGTCGTCGACCTCGCCCGCGTCGAGGCCCGGCGCTTCCACCACAATTACGTCGGCACCGAGCACATCCTCCTCGGCCTGATCAAGCTCGGAGAGGGCGTCGCCGTCAACGTCCTCGGCCGCATGGGCGTCGAGCTCCGCAAGGTGCGCGACCTCGTCGAGAAGCAGGTCGGCAAGGGTCCCGAGGAGGCCAAGGCCCCCGAGTCGCTGCCCCTCACGCCCCGCGTCCAGAAGGTCTTCACCTTCGCCCGCAGCGAGGCCTCCAAGCTCGGCCACGCCTACATCGGCACCGAGCACATCCTCCTCGGCCTCCTGCGCGAGGGCGAGGGTGTCGCCGCCAAGGTGCTCGCCGAGCTCAACGTCGACATCGAGCGCTGCCGCCAGGAGATCCTCGCCCAGATCCAGCCCGAGGAGGGCGCCGGCGAGGAGTCCGGCGCGCCCGGCAACGGCAACGGCGGCTCCGGCGAGGGCGAGGAGGAGCCCCCCCAGCGCCCCGAGGGCGGCCGCCAGGGCCGCGGCGAGCGCCTCTCCCTCCTCAAGACCTTCGGCCGCGACCTCACCGAGCTGGCCAAGGCCGGCGAGCTCGATCCCGTCATCGGCCGCAAGGAGGAGGTGCGCCGCGTCATCCAGATCCTCTGCCGCCGGACCAAGAACAACCCCGTGCTCATCGGCGAGGCCGGCGTCGGCAAGACCGCCATCGTCGAGGGCCTCGCCCAGGAGATCGCCGCCGGCTCCGTGCCCGAGATCCTGCTCGACCGCAAGGTCATCACCCTCGACATGGCCCTGATGGTCGCCGGCACCAAGTACCGCGGCCAGTTCGAGGAGCGCATCAAGGGCGTGATGGACGAGATCAAGCGCGCCAAGAACATCATCCTCTTCATCGACGAGATGCACACCATCGTCGGCGCCGGCGCGGCCGAGGGCGCGATGGACGCCTCCAACATCCTCAAGCC
>JAURJZ010000017.1 GCA_030831965.1 Verrucomicrobiota bacterium
CGGCTGGGTTATTAACACCACAGAGCCCGCTATGAAGCACATCATCCCTACCCTCACCCTCACGGCCCTCGCCGCCGCCGCCTCTGCTCAGCAGGCTGCTGCTCCCGCTGGCCTGAACTACAACCAGGTCGGCGTCAGCCGCACCTCCGACAGCAACACCGCGTCGGCTCAGTTCAACCCTGCCGGGTCGAACTTGGTCATCGGCTTCGCCACCACCCATGGTGACGTCACCGGTACCGACTACAACTACGGCCAGCTCAACCTCGGCTACGTCTTCAAGGGCGTTGCCCAGGGTATCGACGCCACCGTCGGCCTGAGCCAGACCAACGGGGATAACACCCTCTACACCCTCACCCTCCGTCGCGCCCTCAACGAGGTCTACCAGGGTCTCGAAATCAGCGCCGGCTACGCCTCCTCCCTCACCAGCTCCGACGACGTCGACGGCTTTGTGTTCGGCGGCACCGGCATCAACTCCACCAAGACCGCTCGCTTCGTCGACCTCGGCTACAACGTCAACAAGACCTTCCAGGTCGGCGTTGGCCTCACCCAGGGCGACAAGAACGACAACACGCTCACCGTCTTCTCGGTGCGCGCCGGCTTCTAATCCTCGGATTAGAGTCTGTTGAAACAGGGCCCCGGGAAACCGGGGCCCTTCTTCATGCCCAAATGCCCAAGGGGTCAGGCCGTTAGCTAACAAAAAGCGTGTTAGCTAACGGCCTGACCCCTTTCGTTTGACCCGCCCGCCTCCCCCCTCAGCCTGCCCCCATGCCCCCCAAGACCGTCCTCGCGCCCCTCGCTCCCGGCTTCGAGGAGCTTGAGTTGGTCGCCCCGGTTGATCTCCTCCGCCGGGCTGGCTGCGAGGTCACGCTCGCCACGGTCGACGGCAACTTCCTGGTCATCGGCCGCAACGGCATCATCCTTCGCGCCGAGCGAACCCTGGACGAGGTGGCCTCCTTTTCCTTCGATTGCCTGCTGCTCGCCGGCGGACCCTCCGTCCCCGACCTGCGCAAGGACCCCCGCATCACCCCCCTCATCCGCCGTCTCCACGCCTCCGGCGCCTGGGTCGGGGCCATCTGCGCCGCTCCCCTCCTGCTCAGGGAGGCCGACCTGCTCCCCTCCGCCCACACCTGCCACGATTCCTGCCTGGCCGAGCTTCCCTCCGCCCGCCTTGACGAGCGCGTCCTGACCGAGGGTCGGGTCGTCACCTCCCGCGGCGCCGGCACCGCCGTCGATTTCGGCCTCGCCCTTGTCGCCGGCCTCCTCGGCCCCGCCGCGGCGGCCACCCTCAACTCCGAGATCCTCGGCTAACCCCCGCCTCGGGCTGGGAGGCCTGTCCCAGGCTACGTGTGTTTCCCGTGCCCCTGTGCCCCCGATTCCTGCCATGGGTAGGGCCGTTTCGCCGCAACGGCCGCCTCTGCATCGGGTAGGGACGTTTCTCCGAGACGTCCGCGAGTCTCCCGTGCCCAAAGACCCTGTGCAGCTGTGCCGCTTTCCGGGGCCCGAAGGCCCCGAGCCCCCGTTCCCCCTCTCTCCCTCAAAGGCCCTTTCGCCTGTCCTTTTCGTCCCGAGCCCTCTGGGCCCGGAAGAATTCCCTCAGCACCTCGTTGCGCGCGGCCTGCTTCCGCTCCGACGCCGCCTCCTCGGTGGTTCGGATGCGCTCCTTGTCGGCCATCGCGCGCCGCAGGTGCATGAGCGCGAGGTGCTCGAGCTGACGCACGCGCTCTCGGGTGAGCTTGAACCTCGCCCCCACCTGCTCGAGCGTCAGGGGAACCTCCCCGTCCAGGCCGAAGCGCAGCCGGATGATCTCCGCCTCCCGGGGCTCGAGGCCCTTGAGCAGGTCCTCGATGTCCGACCGGTCGGATTTGCCCCGAAGGCTCTCATAGGGGTTCACCGCCGCCTCGTCCTTAACGAGGTCGCCGAGGGTGGCGTCGCCCTCCTCGCCGACGGGCGCGTCGAGCGAGGCCGAGCGGTTGGCGAGGGTCTTGAGGTGGGCGATCTTGTTGACGGGCAGCTCCATCACGGTGGACAGCTCGTCGTTGCTCGGTTCCCGGCCCAGCTCCACGGTCAGCTGCTGGATGATGCGACGCATCGCGGCGATGCGGTCGACCATGTGCACGGGCAGGCGCAGCGAGCGGCCGTGCGACGCCAGGGCGCGCTTGATCGACTGCTTGATCCACCACGCCGCGTAGGTGCTGAGCTTCCCCCCCTTGTCCGGGTCGAACCGCTCCACCGCCTTGATCAGCCCCACGTTGCCCTCGCTGATCAGGTCCATGAACGGCAGGCCGAAGTCCTCGTAGTCGCGCGCGATGCGGACCACCAGGCGGAGGTTCGCCTGGATCATCCGCTGCCGCGCCTCCTCGTCGCCCCTCAGCACGCGGCGGGCCAGCGCGGCCTCCTCCTCGGGCTTGAGCAGGGGGGTCTTGCCGATCTGGTCCAGGTAGAACCGGAGCGGCGAGCGCTCGTCGGGCGACAGCTCCTCCCATGGCTTGCCCGGCTCCATCGGGTCGTCGGCCGGCGCGGGAGCGGGGGCCGGCGCCGGCGCCGGGGCGGACGCCGCCTTCGCGGCGGGCTTGGCGGGGCGCTTGGCCATCAGGCGCGCGTCCGCAGGCGGGCGGCAAGGCCGAGCGCGCGGAGCACGCCCTTGGATTTGTTGGCCGTCTCCTCGAGCTCCGAGGCCGCCACCGAGTCGGCCACGATGCCGGCGCCGGCCTGCACGCTGGCCAGGCCGTCGCGCAGGAAGGCCGTGCGGATGACGATGCACGAGTCGTGCCCGCCGTCGAAGCCGAAGTAGCCGACCGCCCCGCCGTAGGCGCCGCGGCGCTCGCCCTCCAGCTCGGAGATGATCTGCATGGCCCGGATCTTGGGCGCGCCGGTCAGCGTGCCCGCGGGGAAGGTCGAGCGGAAGAGGTCGAAGGCGTCGCGCCCCTCGGCCAGCTCGCCCTCCACCTGGGAGACGATGTGCATCACGTGCGAGTACCGCTCCACCACGGCGTAGTCGGGCACGCTCACGGAGCCGATGCGGCAGACCCGCCCAAGGTCGTTGCGCGCGAGGTCCACCAGCATGAGGTGCTCGGAGCGCTCCTTCGGGTCGGCCAGCAGCTCCGTCTCGAGCCGGCGGTCCTCCGCCGGGTCCGCCGAGCGGGGGCGGGTGCCCGCGATGGGGCGAATCTCGCAGCGTCGCCCGGTCAGGCGCACGTTCACCTCGGGGGAGGCGCCGACGAGGTCGAAGCCCCGGCCGGTCTCCAAGGCGAACATGTACGGCGACGGGTTCACCTGCCGCAGCACGCGGTAGAGCGACAGCGGGTCGCCCGCGTGCGGCACGTCGATCCGTCGCGAGAGCACGACCTGCACGCAGTCGCCCGCGCGGATGCTCTCCTGGGCCCGCGCCACCGCCGCGAGGAAGGCGCCGGGCGCGAGGTTCGCCTCGCCCTTGGCCGGCGGGGCCTCGGCCTCGAGCTCCACCGGCTCGGCCGCGCGCGGCCCGGCGAGCAGGGCCCTCAGCGAGGCCAGCTCCGACTGCGCCCGCTCCCAGGCCGCCTCCGCCCCGTCGGGTCCGATGCGCGCGTTCACGATGAGGCGCAGCGCCTGGCGCGCGTGGTCGAAGGCGACCAGGCGGTCGACCAGCATGAAGTGCGTCACGGGCACGCCCCGCGGCCCGCCCGCGGCCCTAGGCACGCTGGGCTCGACCCGGTGGATGTACTCGTAGCCCACCATGCCGACCATGCCGCCGTGGAAGGGCGGGAGGCCCGGCACGGGGGCGACCCTCAGCCCCGTCACCTCGCGGCGCACCAGGTCGAGGGGGTCGGCGGGCGTCGGGACCGTCTCCGTCGCGCCGTCGCGCCGGGTGATCTCCGTGCGGTCCTCCCAGGAGGTCACCGTCATCGCCGGCTCGCCGCCGCAGAAGCTGTAGCGGCTGACGCGGTCGCCGCCGGTCACCGACTCGAAGAGGAAGGCGGGCCCGCGCCGGCGCAGCCTCGCGTAGACGGAGACGGGCGTCTCGAGGTCCGCCATCAGGTCGAGGCAGACCGGGATGACGTCGGCCTTGGCGGCCAGGCCGAGGAAGGTGGGCTTGTCGGGAGCGAGACTCACGGCGAGATGCCTCATCCTACGGGGAGGAGGCAGGGCAGGGGAAGCCTTATAGGGCGCCGCTCAGCCCGCCTGCCATCGTCCCCACAGCGAGAGCGGGAGCAGGCGCGCGTCGCCCTCGTGCCGCAGGGCCAGCTCGCCGATGTCCACCTGCCCGCCCAGGCCCTTGGTCGTCTCCGACAGCAGGTTGCCGCAGAGCACCGAGGACGCGTCGATGGTGTAGACCGTCAGCAGGATGAAGCGCGCCTCGGGCGAGAGCAGGGGCCGGCACGCCCGGAGGAGCGGCGCCAGGTCGCGCTCGATCTTCCAGAGCTCGCCGTTGGGCCCGCGCCCGAAGGCCGGCGGGTCGAGCAGGATGGCGTCATAGGTGTTGCCCCGCTTGCCCTCCCGCTGCGCGAAGGTCGGGGCGTCCTCGAGGATCCAGCGGATCGGCGCCTCCGCGAGGCCCGACAGCTCCTGGTTGCGCCGCCCCCACGCCACCGCGGGCTTCGAGGCGTCGACATGCGTGACCGACCAGCCCGCCTGGGCCGCGACCAGCGAGGCCGCCCCGGTGTAGCCGAAAAGGTTGAGCAGGCGCGGGCGGGCGCCCGCGGCGACGGGCTGCGAGCGGATCCATTCCCAGTGGGGCGCCTGCTCGGGAAAGACCCCGACCTGCTTCGAGTTGTCCATGAACCGCAGCTGCAGCCGCAGCTTGCCCAGCCGCGCCTCCCACTCCCTCGGCGTCCCCGGCCTCATCCGCCAGCGCCCCTCCCTGCCGCCGTCCTCGTGCGTCGCGACCGCCTTGGCCCACTCCGAGTCGGGCAGGGCCGGGCTCCACCAGGCCTTGGGCTCGCTGCGGATGACGCGCACCCCGGCGAACGACTCCAGCTTGCGACCGTTGCCCGAGTCGAGCAGGCGGTGGCCGTCCCAGTCGCTGGAGAGAACCTCGATCCTCATGGCGACGAGCGTGGACGTCTTTCCGCCCGCGCGCAAGGAGTCGCCGCTTTTACCCTTTCCAACCCTTGCCCCTCCCCGCTGACTGCCCCATGGCGAATCGTCTGGCCGGCGCGCGCTGGGAGTCCCGCACCTCCGGGGTCGTCGCCCTTGCCCGCGACTGGGACCGCCCCGGCTCGCCCCCCCTCTCGCTCCCGCCCCCCGCCGCCCTCACCCTCCTCGAGCGCGCCGATCCCCGCGTCCACGCTCGCCGCTCCGGCCATTGGGTGGAGGGCGGCGAGGTCCATTTCTTCCTCTGGAAGGCCCTCGCCCCCGAGCTGGGTGACGGCGCCGCGCGCGTGGTCGGGCCCTTCAACGACTGGGGCAACGCCGGCGATCCCGACGCCTGGCTGCTCCGCGCCGTCTGCGTCGCCGGGGCCGACGGCTTCCTCTGCGTCGCCCGGCTGGCCGACGTCCTTCCGCGCGGTGGCGTCACCTCCTTCAAGTTCCGCCTCGGCGACGGGCGCTGGGTCGAGCCGCCCCATGACGCCGACAACATCCAGCGCGACTGGCAGGGGCACCGCAACCTCGTCCTCGACCGCCACCGCACCGGACTCCACCTCTTCCGCTTCGTCGCCGCCGGCGCCGACGCCCTCGCCGCGCCCCAGCGCCTCGCCTGGGACGACGGGGCGCTGCGCGAGTCCTGCGAGATCCTCGCCTGCGGTCCGCTCGACCAGCTCCAGCCCTCCGGCCGCCTCGGCGCCCTCGCCGCCGGGGACCGCACCACCTTCCGGCTCTTCGCCCCCCGAGCCGCCGCGGCCGCCGTCTCCTGGAGCCATCCCGCCGGCTCCGGCCGGGCCGACCTGCGCCCCGAGGGCCAGGGGGTCTGGTCCGCCTCCGTTCCGCGCGACCTCGCCGGCGCCGACTACCGTTTCCACCTGGGCGACGACCCCGCCGGCCTCACCGACCCCTGGGCCGTCCGCCTCAGCCGCCATGACGGCCAGCTCCGGGGTCACGTCGCCGCGCCCGCCGACCTTCGCCCCGCGCCCGACGCCTTTGTGCCGCCCCGGCCCGAGGAGCTCGTCATCCTCGAGGCCCACCTGCGCGATCTCCTCGCCCTCGGCGGCGACGCCTCCCGCGCCGGCTTCCGCGACCTCGCCGCCTGGATCCGCCGCGACGGGGCCTACCTCCGCTCCCTCGGCGTCAACGCCCTCGAGCTCCTCCCCTGCGCCGAGTTCGAGCGCGGCCCCGATCCCGCGGAGTATCACTGGGGCTACATGCCTCTCTCCGCCTTCGCCCCCGCCACCGCCTATGCCGCGCCGGACGACCGGCCCGACGAGGCCTTCCGCGACCTCGTCGCCGCCTGCCACGAGTCCGGCCTCGCCCTCGTCGTCGACCTCGTCCTGAACCACTTCGGATCCCCGAACCTCCTCCTCGCGCTCGACGCCGACTACTGGTTCCGCCGCGACGCCGCCGGCGCCCTCAGCAACCTCAGCGGCTGCGGCAACGACTTCCGCGCCGAGTCCCCCCTCGGCGCCCGCCTCGCGGCCGACGCCGTCCTGCACTGGCTCACCGTCCTCGGCGCCGACGGCGTCCGGCTCGACCTCGCCGAGCTCCTCGGCGTCGCCGTCCTCCGCGACATCGAGGCCGAGGTCCGCGCCCGCGCCCCCGGCAAGATCCTCATCGCCGAGCCCTGGAGCTTCCGCGGCCACGTCGGGCCCGAGCTCGACGGCACCAGCTGGACCAGCTGGGACGACGGCTTCCGCGAGTTCCTCCCCGCCTACGTCCGCGGCAACGCCCGCGCCGCCGACCTCCTCCACCAGATGGCCGGCCTCGGCATCCGGCCCTCCGCCCGCCTCCGCTACTTCCAGTCCCACGACGACCACGCCTGGGTCGACCGCGTCACCGAGCGGCCCGCCGGCGACGCCGCCGATCCCGCCCCCGCCGATTTCCTCCGCACCCGCCTCGCCCACCTCATCCTCCTCGCCTCCGCCGGCGTCCCCATGCTCGCCGCCGGGCAGGATTTCCTCCACACCAAGCGCGGCGTCGCCAACACCTGGCGCCGCGGCGACCTCAACGCCCTCGACCCCGCGCGCCTCGCCCGCTTCGCCTCCGAGCACGCCTTCGTCGCCGACCTCGTCCGCTTCCGCCTCTCCGAGGCCGGCGCCCCGCTCCGTCCCCACGCCGCGGTCTCCCCCGGTTGGATGAGCCCTCGCCTCGCCGAGGGCGCGGAGGCCTTCGCGGCCGAGCTCAACGCCGACGGCGCCCTCGGCCCCGCCCGCGTGCTCGTCGCCGCCAATCCCCACCCGTGGACCGTCCGCATCCCCCTCGCGGCCGGCTCCTGGAAACCCGTCGCCCTGTCGCCTCGCGCCGATTGTCCCCACGCTCCGGGCGCCCCGCCCTGCTGGGAGGGCGACAGCCTCGTCCTGGCTCCGCTCAGCTGCGGCCTCTGGAGCCGCTGAGGGCGTTTCTCCGCTTGCCTTTTCCACCTCGGGAGGGCTTTTCTCTCACCTCCGACCCCCCATGGCCATCAACGTCGCTATCAATGGATTCGGCCGCATCGGCCGCCTCGTCTTCCGCGCCCTCGTCGAGCAGGGCCACCTGGGGACGAGGTTCAACGTCGTCGCCGTCGGCGACGTCGTCCCGGCCGACAACCTCGCCTACCTGCTGAAGTACGACTCCACCCAGGGCCGATTCCAAGGCACCGTCTCCTCCCGGAAGTCCTCCCCCGACAAGGCCGAGGACGATGTCCTCGTCGTCAACGGCCACGAGATCAAGGTCGTCTCCGCCAAGACCCCCGCCGAGCTCCCCTGGAAGGCGATGGGCGTCGAGCTCGTGATCGAGTCCACCGGCCTCTTCACCGAGGCCGCCAAGGCCAGGGGCCACCTCGAGGCCGGCGCCAGGAAGGTCATCATCTCCGCCCCCGCCAAGGACGAGGACATCACCGTCGTCATCGGCGTCAACGACGACAAGTACGACGCGACCAAGCACCACATCATCTCCAACGCCTCCTGCACCACCAACTGCCTCGCCCCCCTCGTGCACGTCCTCCTCAAGGAGGGCTTCGGCATCGTCGAGGGCCTCATGACCACCGTCCACGCCTACACCGCCACCCAGAAGACCGTCGACGGGCCCTCCAAGAAGGACTGGAAGGGCGGGCGCACCGCGGCCACCAACATCATCCCCTCCGCCACCGGCGCCGCCAAGGCCGTCGCCCTCGTCTGCCCCGAGGTCAAGGGCAAGCTCACCGGCATGGCCTTCCGCGTCCCCACGCCCACCGTCTCGGTCGTCGACCTCACCGTCCGCACCGCCAAGGACACCAGCCTCGCCGAGATCAAGGCCGCGATGAAGCGCGCCTCCGAGACCTACCTCAAGGGCGTCCTCGCCTACACCGAGGACGAGGTCGTCTCCTCCGACTTCATCCACGACAGGAGCTCGTCCATCTTCGACGCCGGCTCCTCCATCGAGCTCAACAAGAACTTCTTCAAGCTCGTCAGCTGGTACGACAACGAGTGGGGCTACTCCAACCGCGTCGTCGAGCTCCTCGCCAAGGTCGCCGCGAAGCCCTGAGCCAGGCGGGCTCCCCGGAAAGGGCGCGGCCGCGGCCGCGCCCCTTTTATTTTCTTCCCTCAACCTCCGCTTCTCCCTTCATCCTCCCCCGCCCCCTCTCCTCCCATGCCCGTCCCCACCCTCCGCGACCTCGGCGACCTCAGTGGCAAGCGCGTCCTCATGCGCGTCGATTTCAACGTCCCGCAGGACAAGAAGACGGGTGCCATCACCAACACGCAGCGCATCGCCGCCGCGCTGCCCAGCATCCGACACGCCCTCGACCAGGGCGCGAGCGTCGTGCTGATGTCCCATCTCGGACGTCCCGATGGCAAGGTGGTCGGGAAGTTCTCCCTCCGTCCCGTCGCGGCTGAGCTCGAGAGGCTCCTCGGCCGACCCGTCGCCTTCGCCGACGACTGCGTCGGCCCCGCCGCCGAGCAGGCCGCCGCCGCGCTCAAGCCCGGCCAGGTGCTCCTGCTCGAGAACCTTCGCTTCCACATCGAGGAGGAGGGCAAGGTGAAGCAGGAGGATGGCACCAGCCTCAAGGCCGACCCGGCCAAGGTCGCCGCCTTCCGCGCCTCGCTGAGCAAGCTCGGCGACGTCTACGTCAACGACGCCTTCGGCACTGCCCACCGCGCGCACTCGTCGATGGTCGGCGTCAATCTCCCGCACAAGGTCGCCGGCTTCCTCCTCGAGGCCGAGCTCAAGGCCTTCGACGCCGTCATCAAGGAGCCCCGCCGTCCCCTCCTCGCCATCCTCGGCGGCGCCAAGATCGCCGACAAGATTCCCCTCATCCGCAACCTCATCGAGAAGGCCGACGAGATCATCATCGGCGGCGGCATGGCCTACACCTTCCGCAAGGTCTGCGACGGCATGGAGATCGGCAACTCCCTCTTCGACAAGGAGGGCGCCCTCATCGTCCGGGAGCTTCTCGACAAGGCCAAGGCCCGCGGCGTCCGCGTCACCCTGCCCGTCGACTTCCTCTGCGGCGACAAGTTCTCCCCCGACGCCGCCACCCGCCCGGCCGACCTCGCCTCCGGCATACCCGCCGGCTGGGAGGGCATGGACGCCGGCCCCAGGTCGATCGCGCTCTACCGCGAGGCCATCGGCCGCGCCGGCACCGTCATCTGGAACGGCCCCTGCGGCGTCTTCGAGTTCGACGCCTTCGCCGGCGGCACCAAGGCCATGGCCCTCGCCGTCGCCGAGGCCACCGCCCGAGGCGCCCTCACCGTGGTCGGCGGCGGCGACACCGCCACCGCGGCCAAGAAGTTCGGCGTCGACACCAAGGTCTCCCACTGCTCCACCGGCGGCGGCGCCTCCCTCGAGTACCTCGAGGGCAAGGAGCTCCCCGGCGTCAAGGCCCTCGAGGCACGCTGAAACGGGAAGGAGCGAGGTGCGAGGTGCGGGGAGCGCGCCCCGTCGCCCTCGATTCATGCCTTCGCTCCCTCTCCCTAGGTTGACCTCCCCTCCCCCTTCCGCATCCTCCGTCTCCCTCCTCGCTCCCCGCACCTCGCTCCCCGCACCTCCCTATGTCCAAGCGCATCCCCCTCATCGCCGGCAACTGGAAGATGAACAAGACGGCCTCCGAGGCCGCCGAGCTCGTCACCGCGCTACGCGCCTCCGTCGGCTCCCAGTCCCAGGTCCACATCGTCCTCTGCCCGCCCTTCACCGCCCTTGACCGCGTCGGCGGCCTGCTCGGCGGCGGCCCGATGGCCCTCGGAGCCCAGAACCTCCACGAGAAGCCCAACGGCGCCTTTACCGGCGAGGTCTCGGCCTCGATGCTCCGCGACCTCCACGTCACCTACGTCATCCTCGGCCACAGCGAGCGGCGCGCCCTCTTCGGCGAGACCGACGCCGTCGTGAACCGCAAGGTCCTCGCCGCCCTCGACGCCACCCTCCGCCCCATCCTCTGCGTTGGCGAGACCCTCGCCGAGCGCGAGGCCGGCCGCACCCTCGAGGTCGTGGGCACCCAGCTCGAGGCCGGCCTGGCCGGCGTCCCCGCGGCCAAGGCCGACCAAGTCGTCGTCGCCTATGAGCCCGTCTGGGCGATCGGCACCGGCAAGACCGCCACGCCCGCCATGGCGCAGGAGGTTCACGCCTTCATCCGCGCCCGCCTCGGCCAGCTGCTCGGCCTCGAGACCGCCTCCCGCGTCCGCATCCTCTACGGCGGCTCGATGAAGCCCGACAACGCCGACGCCCTTCTCGCCGAGGCCGACATCGACGGCGGCCTCATCGGCGGGGCCTCCCTCGAGGCCAAGAGCTTCACCGATCTCGTCAACAGCGCCGCTCGTTCCGTGACCGCCTGAGTCCCGATTAGCGGTTTTCAAGCTCAGCCAACGCCCCGACTAATAAGTCGGGGCGTCCTTTTTACCCATCCGCGAGGCTCTTGCCAGAAATAGAGGCAATAAAAATTGCATAAATAGTTGATTAATAACACTATATATATTAATTCAATGCGGTTTGCTGCCAGGTTTGCCAGTTTACCCCGTTCTTGGGTCGTTTCAGCCGTGAAAAAGGGGTGAAAAATAGGGTTGCGAAGGGGTAGGGGGGGAGGGATGCAAGGCACAACTTATGTGTCCCCGCAGGCCTAGGTTCCACGTCGTCCTCCCGACCTCGGGTTCCCTGCCTACCTCTCCCTTCGCCGGGCCCGCCCGGCGGGCATGAGTTGATCAACGCCCCCAACCCCGAACGACGCCCGATGCGCCGCCTCCTCCAATTCCTCAACCAGCCTTCCCGCCGGGGCAATCCCTTCCCCCGGTGGTCCAACGCCGCCCCCGCCAAGGTTCTCGTCTTCCTGGGCCTGAGCGGCGCCCTCCTCGTCGCCGCCATCAACGAGTACGCCACCAACGAGTATCTGAACGTCGGATACACGCCCGACCAGCCCGTCGCCTTCGACCACGGCTTCCACGCCGGCGTCCTCGGCATCGACTGCCGCTACTGCCACACCAACGTCGAGAAGTCCCCCCATTCCAACGTCCCCGCCACCGGCACCTGCTGGAACTGCCACAGCGTGGTCAAGAAGGACTCCCCCGCGCTCGCGCCCGTGCGCGACAGCATCGCGACCGGCGAGCCCATCCGCTGGGTCAAGGTGCACAAGGTGCCCGACTACGTCTACTTCCCCCACAGCGTGCACGTCAGCCGCGGCATCAGCTGCGTCGAGTGCCACGGCCGCGTCGACCAGATGGAGGTCGTCGGCCAGCAGAAGTCCCTCAGCATGTCCTTCTGCCTCGACTGCCACCGCCATCCCGAGAAGGCCATCCGCCCCGTCGACAAGGTGACCGACCTCGCCTGGAAGGCGCCCACCCCCGAGGCCCAGCTCGAGCAGGGCCGCAAGTTCGTCCACGACTGGAAGGTCCTCCCGCCCCAGAGCTGCTCGGGCTGCCACCGCTGATTCCCCTCACCACCCTCTCCGATGAGCAAGCGCGTCTTCGTCCACCCCGAGCCCAAGCCCGGCGAGCCCGCTCCCTGGCGCAGCCTCGAGGAGCGCAACAAGTCCCCTGAGTTCCGCACCCGCGCCGAGCGCGAGTTCCTCGACGGCGCCTCGTCCCTCGACGGCGTCGACCGCCGCGGCTTCCTCCGCCTGATGGGCGCCTCCTTCGGCCTCGCCGGCCTCGGCCTCGCCGGCTGCCGCGAGCCCCGCCACCACACGCTGCCCTACGCCCGCACGCCGGAGATGACCATCCCCGGCATCCCGACCTTCTTCGCCACCTCCTTCCCCGGCGAGCTCGCCCACCAGCCCGTCCTCGTCGAGACGCATGGCCGCCGCCCGACCAAGCTCGAGGGCAACCCCAGCCACCCCGCCTCCGGCACCGCCTCCTCCAAGCTCGCCCAGGCGAGCGTGCTCGACCTCTACGATCCCGACCGCGCGACGTTCTCCATCGGGTTCGACGGCGCCAGCCTCTCCCCCGCCCGCGTCCGCGAGGAGCTCCTCGCCCTCGGCAAGTCCCTCGAGGCCGTCTCCGGCGCCGGGCTCGCCTTCCTCGCCCGCCCCTCCGCCTCGCCCACCCGTCGCCGCCTCGTCGCCGCCCTCAAGGCCCGATTCCCGCAGGTCGTCTGGGTCGAGCACACGCCCTTCGACCAGGCCGCCGGCGACCGCGCCGTCGCCCCCGGCTCCCGTCTCCTGCCCAACTTCGCCGCCGCCCGCCGCGTGCTCAGCCTCGACGCCGACTTCCTCGGCTCGGGCGACGCCCAGGTCGAGGCCACGCGCGCCTACGCCGCCGCCCGCCGCGCCGACACCCCCGAGCAGGCCAAGGCCATGGTCCGCCTCTATGTCGCGGAGTCGCTCTTCACCCTGACCGGCGCCGCCGCCGACCACCGCCTGCCGCTCGCCACCGCCCACATCCCCGCGCTCGCCGCCGCCCTCCTCGACGAGGTCCGCCGCCAGTCCGGCGCCCCTTCCGGCGCGCCCCTGCCCAAGCTCGAGGTCGACCCCGCCTGGGTCCGCGAGTGCGCCGCCGACCTCGTCGCCCACCGCGGCAAGTCCCTCGTCGTCGCCGGCGCCCACCTGCCCGCCGCCGCCCACGCCATCGTCCACGCCCTCAACCAGGAGCTCGGCGCCTACGGCAAGACGCTCGACCTGGTCCGCACCGACGCCGACCGACCCGCCTCCCTCGCCGCCCTCGCCGCGGCCAAGCCCTCCACCCTCGTCATCCTCGGCGGCAACCCCGCCTTCGACGCCCCCGCCGACAGCGGCTTCGCCGCCGCCGTCGCCTCCGCCAAGCGCGTCGTCCGCCTCGGCCTCCACGGTCCGGAGTTCGACGAGACGTCCGCCCTCGCCCGCTCCAAGGGCGGCCTCGTCGTCGCCGCCGCCCACTACCTCGAGTCCTGGGGCGACGGCCGGGCGCTCGACGGCACCTACGTGCCCGTCCAGCCCATGATCGCGCCGCTCTACGACGGCCTCTCCGAGCTCGAGGTCCTCGCCCTCCTCGCCGGCGCCGGCAAGGACGCGCGCGACCTCGTCCGCGAGACCTTCGACGGCATCGCCCGCGCCACCGGCAAGGAGCCCACCCAGGCCGCCTTCGACGCCTGGCTCGCCGAGGGCGTCCTGCCCGGCACCGCCTTCCCCGCCGAGCCCGTCCCCGCCGCGGCCGACCGTCCCGTCGCCCAGCCGCCCGCCGTCTCCCGCGCCAGCCTCGAGGTCCGCCTCGTGCCCAGCGCCCACGCCGGCGACGGCGCCTACGCCAACAACGCCTGGTTGCTCGAGCAGCCCGACCCGATGGCCAAGACCTGCTGGGAGAACGTCGTCCTTGTCAGCCCCGCCCTCGCCAAGGAGCTCGCCATCGAGCCCGCCCCGATGCTCATCAACGAGCTCGGCGCCCTCAACCGGAACATCAACCAGCTCGTCGACGGCAAGCTGACCTGCCACGTCGTCCGCGTCACCCTCCACGGCCGCGCCGTCGAGGGCCCCGCGCTCATCCTCCCCGGCCTCGCCCGCTGGACCGTCGGCCTCCAGGCCGGCCTCGGCCGCCGCGCCGTCGGCCGCGCCGGCGCCCGCGTCTCCGAGCGCCTCAACGAGAACCGCATCGTCGGCGCCGGGTTCGACGCCTACCCCCTCGCCGCCGCCGCCGCGCCCGAGGGCGCCGCCGGCGCCCGCATCGAGCTCACCGGCCGCACCGCCGTCGTCGCCAACACCCAGTCCCACTGGTCGATGGAGGGGCGCGACATCATCCGCGAGGGCAACGCCGAGGAGTTCGCCAAGAACCCCCGCTTCGCCGCCCGCCTCGGCCTCGACGGCCACGTCCCCCTCGCCTACCCTCCGGGCACCGAGCAGCGCATGGGCCCTGCCGCGCTCGCCCTCACCACGCCCCGAGGCAACTCCGCCTACGAGCACCCCGACCACGGCGTGCCGCCCAACGTCCCCGTCTGGCGCGACGCCGGCGACAAGACCCCGCTCCCGCAGCAGTGGGGCATGTCCATCGACCTCAGCACCTGCACCGGCTGCAACGCCTGCGTCACCGCCTGCCAGGCCGAGAACAACATCCCCGTCGTCGGCCGCAGCCAGGTCCTCAAGGGCCGCGACATGCGCTGGATCCGCCTCGACCGCTACTTCTTCGACGGCCGCGAGTCCGCCGGGATGGACATCCCCGAGAATCCCCAGGTCACCTTCCAGGGCATGGCCTGCCAGCACTGCGAGACCGCGCCCTGCGAGTCCGTCTGCCCGGCCAACGCCACCGTGCACGACGAGGAGGGCCTCAACACCATGGCCTACAACCGGTGCATCGGCACCCGCTACTGCGCCAACAACTGCCCCTACAAGGTCCGGCGCTTCAACTTCCTCGACTACAACGACCGCCAGATCGGCCGCCTCTACGAGGGTCCGCTCGGCCCCAAGGGCATGGCCGAGCCGCTCAAGCTCCAGAAGAACCCCGACGTCTCCGTCCGGATGCGCGGCGTGATGGAGAAGTGCACCTACTGCGTCCAGCGCATCCAGGAGGCCAAGATCCAGGCCAAGGTCCGCGCCGGCGCCTCGGATGACACCAAGGTGCGCGACGGCGCCCTCCAGGTCGCCTGCCAGCAGGCCTGCCCCGCCGGCGCCATCGAGTTCGGCGACATCTCCGACCCCGCCTCCCGCGTCAGCAAGGCCAAGGCCTCGCCCCGCACCTACGGCGCCCTCTCCTACCTCAACACCCGCCCGCGCACGACCTTCCTCGCCAAGCTGCGCAACCCCAACCCGCGCATGCCCGGCGCCGCCCTCCTCCCGCTCAGCCGCGCCGAGATGGCCGGTCGCGAGGGCGCCCACCCCGCCCCCGCCGGGGCCAAGGGCCGCTGATCCCCGTCCTTCCCACGCCCCCGCCGCCCCCGTCCATGGCCCATCGCCCCGAATCCGCCGACGCCCCCGAGGTCCTCTCGCGCGTGCGCCCGGCCGAGCTCCCCCGCCCCGAGCTCGTCCTCAACCATCGCTCCTTCCACTGGATCACCGACAAGGTCTGCGGCATCGTCGAGGAGCCCACCCCGCGGTGGTGGAAGGTGACCTTCGTCGTCGCCCTCCTCCTCGCCTCGTTCACCGGCGTCGGCCTGCTCTACCTGGTCTCCACCGGCACCGGCACCTGGGGCCTCCGCTCGCCCGTCGGCTGGGGCTGGGCCATCGTCAACTTCGTCTTCTGGGTCGGCATCGGCCACGCCGGCACCCTCATCTCCGCCATCCTCTGCCTGCTCCGGCAGAAGTGGCGCACCTCCATCAACCGCGCCGCCGAGGCCATGACCATCTTCGCGGTCATGTGCGCCGGCATCTTCCCGCTCTTCCACGTCGGCCGCGTCTGGTTCGCCTGGTGGCTCTTCCCCATCCCCAACCAGAACGCCATCTGGCCCCAGTTCCGCTCGCCCCTCGAGTGGGACGTCTTCGCGGTCTCCACCTACTTCACCGTCTCCACCCTCTTCTGGTACATGGGGATGGTCCCCGACCTCGCCACCATCCGCGACCGCGCCACCACCCTCTGGCGCAAGGCCTTCTACGGCTTCCTCGCCATGGGCTGGCGCGGCGGCAACCGCCAGTGGAGCAACTTCGAGATGGCCTACCTGCTCCTCGCCGGCCTCTCCACCCCCCTCGTGCTCTCGGTGCACACCATCGTGTCGTTCGACTTCGCGGTGTCCATCGTCCCCGGCTGGCACACCACCATCTTCCCCCCGTACTTCGTCGCCGGCGCCATCTTCTCCGGCTTCGCCATGGTGCTCACCCTGATGCTCCCGCTGCGCGCGATCTACCGCCTGCACGACGTGATCAACCAGTACCACATCGACAACATGTGCAAGATCATCCTGGCTACGGGCACGATGGTCGGCTACGCCTACGCCACCGAGTTCTTCATCGCGGCCTACTCCGGCAACGCGTACGAGAAGTTCGCCTTCATCAACCGCGCCTTCGGCCAGTACGCCTGGGCCTA
>JAURJZ010000018.1 GCA_030831965.1 Verrucomicrobiota bacterium
CGCAATTTCGTCTCGGTCTTCGGCAGCAAGGCGGCGACCGGCGGGTTGCTTGGCGAGTTCTGGGACATCAAGCTGGACCGCAAGGGCAAGCCCATCTCCCATCCCGGGGTCCCCCGGGACTACGGTTACAGCGCCGAGGCCATGGTCGAGTACCTCGAGGCGATCGAGTCGGTCATCCGCATGAAGGGCGACGCCAACCGCGCCCTGGCCAAGTATTTCAAGGCCGACACGACCCTGGTGTCGTCGACCTTCGTCCATCCCTACATGAGCGCCTCCGAGGCCCCGAAGGCCTTCGGCGTCGAGAAGGAGGTTCGCCCCGTCCACTGGCTGGCGGTCTACCGGGGCAAGGCGGCCGCGCCCTTCTCGGACCAGTTCCGCTTCGTCGGCGGCTGCGACAACGTCATCGTCGTGCTCGTCAACGGCAAGGTCGTCTTCGATGGCAGCCGCCGCTACACGCACCATGCCCCGCCGTCCAAGTACTACACCAACTGGAGCCAATCCACGGAGCCGATCCCGGGTTCGCTGAAGGGCAACGTCAAGACCTTCAACGGCGACAACATCTGGGGGGACTGGTTCAGCCTGCGCAAGGGGGAGACCGTCGACCTGACCATCATCCTCGGCGAGTCGGGCGGCATCTACGCCTGCGGCCTCTTCGTCGATTGGAAGGGCGCCGGATGGCACCGCAAGGGAGGGCAGATCCCCCCGGGGGGCATCCCCCCGGTCTTTCAGGTCGGGCCCTGTCCTCCGGATGTGCAGGAGCTCATCCGGACGCAGAGCGCGCCGCATGGGTACGTCCCCTTCTTCGACCCCGAGGCCGTGTTCCGGCCCGTCGGCTTCGGCACGGTTGCGAGGTGAGTCAGGGTTGGACCACGACCTCCACGCTCGCCCCCGCGATGCGGCGGTGCAGCTCGGCTTCCCGACGGATGGGCCACCAGCGGTAGAGGTGGATCTCGATGGGGCGCCACATCCCGACCCAGCCGCAGATCTGCAACCCCTCCCGCACGTAGCTCGCCCAGGCGGTCTCGGGCGGCAGGAACCGGCTGAGGGCGAGGGTGGCCGCGAGGAATCCCAGGCCGATGACCAGGCTGGTGCGGCCCTCCGAGAGGAGGACCTTCAGGTCGCGGTCGAGCTGGACCGCGCGGTTGCGGAAATAATGGTGGATCGAGTCCCGGATGAGCCCGATGGTGGCGGGGTCATGGCACTCCCTGAGGGTGACCCGGACGCCGAGCGCATGGTGGGTCGGCACCTCGCGCGCCCAGCCCACGATGAACTGCTCGGCGTCGCGGTCCAGGTCCCTCTCGTGAAAGGGCGAGGGATCCATGGAGTTGAAGAGCTGGCTTGCCTGGCTCAGGCGGACTTGGATGAGGCTGGAAGCGGGCTCGGGCATGGGTCGACACTAGCCCGCGCCCGTCGGCGTTAAAGGCCAATGATGGCCCGGGCGGCCCAATTTTCCTTGCTAGGCGGCGGTGGTCGTCGCGTAGTGTCGACTTCCACTGGTTCGGGGCGTAGCGCAGTCTGGCTAGCGCGCTTGTTTCGGGTACAAGAGGTCGGAGGTTCGAATCCTCTCGCCCCGACCACCAGTGGCGACGTCCTCAGCCTTCGCCCTGGGGGCCGCCGTCCGACCTGAGGACAAGGATCATCCTTGCGCCGTCCTTCCCGCGGATCTCGACCTCCACGTCCAGTGTGCCGGGTCCGGCCCTGCGCATGCGGAGCGGACGGCCATGGCCGCCGTAGCCGTGGGCCTTGACGAAGCGGTGAAGCTCCTCGCCGTTGAGCGCCATGACGCGGTTCCCAAGCACGGCCTTGCCGTCGGCCTTGCCGTAGGCGGGGGGGTCCTTGGCGCCCAAGGAGGATTCGAGCTTGGCCCAGGCGACGACGTCGGCGGCGCTGAACGGCGGCAGGGCGTTGTCGGGACAGCAGGCCGCCAGGGCCAAGGCGAAAAGGGGAAGGAAGCGCATGGGTGGGCGGGGTGGAATCAGCCTGCCGCCGGAGGCCGCGCGGGTCAATCCGCGAGCGGCGAGCCGGCCTTAGGGGAGTCGCTCGCGTCCGGCCCCCGTCGGGTCGTCCGACCAAGGGCCCGACGTTCATCCTTCCCCTCGGCCCAAGGTCGGGGCTGACTGTCGGGCATGAAGGCCGACAACGAGCTTTACCGACGCCTGCGCTCGAAGGATTGCTCCCTGCTCTGGGCGGAGGATGTCGCGGGCCTGGCCAAGCTGGCCGAGCCGGAGCGCTCGCGCCGCGCGGCCGTCGTGAGGGCGGTTGGCGTCGCCTTCGCCGAGCGGGGGACCGAGGAGCAGAAGGCCGAGGCCCGGGCCTGGATCCGCGGCCTGCTTGCCGACCCTTCGGAAAAGATCCGCCGCTACGCCGCGGCCGCCCTTCCCAAGCTTGGCGACGATCGCGCCGCCGAGGAGGGGCTTCTGGGGCGCCTTGGGTCGGCCGAGGGGGAGCGGGAGCGCAAGGCCCTGGCCGAGGCGCTGCGCAAGGTGGGCGGCCAGGCGACGCTGGAATCCCCGCTCGCCCGCTCCCTGCCTTTGCCGGAGTCTTCCCTTCGCGCCCGCGCGGCCAGGAGCGTCGGGCTCGGGCACGTCAGGCTCGACGGCGTCCTGCGCGAGCCGGCCGGCCAGCGCGTGCGTTTCCGCTGCCGGGCGGGGCTCGAGCGGCTTCTGGCGGAGGAGATCGCCGAGACCCTTCGCGACCGCATGTCCGTGTCGGGACGGGGCGAGGGCTGGGTCGAGGCCTCGCCCTCCGGCCCGGTCGCCTTCGCCGACCTGCTCGCTGTGCGGCTCTGGTCGGACCTCGCGTTCCCCCTCGGCGAGGTCCGGGCCCGCAGCGAGAGCGCGGCCATTGTTCCCCTGGCGCAGGCGATCGCCTCGCCGCGCTGCCGGGCGCTGCTCGACGCCTTCGGCGAGGGCGTGCCCAGGTACCGGATCGACCTCGACCCCTCGCTGGGCGACGCCGAGCTGCTCCAGGCCATCGCCTCGGAGGCCTACCGGCTCAACCCCTCCTTCCTCAACGACGCGCGCGAGGCGCCATGGTCGGCCGATATCCTGCCCATCGACGGCGGCGCGAGGGTCGAGCTGCGCCCTCGCCTCGTCCCCGACCCGCGCTTCGCCCACCGTCTCGGCGACGTCCCCGCCGCCTCCCATCCGCCCCTGGCGGCGGCGCTGGCCCGGTTGGCGGGTCCCTTCGCGGGCGAGGTCGCCTGGGATCCCTTCTGCGGCTCCGCCCAGGAGCTGGTCGAGCGCGCGCGCCTCGGCGGCGTCGACACGGTGATCGGCACCGATCTCGACGCCCGGGCGGTCGAGGTGGCGCGACGCAACTTCGCGGCGGCCAAGCTGGCCGGACCGCGCTCCGCCTTCGTCGCGGCGGATTTCCGACACCACGAGCGCGTCCCGGGGCTGGTCCGCGGCGGCGTGACGCTGGTCATCTCCAACCCGCCGATGGGCCGCCGCGTGCGGATCGACGACCTCGCCGGGCTCTACCGCGATCTCCTCGCCGTCTCGGCCGACGTGCTTCGGCCGGGAGGCCGGCTGGTGCTGGTCAATCCCGTGAGGCTGGAGAAGCCCGACGCCCGGCTGCGCCTGGTCTCGTCCGAGCCGGTCGACCTGGGAGGCTTCACCTGCAACCTGGAGCGCTGGGACCGGATCTAGCGCCGCGTCTCCGGAAGCTGCCAGCCGGGACCGGCGACGACCTGCTCGATCCGGCCCGGGGGGTCGACGATGAGCCGCTCGATCTTCCCCGACTCCACCACGCAGGTGACGCGCGTGTTGCCCGGGGCGCGCAAACGGAAGGTGACATCCCAGTCCTTGGGCCAGGCGGGCAGCAGGAGGATGCGACCCTCCGCCCCCGGTTCCCAATCCATCAGCATCTCCTGGATTCCCGCCCTCCCGCTGCCGGACCAGGTCAGGTCGGGAATCCATTCCCGACCCGGGCCCGCGAAGCCCTTGAATCGGGCGGGAGACGAGGCGTCGGCGAGCTTGGCCAGGGCGCGCCGGGCGCACTCCTCGGCCAGGCCGAGCGAGGCGGCGTAGGCGAGCGACGCGCTGCCGGAGAAATCCGAGCGCCGTTCGGGACGCTCCGTCCGGCCATCCCAGGCGAGGCCGGCCCTTTCCCAGGTCGCCAGCGCCAGCTCCTCCGTCTCGGGCAGGCTGCGGCCGACCAATCGGTAGGGCCAGAGGGCGTGGAGCTCGGGCGTCTCCTCGGGGGCGTGCTGGCGTGCCCAGCGGTCGGCCATGGCGAGGACGGCCTTGTCGCCGCGCTGAAGCCGGGGAATCAGGGGCAGCCTGGGTTGGAGCGCGCGCAGGGACGCCTTGTCCTTCTCGGACACCTCATCCGATGCGATCAGGGCCGGCACGAGCGCGTGGAGGGCGGCGACCAGCTGGGCCGGGTTGGTCGCGCCCGAGACCGCCTCCAGGGCGTTGCCATTGGCGAGCACCAGCCGCTCGGGATCCCTCTCGCCCTGCCGCGCGGACGTGGGCCTCGAGGGACCGGGAGGCTGGAAGGTCTCGAGAAAACGCACCTGGCCCAGGATCCAGGGCAGGTCCGCCTTGAGCTCCCTGCCGTCGAGCTGCCGCGCCCGCACCGCCATCCAGGCATGCTCGAGCCCCGAGCTGAAATGGTGGACCAGCTGCGGCTGCCGCGACAGGCCCTCGCTTGTCGCGCCGCCGTCGGTGAGCCCGGCGAGGGACATCCGCTCGGTGAAGACGGCGCCCTCGGCGCGGAGCGACTTCGCCCGCGCCTGGGCGATGGGCAGCCGGTCGCGGTAGAAGCGGAGCAGGGGCTCCCGAAGGTCGGAGTCGCCGTCGGGACCGGCCGCCCAGCCGGTCCAGCGGAGCGATTGGCCGACAAAGGACTGCCCGCCGCGCCGCGCGTCGGGATCGCGCGGGGCCGGTTTCCCCAGCGAGGGCTGGTCGAGACCGGCGGGGAAGGGCGCGCCCGCGGCGTCAACGGTGTAGATTCCGCCATTGGGTCGGAGCGGAAGCTCGCCCCGCTGGTTGCAAGCCTCCATGAACCGGCGGAGCGCGTAGTTGCGCCCGACCTGGAAGCGGGGGTCGTCGGGCCCGGCCTTGGGTTGGGTGAACACAAAGGACCGGGACCAGAATTCCTCCCAGCGCTGCTCGGCGGTCCGCCGGATGGAGGAGGTGACCTCGGGGTCGGCGACGGTGCGCGACCGGCTGACGAGGAGACTGGGATCCAGCCTGCGGGCCGCGCCGAGGGTCACGGCGACCAGATGCTCGCGCGCGACGGGCGAGGAGGCGACCCACTCGTGGCCTTGCCAGCGGGCGCCCCGGGCCTCGACCGGGCGACGCCAGGCCAGGCCGGCCCGGCCAACGATGGCGCAGCCGAAGACGCGGTCGGCCGCGGGCGAGTCGACCTTGGAGGGGTCCATGCCCTGTTCCGCCGCCAGGTGGCGGGTCCGCTTGGCTTGGGTGTTGCGGTGGGTGTAGAGCAGCGACCCTTCGGCCAGCTCGACCTGGTCGTCGCCCCGCACCATGGGGTTCGCCCTCCAGCTGCCGAAGGCGACCTCCACGGCCGCCGGACGCGAGCAGCGGGTCTCGATCACCAGCGTCTCCCCCCCGAACCACAGTCGGTGCTCGACCTCGACCCCGTCGGCCGAGGTCGCCTTGATGATGAGCGTGCCGTCGGAAAGCCGGAGCAGCTGGGAGAATTTGGCGGGCTTGGCCAGATCCACGCCGTCGACCCGGATGCGGAGGGCGCCGAGCTTCCGCAGGACCTCGTCGGCGTCATAGGCGCCGTTGTGGGCGAGGTAGAGGCCCAACTCGCCCTGGGAAAACCAGGCGTTCGCCCCGGCGCCGGACATGCCCGGCAGCGGCATGCCTCCCTCCGGACCCTCGGAGGGCGAGGACCACTCGACATTGCAGGAGGCGAGGAGCCTCTGGGTGTCCTGCCCGGGGAGGAACGCCGGCAGGAGCCCTCCCAGGAGGATCAGGAGCCGGGGCAGGGTCCTCATGCG
>JAURJZ010000019.1 GCA_030831965.1 Verrucomicrobiota bacterium
CCGATGGCGAAGATGACGGTGAACATCTCGGCGGGGATGCCGATGGCCTTGAGGATGATGCCGGAGTAGAAGTCGACGTTCGGGTAGAGGTTGCGCTGCCTGAAGTAGGGGTCGTTCAGCGCCGCGTCCTCGAGCCGCATCGCGATGTCGAGCAGCGGGTCCTTCCGGCCGAGCACCTGCAGGACCCGGTCGCACTGCGCCTTGATGATCTTGGCCCGCGGGTCGTAGTTCTTGTAAACGCGGTGGCCGAAGCCCATCAGCCGGACGCCGCTCGCCTTGTCCTTGGCCGCGGCGATGAAGCGCGAGCCGTCGTCGCCCGAGCGGTGGATCTCCTCGAGCATCTCGATCACCGCCTGGTTGGCGCCGCCGTGGAGCGGGCCCCAGAGGGCGCAGACGCCGGCGGAGACGGAGGCGAAGAGGTTGGCGCCTCCGGAGGCGACCATGCGCACGGTGGAGGTCGAGCAGTTCTGCTCGTGGTCGGCGTGGAGCAGCAGGATGAGGTCGAGCGCCCTGGCCACCTCCGGGTGAATCTCGCAGTCCGCGTTGGGCTGGGAGAACATCAGGTGGAGGAAGTTGCCGCAGTAATCCAGGCCCGGACGGGGATAGACGGGCGGCTCCCCCTCCTTGGCCCGGTGGGCGAGGGCCGCGAGGGATCGCACCTTCGAGATGAGGACGGCGGCCGCCTCGTCGAGCTGGGCGAGGTCGCGGGCGCGCTCGTTGGTGCCGAGCTCGGGATAGTAGCAGCCGAGCGTGTTGAGCGTGGCGGAGAGCACCGCCATCGGGTGGGCGGTGGCGGGAAAGCCGCTGAGCGCGATGCGCAGGCCCTCGTGGACCTGGGCGTTGTCGAGGATGCGGGCCTTGAAGGCGCCCAGCTGGGCGGAGGTGGGAAGCTCGCCGTAGATGAGAAGGTAGGCCGTCTCGATGAAGGTGGAGCGCTGGGCGAGGTCCTCGATCGAGTAGCCGCGGTAGCGAAGGACGCCCTGCTCGCCGTCGATGAAGGTGACCTTGGACTCGCAGGCGCCGGTGTTGGCGTAGCCGTCGTCAAAGGTGACGTGGCCGGTGGTGTCGCGCAGGGCGCGGACGTCGACGGCGCGCTCGCCCTCCGAGCCGACAAGGACGGGGAGGACGTGCTCCTTGTCGTCCAGCTTGAGGATGGCGGGCTTTTCGGGCATGGCGAGGGCGGGGGTTTTCGCCGAGCCGAAGCGGCCTCAGCGGGAGGCCAAGGTCAGGAAATTGCGGTAGAGTTGCAAGCCTTTGGCCTGACTTTTCTCCGGGTGGAACTGCACGGCCAGGACCCTGCCCCGGCGCACGCCGCTGACAAAGGGGCCGGCGTAGTCGGTCGTGCACCAGACGAGCGAGGGGTCCGTCTCGACCAACCGGTAGCTGTGCACGAAGTAGAAGGGCTCGCCCTCCGCCCGGAGACCCTCGGTGAGGCCGGCGCCAGCGGCGAACACGGCCTCGTTCCAACCCATGTGCGGCACGCGGAGACCGGGCTGGGTCGGGAAGCGGAGAACCTGGCCGGGAAAAAGCCCCAGCCCGGCCCGCCCGCCCTCCTCGGAACGCTCGAACAGGGCCTGGAGACCGAGGCAGATCCCCAGGAAGGGGCGGTCGGCGGCGACCCACTCGCGGATGAACCCCCCGAGATCCGAGCGGGTCAGGCAATCCATGCAGTCGCCGATGGCGCCCTGGCCGGGGAAGACCAGCGCGTCGGCTCCCTCCGCCTCGGCGGGCGTCGCGGCCAGGCGCGCGCGCGCGCCGGCGGCCTCGAGGGCGCGGCGGACGCTGCGCAGGTTGCCGCCGCCGTAATCCACCACGGCGACCGAGGGGCCGGACGCCGCGTCGGTCACAGCTTTCCCTTGGTGCTCGGGATGGCGCCGCCCTCCCTCGGATCGACCTCGACCGCCATGCGGAGGGCCCGGGCGAAGGCCTTGAACATCGCCTCGGCCACGTGATGGGGCTCGTCGCCGTACTCGAGGCGCATGTGGAGGTTGCAGGCGAGCGCGTTGGCCAGGCCCTGGAAGAACTCCCGGACGAGGGCGATGTTGAAGTCGCGCACCATGTAGTTGGCGACCTCGGCCTGGTAGACGAGCATCGGGCGGTTGGAGAGGTCCACGGCGACGCGCGCCAGGGCCTCGTCCATGGGCAGGATGAAGAAGCCGTAGCGCCGGATGCCGGCCTTGTCGCCGAGCGCCTCGCGGATGGCCTGGCCGAGGACGATGCCCGTGTCCTCCACGGTGTGGTGGTAGTCGACGGCCACGTCGCCGCGGGCCTCGACCGCGAGGTCGAGTCCGCCGTGCTTCGCGAGGAGGGTGAGCATGTGGTCGAGGAAGGCCACGCCGGTGTCGACCTGCGCGCGGCCGGTGCCGTCGAGGTCGACGGTGAGGGTGATGCGCGTCTCGGCGGTTTCCCGGCGGACGGTGCTGGTTCTGGCGGCCGAGCCCATGTCGGGATTCATCCCGCCGGACGCGCGGAAGTCAACCCCGCCCTGCCGTCCAGTCGGCCGCGGCGGCCAGGAAAGCCTCCGTCTCCGCGGGATTGCCGACCGAGATGCGCAGGCCGGCGGCGGTCAGCGGATGGCCGGGGAATCGGCGGACAAGGATCCGCCGCGAGCGAAGGAAGGCGAAGGCGGACTCGGCGGCGTCGGGCGAGGCGGGCATGCCGCGACGGGCGGGATCGGCGAGGACGAAGTTGGCCTGGGACGGACGCACCCTCCAGCCGAGGGCCCCGAGCCCGTCGGCCAGCCGGGCTCGTCCGGCGCGGACGCGCGCCGTGGCCTCGGCCAGCCACTCGCGGTCGTCGAGCGCGGCGGCGGCGGCGGCCTGGGCGAGCGCGTCGAGGTTGTAGCTGTCGCGCACGCGGTGCAGCACCTCGGCGACGCCCGGAGGGCACAGGGCGTAACCGGCGCGCAGCCCGGCGAGGGCGTGGGACTTCGACAGCGTGCGGGTGACCACGACATTGGGCAGGCGAGACGGCAACCGGGCGCAATCGGCGTCCGCGAAGACGCCGTAGGCCTCGTCCACCACGATCAGTCCCGGAAACCGCCCGGCCGCCGCCTCCACCTCCGAGGGCGGGAAGGCGTGCCCGAGCGGGGCGTTGGGATTGGTGAGGAAAAAGACCGCCGCCCCGCAGCCGGCCAACGCGTCGGGAGCGAGCCGACCTTCCGGGGGGAAGGGAACGCGGATCACCGGCGCATCCTGGGCGCCGGCGAGAACGGGATAGAGCGAGTAGCTGGGGTCGACCATGCCGACGGGCCGTCCGGGTCCGGCGTAGGCGCGGATGAGCAGGTTGAGCAGGTCGTCGGAGCCGTTCCCGGCGACGATGTCGGCCGCCGGATGGCCGTGCAGGCGCGCCGCCGCCTCGCGCAACGGCGCCGCGTCGGGCGGGGGATAGAGCCTCAGGCGGGCGGCGCCCTCGGCCAGGAGCGCCCGGGCGGCGTCGACGGCCCGCGGGCTCGGCGGGAAGGGATGCTCGTTGGTGTTGAGCTTCACCCAGCCGTCGCCCCGGGGCTGCTCGCCCGGCAGGTAGGCGCGCAGCGCGGCGACGTGGGGGTTCGGGCGGGGCGCGGGCATGTCAGGCGCGGGCGCGGAGCCGGGCGGCGGCGAAATCGCGGATCAGGGCGGCGGTCGCGGCCGGGTCGGCGGAGGCCAGGACGGCTCCGGCGAGCGATTCCCTGCCCTGGCGATCGGTCCGGCGAAGGACATAGCGCACCTCGGGGATGGCGGGAGCCGACATCGACAGCGAGTCGGCGCCGAGGCCCAGCAGCAGGGCGGCCCAGCCGGGGTCGCCCGCGAGCTCGCCGCAGACGCCGCAGGGAATGCCGCGGTTGGCCGCGGCGGCGAAGACATGGCGGAGCGTCAGGATGACCGCGGGATGGCAGGGGTCGTAGAGGCTGGCCACGCGGTCGTTGCCGCGGTCGACGGCGAGGAGGTACTGGACGAGGTCGTTGGTGCCAACGCTGAGGAAGTCGCACTCCGCCGCGATGGCGTCGGCCACCACCGAGGCGGAGGGAATCTCGATCATCGCGCCCACGCGCGGGAGCGCGGCCGGGGCCTCGCCCGAGGCGGCCAGCGCGGCGGCCTCCGCCGCGAGCGCGGCCTTGGCGCGCCGCAGCTCCTCGACGCCCGAGACCATCGGGAACATGACCGAGACCGGGCCGAGCGCGGCGGCCCGCAGGATGGCCCGCAGCTGGGGACGGAAGACCTCGGGTCGCTCGAGGCAGAGGCGGAGGGCGCGGAAACCCATGAAGGGGTTGGCCTCGACCTGGGCCTCGCCGAGCTGCTTGTCGCCCCCGATGTCGAGCGTGCGGAAGGTGACGGGGCTGCCCTGCGCCGCCCGGACGACGGCGGCGTACTCGGCGAACTGGGCCGCCTCGTCCGGCCAGCCGTCGAGGCGAAGGTAGAGATTCTCGGTGCGGTAGAGGCCGACGCCCGAGGCGCGCATGGCCAGCGCGTCCGGAAGATCCTCGGGTCCGCCGATGTTGGCCTGGAGGGCGAACGGGGCCCCGGCGGCGTCGTTGTCCGCGGCGCCGCCGTCGGCGAGCAGCGCCGCGCGTCGGCGGGCGTGCTCCTCGGCGGCGACCCTGGCCCGCTCGAGCGTGGCCGGGGAGGGCGCGATCACCACCGCGCCCGCGTCGCCATCCACCACGATCTGGTCGCCGGGCGCGACGGCCTTGAGGAGGCCCTTCACCCCGACGACCGCCGGCACCTCGAGGGCGCGGGCCATGATGGCCGAGTGGCTGGTGCGGTTGCCTCCCTCGGTGGCGAAGCCGAGGACCTCCTCGGAGGGAAGGGCGGCCGCGTCGGACGGGGCCAGGTCGGCCGCGAGGATGACCGCCGGCTCGCCCGCGCGGCGCGCGCGGGGGGAATTGCCCATCAGGTTGTCGAGGATGCGGCCGGTGACATCGCGGATGTCGGTGGCGCGCTCGCGCAGGTAATCGTCGCCGATCCTGCCGAAGTCGCGGATATAGCGGTTGGCGACGCGCGAGAAGACGTGCTCGACATTGACCTTCCGGCGGCGGACCTGCGCCGCGACCTCGTCCATGAGCGCCGCGTCCTCCAGGACGAGCAGGTGGGCGTCGAAGATCGCCGCCTCGCCCGGACCCATCGCGCGGGCGACCTCGTCGCGCAGGACCCCGATCTGGCGGCGGGTTTCCTCGAGCGCCGCGCCCAGCCGCGCGATCTCAGCCGCGGCGTCGGCCACCGCGTACTTGGGGACCTTGGCCAGGCCCTTCAACAGGAGATAGCCGGGGCCGACCGCCACGCCGGGGGCGGCGGCGATGCCGCGCAGGACGCGCTCGGGCCTGGCTGGGGCTGCCTCCATCGGCGAAAGGAGACTCCGGCGAAAACCGGAGGCAAGGACGGATTGTCAGCCCTCCGCGAGGACCCCGTCGCCGGCGTCCGCCGGCATCGAGCTCGTGGCCGAGGGCATGACCCCGCCGGCCGGCATCACGAGGGACCCCTCGGCGGCGGACGGCTCGGCCATGTCGGCCTCCTCGGGCGCGAGGTCGGCGACAGGCTCGTCCGAAGCGGGGACGACGGCCATGACCTCGGCGACAATCACCTCGGCGACGGGCATCATGGCCGGCGCCGGGCGCCCGCCGTTGACCCAGGCCTGGGAGTCGACCCGGGGAAGGGCGACGTCGAGCTCGACGCAGACCAGCACGAGGATGCACGCATGGGCGAGCGAACGCCCGGCCCGGTCGGCGAAGGCGCGGAGCTGGGCGAGGATGAGCGAGAGCGAGGAGCCGGGCCGACGGGTGAGGACGGCCGACTGCGCCCGGTGAAGCCGGACGAGGGAGGCCAGGCGGCCCTTGAGCTCGGGTTGCCGGCGGAGGGCGCGTCGGATGGCCAGGACCTGGGCGCGCGAGGCCTCGCCGTCCAGGTAGACGCCGACCTGCCGGTCGAAGTCGCGCGGGCTCATCGGCGGAACTCCTCCCCCATGAGCTGGCGAAGCGACTCGCGCGCCCGGTTGATGCGGCTCTTGACCGTGCCGATGGAGAGGCCGAGCTCCTCGGCTATCTCCTCGTAGGACTTGTTCTCGACGTTGCGGAGGGTCAGGATGCGGGCGTGCTCGGGCTTGAGCTGGACCATGCACTCGGCCACCCGGGCGACAAACTCGTTGTGCTGGGCCTCGCTGCCGGGCCCCTGGGCCCCGTCGGGTAGGATGTCGTGCAGGGTGGCGCCCGACTCTCCCAGGTCGGCGTCGAGGGAGAAGGACTGGTCGCGCTTCCGCCGCCACCAGTACCAGTAGCGGTTGTGGGCGAGGTTGGTGGCGATTTGGTGGATCCAGGTGGAGAACGAGGCCGTGCCCCGGAAATTGGCGATCACGCGGTGGGCGCGGATGAAGG
The DNA here is from genome assembly GCA_030831965.1 of Verrucomicrobiota bacterium. GTDB lineage: Bacteria > Verrucomicrobiota > Verrucomicrobiia > Opitutales > UBA953 > UBA8828. The sequence continues at coordinate 6,347 of JAURJZ010000019.1, forward strand.
TGTCCTGGGTGATCTCCTCGGCGTCCTGTCGGTTGCGAAGGAGGGAGAAGACCTTGGCGAAGATCCTGCCCTGGTAGCGGGAAACGAGCGTGGCGTAGGCGCCGAGGTCGCCCTGCCTCGCCTTCTCGACGGTGAGCTGCTCGTCCTCGGGATGCTCTAGAGGCTGAGCCATGGTGTTTTTCTAAATGACAAATCCGGCGATTTCAACAGGAAGATGAGTTCCGATGGCGACCGGAACACCCAAGACCCGAGGCCTTGTCCGTCACCTGGACTGCCTTGGGACGCAGCCGGCCGCCTCCGCCCGACCGCCGGTTCTCCTCCGGGGAGCGGGCGGCGTCCTCGCGGCCAGGATCCGGGAGGAGGGCGGCCGCCTGCTGGTGGAGCCCGGGGAAGGCCCCGTCCTGCTGAACGGGGCGCTCCTCACCGAGCCCGTCGAGCTCCGCGACCTCTGCACGCTCCAGGCCGAGGGTCTGCTCGCGGTGGCCGGTCCCGGCGAGGACGACTGGACCTCGGGGGTCGATCCCTCCGTCTGGACCCTCTTCGACGCCGAGAGCGGCGAGCTGCTCGCCGAGGCCCCCCGGGCTGACGTCGTGACCCGCGCGGCCGAGCTCGGCCGCCCGCGCAACGTCCTCGCCTGCGCCCCCCGCGGGCTCCCCGTGGGGTTCAGCCTCTCGCAGGTCGTCTCGGTCCTGTCCGGGGCCGAACCGCCGACGCGCCATGTCGCCGAGCTGAACCGAGGGCGACACATCTGCCCGGTCTGCTGGACGCGGTTCGAGGCGGGCGACGCCCTCAGCGTCGCCGTCCACGAGAGCCTGCGCGGCGACCCGGTCCTCGGAGCCGACGCCCGGCTGCGCTTCCACCCGACGCGGTTCAACGACCAGGGCCAGGCCCTCGACCCCATGGGGCTGGCCTGCACCGACCTGGCCTGTCCGCACTGCCGGCGGCAGCTTCCGCCCGGCTTCCTCGAGATGCCCCACCGCATCCTGTCCCTCATCGGGGCGCCCTCGGCTGGGAAATCCTACTACCTGGCGGTCGCGACCCAGGTGCTCCAGGAGCGTCTCCCGCGGGATTTCGGCGTCGCGTTCAAGGACGGAGACCCCGGGGGCAACCTGCTGCTCAACCAGATGCGGCACACCCTCTTCTCCGCCCAGTCGCCCGAGCAGGCCCTGCTCGGCAAGACGGCGCTCGAGGGCGCCACCTACGAGCGGCTGCCCCGCCTGGGCCGGATGGTCTCCCTGCCCCGCCCCTTCATCTACAACCTCGCCCGAGCCGACCGGGACCGCGCCGAGTGCTCGCTCATCTTCTACGACAACGCGGGCGAGCACTTCGAGCCGGGAATCGACATCCACGACTCGCCCGGCGCCCTCCATGTCGCGACCTCCGCCGGCCTGCTCTTCCTCTTCGACCCGACCGCCAACTCGCGCTTCAAGCAGCGGCTGGTCGGCGTGGCCGACCCCCAGCTCAGCCTGTCAGGGCGGGTCGACCAGCAGGACAGCATCCTGGCCGAGCTGGAATCGCGCATGAAGCGCGTCCTCGGGCTGCCCGCGGCGGAGCGCATCCGCACGCCCCTCGCCTTCATCGTCGGCAAGTCGGACGCGTGGGCGCACCTCCTCCCCGAGCCGCTGGAGCCCTGCGTGGCCGGACAGGGGCTTGACCTCGGCGCCATCGACCGCAACTCGCGCCGCGTGCGCGCCCTCCTGGCCGAGACCTGCCCGGGCCTCGTCGCCTGCGCAGAGTCGCTCGCCGCGGACCTGCGCTTCTTCGCCGTCACCTCCTTCGGGCACAGCCCGGTCGTGATTTCCGAGGGGCCCAACCGCGGCAGGATCGCGCCCGACCCGCGGCGCCTCGAGCCCCGCCACGTCGAGGCGCCCATCTACTGGCTGATCCACCGGGCTTGTCCCGAGATCCTCGAGACCGCCTGAGATGCCGCTCGCCCTTGTCTTCACCTCCGCGCCCCGCGGCCTTGCGCCCGGACGCTCGGGCTATGTCACGGTGGCCCGGCACGCGGCCATGCCGACCCGACTCGCCGAGCAGCTCGAGTCCATCGGGACGCCCCATGGCGGTCCGGGCGGAGCGACCTTCACGCTCCGGTCGATCGAGGCCGGGGGGGCGCGCTGGCGGGTTCTCTCCCGCTTCGCGGCCGCGGGCCTCGACCACACCATGCGCGACAACCGCATCGCGCATCACCTCGCCTTCCCCGAGGAGGAGGTCGCCGCCCTGCCCCCTCCCGCCGACGTCGCCCGGAGATGGACCGGCTGGCTCGACTCCTGGCAAGGCGAGCCCGCCTTCCTCCCCCCCTTGCGCCTCGACCTGCGCCCCGGAGAGCCGCTCATCCCCTGCGCGGCATGGCGCGAGGCCTGCGCGAGCGGCGCCAAGGCCGCCTGGCTTGTGGCGGGTGGCGGGCCCGTCGCGCGCAGCCTGTCGGGCTCGCTCGACGCCGCGGGGTGGCTCCGCCTGCTCGCGGAATCCGGAGCCCTGCTCGGCCCGGGGGCCTGGGACGCCGCGTTCACGACCGACAGCGCGGTGACCGGCTCGGCTGGCTTCGCGTGGAGGTGCCAGGCCTCGGGCGGGGAGATTGAGCTCGCGTTGGCCCGATCCCTTCCCCCTCCCGAGGGCCCGGACGCGCGCCGCGCATCCCTGGGCGTCGCCCCGGCGCCGAGCCTCCGCGCCGGGACGGCCAGGTCGGCGACGCCGTCCGGGGAGCACACCCCTCCCAAGGCGCCGCTGGCCCTCGCCGGCATCGTCGCCGCCACCCTCGTCGTCCTCCTTGCGGCCGCCTGGCTTGTCCTCGACCGCCGGGCCCAGCCGGTCGCGCCCGCGCCGGCGACACCGGCGCCGAGCACGCCAAGCGCCGCCGAGATCGAGGCCGCGCGCAACCTCCTCCGCGACCAGCGCGCGCTTGCCGAGATCGCCGAGCTGATCCAGCGCGACGACCTCGCCCAGGCCGCGCGACTCTGGCTTGACCTGGACCGCGCCGCCCCGGCCTTCGCCCAGAGGAACGCCGAGCCCACCCTTGCCCGCATCCGCTCCCGGCTTGCCGCATCGGCCTCCCGCTCCCTCGCCGCCCGGCTCGACGCCCCGTCCGCCGGCGCCGACCCGGCCCGGGCCGGCGCCCTGGCCGCGGAAGCCGACGCCGTCCTCGCGCTCGGCGCGCAGCTCGGGATCCCGGATGACGCCGCCAAGAACGGCCTGGCCGAGGTGCGCGACCGCGCCAAGCTCTTGGCCAGTCTCGACATCCGCCCGACCCTCATCGCGAGAGGGCGGTGGGTCACCGCAAGCGCGGGACCCGCCCTGCCATCCTCCGCTGACTTCGACCTTGGTCCGGAAACCGGCGACGAGGTTCGCCGTTTCCTCTCCGAGGGCCTCGCCGGCGGCCCCGGCACCGTCGCCCGAGGCGGAATCCGCCTGGTCGACTTCCGGCATGTCGCCCATCGCGATCCCCGCCGACCCCGGATGGCCGAGGCGACGCTCGAGCCGGGCGCGAGCTCCATCTACGCGGGCGAGGCCGTCGCGGGAGGCGCTCGCCCCTCCCTCAGCCTGACCGTCGGCACGCGCGCCAACAGCGTGAGCCTCAACCTGCCCAGCCGACCGACCGAGGCCTTCCTCGCGACACCCTGCGCCCTGGAGCTGGTCAACGCGGCCGGCCGCAGGCTTTGCCTCGTCCTGCTCCCGTCCGGCGCGAGCCTTGAGCCGCTGCGCCTCCCCCTCTCGGCGCTGTCGGCCGACCCCGTGACCCAGGCGCTGGGCGCGGCGCCCTGGATCGAGCCCGCCCTCGCCTCCGTCCGTGTCAGCGGGGCGCGGCTGGGAATCTACCCGGCCGGGAACTCCTTTCCGGACCGCGCCATCCCGTCCCTGGTCTCGCCTCCCAGCCAGCTCGACACCACCCTGCTCCGCCTCGCGGCCGGCTCCGAACCCGCCATGCCCCGGGCGGAGGTCGCCGAGCGCCAGCGTCGGGCGCGGGAAGGCGACGCGCGCGGCGCCGGCGCGCCGTGGACCCTTCGCGCCGTCAACCTCAGGGGCGAGCCGGTGCTGACGCTGGCCGAGATCCGGGACTGATGCTGCCCGACCGTCTCCAGGCCAGGATCCGCGCGCAGCTCACCCTGCCCGCGCCGGACCTTGAGGCACGCGTGCTCGCCGGGGAGCTGGCCGAGCTCACCGGGCGGGCCCGCGAGCGCCTCGAGCAGTGCGCCGCCCTGCTGCGCATCGGCAACGAGCAGGCGGCCCTGGAGGCGGCCGAGACCGAGCCGTCGCTCCTCGACCTCTGCGCCTGGATCTCCTTCGCCGAGGCCGACGACTGGCGTCGCCTCTGCCGCGACCACAGCCTCCCGGTGGCGCCCACCCTGGATGACGGGCAGATCCTCGCCGTCGAGCTGCTGTACGGCAAGCCGATCGACGAGAGCCACCCGCTCTACCGGGATTACCGTCAGGCAATCCGGGAGCGCGACGAGGCCCGGGCCCTCTCGGTGCTTCGCATGATCGTCGCCGCGAACCCCGGCGACGCCAACGCGCGGGCCGAGCTCACCCGCCTCGGGGCGAAATTCGGCCGCGACAACGCCGGCAAGGCCCGGGATCTCCTCGCCTCCGGCAAGTCGGCCGAGGGCGCCGAGCTGATGGACCGCATGGAGCGGCTCGGGGTGAGCGACCTGGCCGGAGACCCCCGCTGGGCCGAGGCCCTCCGCCTGCGCAAGACCTGGGTGGAGGAAAGCTCCCGGACAAGGCTGGCCTCGCTCGCGCGGCAAGCCGCGGAGGAGATGGCCGCTGAGCGATGGGAAACCTGCGCCGCGGCGGTCGTCGCCGTGCGGGCCCTGGAGCGCAACACCGGCCTCCGGCTCGCGCCCGACCTGGCCGGAGCGATTCTCCGCGCGGAATCCTGGGCCGCGGAGCGCGCCGCGGAGGCGGCGGCGGCCGCGGCGGCGGCGGCCGGCGCCGCCTGGCTCGCCGACGAGCTGGCCGCGCTCCGCGCCGAGGCCGCGCGCCCGGCCGTCGCCGCGACGCTGCGCCGGCTGCGCGCCTGGCAGGAGCGGGCCCGGTCGCTGCCCGGACAGGTGCCCGAGGAGGACGCCGCCGAGGCCGAGCGCCTGCGGCGGCGCGTGCACGGTCGGCTCGTGCGCCGGCACACCCTGCTCACCGCCGGCTGGCTCACCCTGCTCGCCGCGGCCCTGGTCACCGGCAACGCGGCGCTCGACGGCGTCCGCGCCGAGGCGAGGGTCCGCGCCGAGCTGGCCGAGGCGCGGCGGCTGGCCGAGTCATGGGAGCTGCGCGGCGCGGAGGAGAGGCTCAAGTCGCTGGGCGAACCGGACACCCTCGGGGACGAGGCCGAGGTCGAGCGGAAGCGGGCCCTCGCGCTCGTCCGCGAGCGGGCCGAGGCGGAGCGCGCCCTCGCCGCGGAGGCCGCCTTCCTGCGCGCGGCGGCGACCGACGGGATCGGCCCGGCCAACTTCGCGGAATGCCGCCGGCGCGCCCTCGAGCTTCGCAAGGCCCTTGCCGACGCGGGCCCGGCGCTCGAGGCGCGCGTCGCGCCGCTCGCCGGCGACCTGCCGGCGCTGCTCGCCCGGTGCGAGAGCGTGGCCCGGTCGCTCGCCCCCGAGGTCCGCTCCCTCGTGGCGTCGCTCGAGGCCGCGATGGGCTCGGGCGCGGCGCTCGCCGACGGCGAGGCCGCCCGGGGGCTCATCGCCCGCATCCGGACGATCCTCGAGATTCCGGAGGCGCGCGCCTCGCTTGACGCCGACCTGGTCGACCGGGCCCTGGCCCGCGCCGACCTGGCGGAGGAACGGCTCCGGCTCGAGGAGCGTTCCCGCGGCGAGACCCGCAGGCTGGCCGAGGCCCCCGACGTGCGCGCCTACCTGGCCGTGCTCCGCGAGATGGCCTCGGCCGCGCCCCCCTCGCCCGAGAGCCGCGCAGCGGCGGCCGTCCTCGCCGCCGAGGCGGGCCTGGCGAGCCTCCCGAGGGCCGCCCTCGCCCCCGGCGTCGGCGCCATGTGGGACGCCCTCGGTGAGCCGCCCGCCACCGAGACGTGGTCGCCCGGAGAGCTGGCCGCGCTCGCCAAGGCGACGGACGACCGCGCGATCCGGGGCGTCCGCCGGTTCATCGTCCGCGAGCATTCCGCGCGGGGCGAGCGCGCAACCGCCGCCGTCTACGTCACCGGCGAGGTCGCGCGCGAGCTCCGCCGCTTCCAAGCCGGAACCGAGACCGTCGTCACCGCCCAGGTGCTCCGGCGGAGCGGCGACGTCACGCCGGAGACCTGGAGCCTCCGCCGGTTCACCAACGGCAGCGTCAGCGGCGAGGAGCTAACCGAGGGCCTGCCCATACCCGAGCTCGAGTACCAGCGGCGGTTCCTCCGCCCGTTCGACCCGGTGACCCGGCGGCCGGGCGAGCCGATCCTCCGCACGCTCGAGCGCGTGCGCGGCGAGACCGGCGCGACGCTGCTGCGCGCCTACCACCTGCAGGAGCTGCTGGCCGCGGCCAGCCTGCGACCGGTGGCGTCCAACCTGACCTTCTCCCCGTCCGCCCAGGCCGACGGGCGGGAGCTCCGGCGCCTCACGCAGGGAGGACTGGGCATGACCGACTTCCTCTTCCCCGACAAGTGGGCCGATGTGCGCGCCAACCTCGAGCGCTTCCTCGCGCAACCCGCCCCCGCCTACGCCGAGGAGGCCCGCTTCCTCCGCGAGCTCCTGTCGGCGACGCGCGAGGGCGGCCTCATCCTCGCCGGAAGGGTCGGCGCCGACGGCCGGGCGATGCCGCGCGAGCGCGTGCCCGGAGCGGTGCTGCTCGGCCTGGACAGCTCCGGCCAACCCGCGGCGCTGCTCGAGGCGGACGCCGAGGGCAATCTCGTGCGGCTCAGGGACGCCCTGCCCTTCTCTCCTCTCCTGCGCCTCGCCTCCCCTCCCCGGGAATCCGCCCAGCGCGCGGGTCAACCGCCACCGGGGCTCGCCGCGCCGAAGGGCGGCTGGGACGCCCTCCTGAAAGGACAGGACCTCTGAGCCATGGCAGCCGGCGACCGACATCGCATCCGCCACAAGGGCGTCGAGACCGAGCCTCTGGGCCGGTCCGAAATCCTCGGGCAGCTCCGCGAGGGGCGCCTCTCCCTCGCCCACGCCATCGAGGTGCGCGGCAAGTGGATGACCCTGCGCCAGCACCTCGCCGCGACCGCCTCCTCTCCCGACGAGGCCGCGCCGGCTCCGGGCAAGGGGTCGCGGGGGCGCATCCCGGCGCCACCGCCTGGAGGCGGCGACCACCCCCCGCCTCCGCCCGGGTCGGTTGCCGGCATCCCGCCCCTCGACTCCGCCATCCGCTCCGGCTACGCCTGGTGCGGGCTCACCTTCGGGCTTCCCTTCCTCGTCGTGTTCCTTCCCTGGCTCTTCCGGAGCCAGCTGGGCCTGGGCGGGCCTGCCGGCAGCTTTGCGCTGCTCGCGGCCGCCCTCGGGAGCGTCGCGTATGCGCACGGTCGGGCGAGGCGCGTGGCGGAGCGGATCCAGTCGGAGGGACTGGACGATGTGGCGACCTCCGTCCGCAACCTCGCCGCGGGCCTCGGGGTCGCCTCGGGCCTGCTTTGGACGCTCGCCGCGCTGCTCTGAGACCGTGGTTTGACATCCCAGCCGGCACGCAAACCCTTTCGGGCATGCGCGTCTGGCGCCCCAGCCTGGCCCTCCTCGTCGCCGCCTCGGCGCCGGCCCTGACGGTCACCGGGTACACCAGCGCCGCCCACGATCGCTTCGGCTCGGGCTTCCCCACGACGCCGGTCGACAACGCCTCGGGCAGCTTCGTCGGCAAGGATCACGATTGGTCTGGCGTGGGCTGGGCGTCGAACGACGGAACCAAGGGCTTCGGCCTGCTCAGCAGTCGCCACTATCTGGTCGCGCGCCATTACGGCGGCGCCGCCAACCTGTCCTTCGCCGACGGCGCCGGGGCGTTGGCGACGGCGACGCAGGCCTCGGTGGTCAACACCGACACCGGACTTCTCTTCAGCGGGCAGACCGTGCGCGACCTGTCGATAGGCCGCCTCACACAACCCCTCGCCGTCGGCTGGTCGGTTCCCCGGCCTGCGGTGCTCGACCTCAACGCCTCCTCGTCGACCAACTCGCTCTCGGCCTACCTGGGCCTCCAGGTCTTCCTCTACGGGCGCGGCGGCGGGGGAACCGCCAGCCCCCGCCTCGCCTCGGCTTCCATCCTCTCCGCCCAGAACGACGCCAACGGCCAATACCTCCTGACCAACCTTGGCGCCGCGACCTTCCAATCGGGCGACTCCGGCAGCCCCGCCTTCCACGGATGGACCAACCCCAACGGCGACAAGGAGCTCGCCCTGCTCGGCAACAACGCGGGTGTGGACACCACCAACGGTTACAATATCCTCAACTTCCTCGGCCTCCCGACCGTGATGTCGGCCCTGAACACGGTCATGAACGCGGACGGATTCGCGCTGCGCGTGGCGGGCAACGCCGCCAACACCTGGGTTGGCTCCTCCAGCACCGACCTCGCGAACCGCTCCGCCTGGGGCCTCGGACCGCCCACCCCCGCCCCCTCCGACCGCTATGTCCTCTTCGACGCGGCGGCGGCGGGCGGGGGCCGCGCCGTGTCGGTCGGGTCAGCCTCCAACCTCCGGGGGGTCTACTTCAAGTCAACCGCAGCCGCCGGCGACGGCTTCGCGTTCGCGGGCGCTGGCTCGCTCACGCTGGGACGCGGCGGGCTGGTCAACTACGACGACGCCCGCCAGTCCTTTGCCAGCGCGCTCGTGCTCGGCGACAGCCAATACTGGGACGCCGGGCCAGGGGGCTTGGCGGTCGCGGCCATCGACACCAACGGGAAAGTGCTCGAAATCGGCGGTTCCGGCCGTAGCCTGCTCGAAGGCGCGGTAGGTGGGAACGGCAAGCTTGCGGTCAGCGGCGGCCGGGTCGACCTCCTCGCCGCCAACACCCACGGCGGCGGGACCTTCCTGCACGCGGGGGAGCTCCGGATCGGCGACAACGCCGCCGCCGGAACCGGCGCCCTGACGCTCGCCGGGGGCAAGCTCGCCTCCACCTCCGTCGCGTCCCGCACCCTGTCCAACGCCGTCGTCCTCAACGGCAACCCCGTCGCGCTCGGCGACGCGACCGACAGCGGCGCGCTGGCTCTCTCAGGCAACGTCAGCCTGGGCGGTGGAGTCCGGACAATCTCGGCCGGCTCGCAGCTCGTCCTCTCCGGGACCGTGTCCAACGGCGGCCTGAGGAAAGAGGGTCAGGGCCTGCTCCGGCTCACCGGCGCAGGCTCGCTCACCGGCGGCATCACCCTCGCGGGAGGCGCGACCGAGATCGACGGCGGATTCGGCGCAACCGCCGTCACCGTGGATGCGGGCTCGACGCTCGGTGGCCATGGGACAACCGGCGCCCTCGACGGCGCCGGAACAGTCGCCCCCGGCAACAGCCCCGGCATCCTGACCGCCGCCTCCGTCGACCCCTCGGGGGGATTGGACTTTGCCTTCGAGTTCACCCAAGTGGGCGACCCCGATTGGTCGGCCGCCGCCGCGAGCGGCAACGACGTTCTCCGCCTCACCGCGGCCACACCCTTTCTGGCCGACCTCGGCCCGGCCAACACGGTCGCGGTCTACCTGAACCTGGCGTCGATCAACGCCGGTCAATCCCTCCACGGCGGATTCTTCACGGATGCCGGCGCGGACTTCCTGCCGCGGGTCGCGTCCGCGACCTACCTCTTTCACCTCGCCGACAGCGCCGGCGGCATCGTTCACAACGGCGTCGCCTATCGGGCCTACTCCGGCCCGCTGAGCTTCGAGGTCGGCACCGCGCAGGTCGACGCGACCTTCGCCGGAGGAACGGAATCGGGCGTCGTCCTACGGTTCACGGCCGTCCCCGAGCCCTCGGCCTACGGCCTCGCGCTGGCCGGTCTGGCGCTGGCCCTGGCGGGGGCGCGACGCCGCCTGCGACCTTGACTCGGGCCGAGGCGTCCGCCACCGTGTGCGCTCCCGAACGGTAGCGTAGCTCAGTTGGTTAGAGCGAGGGACTCATAAGCCCTAGGTCGGCGGTTCGATCCCGCCCGCTACCACCACGGGATGGGTCAGGAGGCGAGCAGCTCGCCGACCGGGATGTCGCGCCCGTCCTTCCAAAGGGCCTCGAGACGGAAGGCCGAGCGGACCTCCGGCCGGAAGAGGTGGAAGAGCATGTCGAAGGCGTCGACGACCACCCAGCCGCTCTCGCGCTGAGCCTCGATGCCGCGCACACGGGAGCCGGCGTCGCCCAGGGCCCGGTCGAGCTCGATCCGCAGGGCCCGCAGGTGCGGCTCGGAGGTGCCCGAGGCGAGGATGTAGTAATCGGCGACCGAGGAAAGGGGCCCTAGCTGGAGCACCCGGATATCCGTCGCCTTCTTCTCATCCAGGGCGCGCACGGCGGCGATCAGCGCGGGGGGGAAGTCGCGGGCGGGCGCCTTGGCGACCGGGACCGGCGGCGACGCCGGCTTGGCGGACGGCGCCGACTTGCGCCGGGTGGGCCTGGCCGGGGGCGTCGCCCGGGAGGCGCGCCTCGCCGCGGCCGCTTTGGCCTTGGCGGGCGCGGCCTTGGCCGCCTTGCGGGCGGGCTTGGCGGAAGGGGTGGGTTTCCTGCTGCGATTCTTGGGCGAGGGCATGTCAGTCTCGGTAAAGGGAACGGGCTTGGATGGCGGCGGCGACCGAGGGGGGCAAGGCTTTACCCGCGTCGCGCCCGGCGGCGAGCGCCCGCCTGATCTCGGTTGAGCTCGCGCGGACCTCCGGCGCCCGGAGCCGCTCGACGCGGGCGAGGGCGCCGAGGGAAGGGTCGACCTCGCCGGGCCGGCCGTCCCTGGCCAGCACGGCGAAGCGCGCCAGCCGGCAGAGCTCGGCCGCCTCCCGCCAGAGGTGGAGACGGGCCAGCTGGTCGGCGCCGAGGATCCAGTAAAGCTCGGCGCCGGGATGCTCGGCGGCGAGCTCGCGGGCGGTGTCGACGGAATAGCTCACCCCGCCCCGTCGCGTCTCGCGGTCGTCCACCTCCGCCCACGGCCGGTCCCCGAAGGCCAGCCGGAGAAGGGCGAGTCGGTCGGCCGCGGAGGCGCGCGGCCCGGCGTCGCGGAGGGGCGCCCGGGCCGCGGGCACCACCCTCACCTGGTCGAGCGAGAGCTGCGCCACGGCTGCCTCCGCCGCGGCAAGGTGGCCGGCGTGCGGGGGGTCGAACGACCCGCCGAGGACGCCGATGCGCCGGGGGGCGCTCACATCAGCTCGGAGGCCAGCTCGGAGAGCTGGGACCTCACGCCGTGCAGGAGGCGCGCATGGGCCGTGATGGCATGGCCTTTCATGCGCTCATGGGTGTGGATCAGGCCGTTGGACTTGCCGTCGAGATAGGGGGTGTCGACCTGGTCGAGGTCGCCGATGAGAACGAGCTTCGAGCCCTCGCCGATGCGGGTGATGACCGTCTTGGCCTCGTGCGGCGTCATGTTCTGCGCCTCGTCCATGATCATGTAGGCGTGGCCGATCGACCGGCCGCGGATGTAGGTCATGGCCTCGATCTCGATCAGGCCGCTGTCGAGCAGCCACTGGTAGGGCCGACGCGGCTGGCCTGAGGCCTGGGCCTGCGCCTGGGAGCCGAAGATGGGGGGCGCCGCCTTCCGGGCGAGGGCCTGCTTCCGCTTGGCCTTGCTGTCGCTCGCCACGACCCCCGGCGCCGCCTGCGAGGTCGAGGGCGCGGCGCCCGCCCGCGAGAACAGGACCTCGAGGTTGTCGAAGTAGGGCTGGATGTAGGGCGAGAGCTTCTCCTCCTTGGTCCCGGGCAGGGCGCCGAGGTCCTTCCCGATCTGGACGACCGGGCGGGAGACGTAGAGCTTCTTGTAGGGCGAGTGCTCGCTCAGCACCTGGGAGAGGGCCGCGGCGATGGAGAGGAAGGTCTTACCCGTGCCGGCCCGGCCGAAGCAGGTGACCAGCCGAATGTCGGGGTTGAGCAGGGCGTCGAGCAGGATCCACTGCTCGTAGTTCTTGGGGATCACGCGCGTGCCCCTCGGCATCTGCAGCCCCTTGCGGGCGCCGGGAACGTCGGAGAGGAACTCCCGGTAGAGGGGGAGCGCGACGAGGACGCCGTCGCCGACGTGGCGCGCCGGCTCCGTCCAGCTGTCGGAGACCACCATCACGTACTCGTTGAGCAGGGCGCCGACCTCGGCGGGCGCCGCGGTGCGTCCCAGCTCGCGAAACTCCCGCATCGCCTCGGCGCCCAGGGTCACGGGGCGATACTCGCCGTGGTCGCTCAGCTCGACCCGGTCGTTGCGGTAATCCTGGACCTCGAGACCGAGCGCCTTGGCCTTGAGGGCCATGGAGGCGTCCTTGGTCACGAGGATCACGGGCCCGTCCGTGGTGTCGCGAAGGTACAGGGCCGAGGCGATGATCCGGTGGTCCGGGGCGTCGACCGACATGAAGACGGCGCGCAGCCGGTCGGAGCGGGCGCCGGCGAAATGCTCGCGCACGAGGGACTCGTTGACCACGACCCGGAGCTCGCCGCCGCCCGGCAGGGGCGCGACCAGCGCGCGGGGCGAGGCCGGGTCGCCCTCGGCCGTCTCGCCGAGCGACCGCGTGTCGAACAGCTCGCGGACGGACCGGTTGATGCGCCGGGCGCTCGCGCCGACCTGGCCCTGCTGGACCTTGAGCCGGTCGAGCTCCGAGAGGACCTCGACCGGGAGGGCGACGGTGTGCTCGTCGAACTTGCGGTAGGACTCCGGGTCGTGGATGAGGACGTTCGTGTCGAGGACGTAGGTCTTTTTCACGCTGGGGCATCCTCGCCCCGGGCGACGCGGGGGGCAAGCCCGTTAGCGCGGCCCGGCCGGCTGGTCCCCGAGCGCCCGCAGGTAATCCCAGCTGTAGATGCCGCTGCTGTGTCCGTCGCTGAACAAAAGGGTGACGGCGTAGTTGCCGACCCGCCGGAAACCCGCCAGGCGGACGCCCGGGAACTCCCGCGGGCCGCCGCCCCCGTGCAGATGGCCGAGGATGTCGCGCTCGCCGAGGTTCTCGGCGCTGGGCGAGCGCTCGCGGAGGAACTCGCCGGGAAGGAAGTCCTCCCGTCCGTCCGGCCAGCGCAGGGCGAGGAAATCACCGACCATCTGGATGTCGAGCGGGGCGGGCACACCCCCGTTCTGGCCGACAGCCGGGCGGGGACAAGCGCGGAGCGGGGCGGCTTGACTCCCCGCGGCGTCCCGCGGATGGTCGGGACACCATGGCAGGCGTCGGCAAACTCCTCAAGCAAGCCCAGAAGATGCAGCGCGGCATCGCCGCCGCGCAGGAGGCCCTGGCGGCGGAGCGCATCGAGGTCTCCCACGGCGGCGGCGCCGTCCGGGTCACCGTCGACGGCCACGGCGAGCCCCACTCGCTCGCCATCGACCCCGAGTTCGCCAAGGAGGGCGCGCCCGCCGTCGAGGCCGCCGTGCTCGCCGCCCTGCGCGAGGCCATGGCGAGGGCCCGCGAGGTCAACCAGGCCCGCATGCAGGCCGCGACCGGCGGCTTCTCCCTGCCCGGCCTGGGAGCCTGAGCGGCATGACGCCCGCCTTCGAGAAGGTGCGGCAACTGCTCCGCGGGCTCCCCGGGCTGGGCCATCGGTCGGCCGAGCGGCTCGCCCTCCATCTCCTCGTGGAGAGGCCGGCCAAGCTCGCGCCGCTGCTCGAGGCGCTCGGCGCGGCGACCCGCGCCGTCCGGCGCTGCGAGCGCTGCGGCAACCTGGCCGAGTCGCCCGCCTGCTCCGTTTGCGCGGATTCCCGCCGGGATCCCGCCGTGCTCTGCGTGGTCGAGAACGTGCCGGACCTGATGGCGCTGGAGCGCACCGGCGTCTTCCGGGGAACCTACCACGTGCTGCACGGCAGGCTGTCCCCCATCAACGGCATCGGACCAGGTGAGCTCAACCTGGCCAGGCTGGGCGAGCGGCTCGCCACGGAGCCGGTCGCCGAGGTCGTCCTGGCCCTCGGCAACGACATCGAGGGGGAGGCCACCTGCCACTACATCCGGGAGAGCTTCCTGGCCGGCCGCATGGGGACCAAGGTGACCCGGATCGGATTCGGCCTGCCCAGCGGCAGCGGCCTCACCTTCGCCGACGCCGAGACCCTGCGCAGCTCGCTGGAGGGACGGCGCGATGTCGGCGGCTGAGCCTCCCGACGCCTACCCGCCGGCGCTCGCCGCGGCCTGGTCCGAGCTCGCCGGCTCGGCCGTCGGCGACTCGGGCGAATCCGCCCTCGACCGCCTCCGACCCCACGTCGCGCGCCTCTCCGACCTCTTCACGCTGGCGCGGCCCGCGGGCGACTTCCCCGACTACCTCGCCGACCCGGCGCTGCTCGCCGCCTACGGGGAATTCTTCTTCCCCCAGTCGTGGACCCGCGCCGGCTGGGCGATGGCGCACGCCTCCCTCCGGGGCTGGGCGCCGGCGTCGCGCCGTCCGCGGATCCTCGACCTCGGCTCAGGTCCGGGCTCCTGCGGCCTGAGGGCGGCCCGCTGGCTCGCCGCGGCCGGGGGCTTGCCCGGCGAGCTCATGCTGGTCGACCGCTCGTCGTCGGCCCTGGCCGCCGCCGCCCGCGTCGCGGAGGCGGCCGCTCCCGGCTGGGGCGTCGCGTGCCGGGTGGCCGATGTCCGCGCGCCCGCGCAATGGCCAGAGGGGCGGTTCGACCTGGTCGTCGCGGGATTCGTGCTCAATGAGCTCGGCCTCGACGAGCCCGCGCTCGACCGCTGGGTCGACGAGGTGGCCGCCCGGCTGGAGCCAGGCGGGCTGATCATCCTCATCGAGCCGGCCCTGCGGGCCACCGCCGAGAGGCTCCGCCGGCTGTCCGACCGGAGGACGGCGCGTTCCCCGCGGCGCATCGGACCCGAGGTGGACGACGCGCCCTGCCCCATGCTCGGCGGGGACCACTGGGACCACGAGGTCAGGCGCTGGCAGGCCCCGGCCGACGCCGCGTTCCTGAACCGGCGCCTCCATCGCGACCTGGGCGCCGTGCGCTTCTCGCTCGCGCTGCTCTCCGACGCGACCCTGCCGCCCCTCCCCGAGGGGGCGGCCCGCGTCGTCGCCGAACCCCAGCTGCTGAAGGGGCTCTTCCGCCTCGTGCTCTCGGCGGGAGGCCGGCTTCGCACCGTCGAGATACCGACCCGGGGCCTGGGGAGGCGCGCGGCCAAGGATCTCGCCGCCGCCTTCGAGCGAGGGGACCTTGTCGCGGTGCCTCCGGGCGACGGCCGCCGGTTGCCCGACCCCGCGTCGGTCCGGCGGCTCGGTCCCTGAGAGTCCCGCCTTGCCCCCTTGCCGGCCGGAGCGGAGGATGGGCCCGATGGCCTCCCGCTTCCTGCCAGGCGACCTGGACCGCGCCAAGCCCCTGGCGATCATCGCCGGCCGCGGCCGCTACCCCGCCCTCCTCGCCGAGGCGGCGCGAGCCGAGGGCCTGACGGTCCGGCTGATCGCCTTCGAGGGCGAGGCCGAGCCCTCGCTGGTCGGGTCGTTCCCGCCGGGCGAGCGGCGCGGGGTGGAGGTCGGCAAGCTGGGCGACCTGCTGGCGGCGCTGCGCGATCTCGGCGCGGGATCCGCGGTCATGGCGGGCCAGGTCGCGCCGCGGAAACTCTTCGCCGGCATGGTGCCGGACCTCCGCCTCGTCGCCCTGCTCGCCCGCCTGGCGGAGCGCAACGCCGAGACCATCTTCGGCGCGGTCGCGGCCGAGATCGAGGCGGAGGGCGTGCGGATGCTGGACGCGCGCGCCTGCCTCGACGCGCACCTGGCGACCGAGGGCCGCATGACCGGGTGGCTCGCGGGCTCGGTCGACGCGGGCGACCTCGCCTTCGGCGTGCGCATGGCCCGCGAGATGGCGCGGCTCGACGTCGGGCAGTCGGTGGTCGTCGCCCGGGGGACCGTCATCGCGGTCGAGGCCTTCGAGGGCACGGACAACATGCTCCGGCGCTGCGGCGCCACCGGCGGCAGGGAGATGCTGCTCGTCAAGGCGGCCAAGCACGCGCAGGACTGGCGGTTCGACGTCCCGTGCTTCGGCGAGCGCACGCTCGAGAGCATGGCCGAGGGCGGCGTCCGCCACGCCGCGCTCGAGGCCGGCGGCGTGCTGCTGCTCGGCAAGGACGGCGTGCTGGCCAAGGCGCGCGACCTCGGCATCACCCTCGTCGGCTTCCGATGAACCCCGCCGAGGCCGCCGTCGCCAGGGCGATCGAGGGCCGGCTGGGCGACGCGGGCAAGGTCGCGTCCGTCGCCCTCGGGCGCGGCTCGGCGCGGGTCACCCTCGAGCTGCGCGGCCAGCCCGTCCCGGTCGAGCTCCACGCGGAGGGTCTCGCCTGGAGGCCCGACGGCGACCATCTGGTCCTCTCCTGGGAGGACGCGGGCTCGTCGCTCGAATGGGCCGACATCCTCATCCGCGAGGCCGGCAGACGCTGCGACCGGCAGGCGCGCATCCCCGACAGCCTCCGGCTCGCGCCCCTCAAGCTCCTGCTGCCGCGGGGCTGATCAGGCGAGCACGCCACGCACGACCTTCCCGGCGATGTCCGTCAGGCGGAAGTGGCGCCCCTGGAACCGGAAGGTGAGCCGCTCGTGGTCCACCCCGAGCAGGTGCAGCATGGTGGCGTGGAGGTCGTGCACGTGCACGCCGTCCTTGACGAGGTTGTAGCCGTAATCGTCGGTGGCGCCGTGGACATGCCCGGGCTTCACCCCGCCGCCCGCCATCCAGATGCTGAAGCACCGCGGATGGTGGTCGCGGCCGTAGTTGTCCCTGCTCATCGCGCCCTGGCAGTAGCTCGTGCGCCCGAACTCGCCGCCCCAGACCACCAGGGTGTCCTCGAGCAGGCCGCGCCGGGCTAGGTCCTTGACCAGGGCCGCGGAAGCCTGGTCGGTCTGGGCGCATTGCCGGCGGATGCCGCCGGGTAGGTCGCCGTGCTGGTCCCAGCCCTGGTGGAAGAGCTGGACGAAGCGCACGCCGCGCTCGACCAGGCGGCGGGCGAGCAGGCAGTTGGCCGCATAGGTGCCGGGAGTCCGCGCCGAGGGGCCGTAGAGGTCGAGCGTCTCCTGGCTCTCGCCCGAGAGGTCGGTGACCTCCGGCACGCTCGACTGCATCCGGAACGCCATCTCGGCCTGGGCGACGCGGGCCTCGACCTCGGGGTCGAGGGTGGCGCGCGACTGCTCGGCGTTGAGCCGCCCGAGCGCCCGGATGGTCGCCTCGCGCGCGTGGGGCGAGACGCCCTCGGGGTTGGTGAGGAAAAGCACGGGCTCCTTGCCGGAGCGGAACTGCACCCCCTGGTGCTCGCTCGGCAGGAAACCGGAACCCCAGAGCCGCGCGTAGAGGGGCTGGTCGCGGGTCGCGTCCTTCGAGACAAGCACGATGAACGCGGGAAGGTTGTCGTTCATGCTGCCGAGGCCGTAGGACATCCAGGCGCCCATCGAGGGGCGGCCGGCGATCTGGCTGCCCGAGGCGAAGAAGGTGATCGCGGGGTCGTGGTTGATCGCCTCGGTGTGCATCGACCGGACGACGCAGAGATGGTCGGCGACCTCGCCGGTGTGGCGCAGGAGGTCGCTCATCTCGATGCCCGAGCGGCCGTGGCGGCGGAACTCGGCGAAGGACCCGGCCATCGGCAGGGCGGCCTGTCCGGCGCTCATCCCGGTCAGCCGCTGGCCTTGGCGCACCGACTCCGGCAGCTGCTCGCCGTGCCGCTGGCGCAGGAGCGGCTTGGGATCAAGCGTCTCGAGCTGCGAGGGGCCGCCGGCCTGGAACAGGTAGATGACGCGCTTGGCCTTGGGCGCGGGATGACCCGCGGCCGGCGCGGGACCGCCGGCGGCGGACAGGGGCGCGCCGAGCACGCGGTCGAGGGCGAGCGCCCCCAGGCCGAGCGCGGAGGCGCCGAGGAAATGCCGGCGGGTCAGCCGCATCAGCTCGTCGTAGGTGGGAGGTCGGTCGATCATCTCAGCGGAGGGTCAGGGCGGCGTCGCTTGCCAGCAGCGTCGAGCAGACGAGGGTCAGCGCGGCGAGCTCGGCGTCGGGCGCGCCGGCGTAGGCCTTGGCGGCGGGCAGGTCGGCGGCGTAGCGCCGGGCCTCGCCGCGATGCAGCTCGACCAGCGTCGCCAGCTCGGAGGCGGAGGGTTGGCGGGCGGCAAGCAGGCGGAACGCCCGGGTGAGCCGCGCGGGTAGGTCGGGACCGGCCTCGCGACTGACGCGCGCGGCCAAGGCGCGCGCCGAGGCGAGGTTCTCGGGGTCGTTGAGCAGCGCCAGGGCCTGGAGCGGGGTGTTGGTCTTGGAGCGCCGGGGCTGGCAGACCTCGCGGCTGCCGGCGTCGAAGAGGAGGAGGCTGGGGGGCGGGGCGGTCCGCTTCCGGTAGGTGTAGAGGCTGCGGCGGACAAGCTCCTCGCCGCCGCCCGGGGCGAGGTCGCCGCCGACGCCGGAGTCGCCCCAGTTCAAGGGACGCACGCCGGGACCGCCGAAGCGCCGCGCCAATCGCCCGGAGGCGGCGAGCGACTGGTCGCGGATCATCTCGGCCGACAACCGATGGGCCGGCCCGCGCGACAGCAGGCGGTTGGCAGGATCCCGGGCGAGCTTGTCCTTCGTGGGCGTCGAGGACTGCCGGAAGGTGGCGCTTAGGACGAGGCGACGCAGGAGGGCGCGCTGGTCCCAACCCTTGGCGAGGTCGGCGGCCAGCAGGTCGAGCACCTCGGGATGGCTGGGTTGGTCACCGAGAAGCCCGAAGTTCTCCGACGTCTCGACCAGACCGGTCCCGAAAACCTGGGTCCAGAGACGGTTGACGGCCACCCGGGCGGTGAGCGGGTTGTTCGGCGAGACGGTCCATCGGGCCAGTCCGAGCCGGTCGGCGACCTCGCCCGGAGCATGCGGCAGGACGGCGGCGAGGGCGGCCGGCGCAATCGGCCCGCGGCGCAGGTCGGGGTGGTTGTACTCGCCCCGGGTCAGGATGTAGGTCGGACGCACGTGGGGGGTGGGAGCCATCACGGAGATGGCCGGCAGGGCGGCCTCGTGATCGGCGAGCGCGCGGACGGCCTCCCGGGCCTTGGCGAGGGCGGCGCGGCCTTCCGGCGAGCGTTGGCGCCCATGCTCGGCCAGCTCGGACGCGGCCGGCTGGGCGCCGTGCAGGGCGGCGACCTCGGCCGGCGTCAGGCAATCCCTCCAGACCCGCACCTCGTCGACCAGGGCTCCGCGCAAGCCGAGGTCGCGCGAGCGCGAGCCGAGCTCGAGGTCGGCGGTGGAAACCTTGCCCTGGAGGTTGTCCCTCAGCG
>JAURJZ010000020.1 GCA_030831965.1 Verrucomicrobiota bacterium
GCTGGCGCCCTGGGAAGTCGCCGCGCTCCGCTTCCGGGCCGCGCCCGGACGCTGAGCCGGTCAGGCCGGATCGCCGCCGACCAGCCGGCGAATCCCCAGGGGGTTGGCGGCGCGCAGCTCGGGCGGAAGGGCGGCGTCGGGGAAATTCTGGTAGCAGACCAGGCGGGTGAACCGGTAGATGGCGTTGGCGCCGACCGAGGTGGAGCGCCCGTCGGAAAGCGAGGGATAAGGGCCGCCGTGGACGATGGCCGAGGAGACCTCGACGCCGGTGGGAAAGCCGTTGAGCACGACGCGCCCCGCGAGGCGGGAAAGGGTGTCCACGAGGTCGGCGTTGGCGGCGAGCTCGGCGTCGGTCGCGTGAAGCGTGCCGGTGAGGCTGCCCTCGACCCCGCCGAGCGCGGCGCGCAGCCCGGCGGCGCCGTCGCACCAGACGACGGTCGAGCACGGGCCGAAGATCTCGTGCCGCAGCGAGGGCTCGGCCAGGAAGTCGGCCGCGGAGACCTCGAGCAAGGCGGGCTCGGCCCGGTTGGGCCGGCCGCTGCCGGCGCCGCGGGCCAGCAGGCCCACCCCCTTGGTCGCGAGGCGCGCGGAAAGGCCGTCCCGGTAGGCGCGGGCGATGCCCGCGTGCAGCATGACGCCCTCGGGGGCGGCGCGGAAGGCGTCGGCAAGCCGGGCGACGAAGGCCCGGGCCGCGGGCGTCCTCTCCATGAGGAGCAGCCCGGGCTGCGTGCAGAACTGCCCGACGCCCAGGGTGCAGGAGGCGAGCAAGCCGGCCACGAGGGCCTCGCCGCGCTCGGTCAGCGCCCCGTCGAGGAAAACGACCGGGTTGACGCTGCTCATCTCGGCGTGGACGGGGATGGGCTCGGGCCGGGCGGCGGCGAGGTCCATCAGGGCGCGGCCGCCGGCGCGGGAGCCGGTGAAGCCGACGGCGCGGATGGCGGGATGGCGGACGAGCGCCTGGCCCACGACCCTGCCGTCGCCGACCAGCATCGAGAAGGCGCCCTCGGGAAGCCCCGCCGCGCGGGCGGCGTCGGCGACGTGCGAGCCGACCCTCTCGGCGGTGCCGGGATGGGCGGGATGGGCGACCACGACCACGGGGCAGCCGGCGGCGAGCGCCGAGGCGGTGTCGCCCCCGGCGACGGAATAGGCGAAGGGGAAGTTGCTCGCGCAGAAGACGGCGACAGGCCCGAGGGCCCGGCACATCGAGCGATGGTCGGGCTTGGGAAGCGGCTTGCGGTCGGGCTGGGCGAGCTCGATGCGCGCGTCGACCCAATGGCCCTGCCGGACGAGGTCGGCGAAGAGCCTGAGCTGGCCGACGGTGCGGCCGATCTCGCCGAGGCAGCGCGCCTCGGGCAGGGCCGTCTCAAGCTGGGCGCGGGCGGCGAGGCCGGGGGCGTCGGCCTCGAGGCGCCGGGCCAGGTCGAGCAGGAAGGCCGACTTGTCGCCCCCGGACAGCGCGGCCATGCGGGGAGCGGCGGCGGCGGCGAGCTCGGCGGCGCGGGCCACCTCGTCGGGATGCGAGGTGTGGAAGGCGGGCTCGAGCGCCTCGCCGGTGGCGGGGTTGACGCCGCGGAACACCGCTCCTCCCGGCCTGCCACGACCGCGGCCGATGAGGGCGAGACCCGAGAGCGCGGGGGTTTCCATCACTTGCGGGGGGAGCGCCGGGCGAACCCGGGGCGGGCGCGCAGGGCGGCTTGGTAGGTCGAGCGGCAGAGGGCGAGGTCGTCGCCCGAGAGGGGGAGCCGCGGGGCGCGGACGGAGGCGCTGCCCCCGCGCTCCCGGGCCTGGATCCACTTGATGTGCTGGACGAACTTGGGGACGGTGTCGAGGCGCAGCATGGGCAGGAACCAGTCGTAGAGCTCGGCGGCGCGCGCCCGGCCGCGGTCGCCCCGCAGGGCGAGCTCGAGGAGCTGGACCGACTCGGCGGGGAAGGCGTTGACGAGCCCGGCGATCCAGCCGGTGGCGCCGGCGGCGACGCCCTCGAGGAGGCAGTCGTCCATGCCGACGAGGATGCGCAGGCGGTCGCCGAGGAGGTTGGCCAGGGCGGTGACGCGGCGGGCGTCGCCCGAGGACTCCTTGATCGCCTCAAGGTTGCGGTGGCGCTTGGCGAGCTCGGCGACCTGCGCGGGGAGGAAGTCGGTCCTATACGCGGGCGGGTTGTTGTAGAGCATGCAGGGCAGCCGGGTCGCGGCGATGACCGCCGAGACATGCGCGCCCATCTCGCGCCAGTCGGTGCTGTAGACGTAGGGAGGGAGGACCATCAGCCCGCCGCAGCCGAGCGACTCGGAGGCCTGGGCGAGGTCGACCGCCTCCTCGGTGGAGAGGGCGGCGATGCCGGGGATGACGGGGAGACCGGGGACGGCCTGGACGCAGGCCGCGATGACATCGACCTTCTCGTCGAAGGTGAGGGTGGCGCCCTCGCCGAGGGAGCCGCAGGGCACGATGCCGACGGCGCCCGAGGCCTCCATCCACCGGCAATGGCGGTCGACCTCCTCGAGGTCGACCCCGCCCTTGGGCGCGAAGGGCGTGGTGATGGCGGGGATGACACCCTGCCACTGGGCGCGCGGGGGACGGACGGACTTGGGCTTGGACATGGAACGACAAGGCAAGGCCGAGGGAAGGAGTGAGGGAAGATAAAAATCCGGTTTTCGCTTTGAACCGAGGCGTTCCGCCCTTTGATGGACGGCATGCACCTGCCGACGCGAGTCCGCGTGGTCGACTCCCACACCGGGGGCGAGCCGACCCGGTTGGTCGTGGCCGGCGCGCCCGACCTCGGGGCGGGCCCCCTCTCGCTGCGCGCCGAGCGGTTCCGCCGCGAGCACGACGCCTTCCGCTCGGCGGTGATCGGCGAGCCGAGGGGCTCGGACGTGCTCGTCGGCGCGCTGCTGGTCGAGCCGCATGAGCCCGGCTGCGCGCTGGGGGTGATCTTCTTCAACAACGTGGGCACGCTCGGGATGTGCGGCCACGGCACCATCGGCCTCGCGGCCACCCTCGCGCACCTCGGCAGGCTGGGCCCGGGCGAGGTCCGCGTCGACACGCCCGTCGGCCCGGTGACCGCGACGCTGCGCGCGGACGGGTCGGTGAGCGTGGCCAACGTCCCCTCGCGGCGCACCGCCAAGGGAGCGAGGGTCGAGGTGCCCGGCCACGGCGCCGTGAGCGGCGACGTGGCCTGGGGCGGCAACTGGTTCTTCCTCTGCGAGGACCACGGCCTGCGCATCGACCCGTCCAACCTCGAGGCCCTCACCGACCTGGCCTGGCGCATCCGGCAGGCCCTGCCCGCGGCCGGCGTGACGGGCGAGGGCGGCGCCGAGATCGACCACGTCGAGCTGCTCGGGCCCTCGGCGTCGGCCGACAGCCGCAACTTCGTGCTCTGCCCCGGCAGGGCCTACGACCGCTCGCCCTGCGGCACGGGCACGAGCGCGAAGCTCGCCTGCCTCGCGGCGGACGGCAAGCTCGCCGAGGGCGCGGTGTGGCGCCAGGAGAGCGTCATCGGCAGCGTCTTCGAGGGCACCTATCGCCGCCTTCCCGGGGACGAGATCGCCCCGACCGTGACCGGGACGGCGCACGTGACCGCCGAGGCGGAGCTGATCCTCGGCCCGTCGGACCCGTTCCGCGCCGGCATCCCCGCCCGATGAGCGGCCCCGTGGTCATTGTCGGGGGCGGGATCGTGGGCCTCTCCTGCGCGCACGAGCTGCTGCGCCGCGGCCGGGAGGTGGTCGTGCTCGAGCGGGACGGCCCGGGGGCCGACGGCTGCTCGCTCGGGAACGCGGGCATGATCGTGCCCAGCCACTTCGTGCCGCTGGCGGCGCCCGGCATGGTGGCCCTCGGCCTGCGCTGGATGCTCGACAACGAGAGCCCGTTCTGGATCCGGCCGCGGCTGGACCTCGGGCTGCTCCGCTGGGGCTGGGGTTTCTGGAAGGCGGCCAACCAGGGGCATGTCGACCGCTGCGCCCCGGTGCTGCGCGACCTCAACCTGCGGAGCCGCGAGATCTTCCTGCGCCACCGGGCCGAGCTCGGCGAGGACTTCCACCTGGAGGACGTCGGCCTGCTCGCGCTCTGCCGCACCCAGCGCACCCTCGACCACGAGGCGGCGTTCGCGGCCAAGTCCAACGCCCTCGGCGTGCCGACGGAGGTGCTCGCCGCCGCGGAGGTGCGCCGGCGCGAGCCGGGAATCGACCTCGATGTCGCCGGTGCCGTCCTGATGGCGCGCGACGCCCACCTGGATCCCCGCCGCCTGATGGCCGCGCTGGAGCGCGACGTGGTCCGGCGCGGCGGGCGCATCCTCCGCGGGCGCGGGGTGACGGGCTGGCGCGCGGAGGGAGACCGGCTGCGCGCGGCGGCGACCCGCGAGGGCGAGGTCGAGGGCGAGGACTTCGTGCTCGCGGCCGGCAGCTGGTCGCCCGAGGCCGCGGCGGGGCTCGGCCTCCGCCTGCCGATGCAGGCCGGCAAGGGCTACGGCATGCGGATCGAGCGCCCCGTCCAGCGGCCGCGCCACTGCTCGCTCCTGATGGACGACCGGGTGGCCGTCACCCCGATGGGGGACTCCGTCTACGTGGGCGGCACGATGGAGATCGCGGGCAACGACCTGTCGGTCAACCCGGCCCGGGTGCGCGGCATCCGCAAGGCGTTCGTCCGGCATTACACCGCCTTCCGCGAGGCGGACTTCGCGTCGGCGCCCGTCTGGGCGGGCCTGCGCCCCTGCCCTCCCGACGGCATGCCCTACCTCGGTCGCACGGCCGCGCGGCGCAACCTGGTCGTGGCCACCGGGCACTCGATGATGGGCCTGAGCCTCGGCCCGGTCACGGGCGAGATCGTGGCCCAGATGACCTGCGGCGAGCCTGTCTCGGTGCGGCTGGCGCAGGTCGATCCCGACCGGCACGCCTGA
>JAURJZ010000021.1 GCA_030831965.1 Verrucomicrobiota bacterium
CGAGCACCCGGAGGTCCGTGGGCGCGCCCGTCGCCTCGTGCTCGCCGTTCTGGTAAATCGACCACCGGCCCTGCGCGTCGCGCGTCACGGCGAGGTGCGTCCAATGGCCCGCCGACACCGGCTTTCTCGCGATCACGACGTCGTTGCGCGGC
This sequence comes from Verrucomicrobiota bacterium, assembly GCA_030831965.1. GTDB lineage: Bacteria > Verrucomicrobiota > Verrucomicrobiia > Opitutales > UBA953 > UBA8828. Next base: position 153 of record JAURJZ010000021.1, read on the forward strand.
GGGAAGAGGTAGACCCGGGGAATCCCCGCCGCGAAATTGATGTCGAGCAGCTTGTCCTGCCCCAGGATGCCGTCGACGTTCGAGATGCCCGGCTCGAGCCAGATCCAGGTCTCGACCGTGAAGGCGCCCTCGAGCCTGACGCCCAGCGGCGCCTGGGCCTTGTCCGTGCCGTCCAGCACGGCGGCGGGGCGGAACCGGTCCGCCACCTTCGCCAGCAGCTGCTCGAGCCGCGCATCCTTGGCGAGGAAGCCTTGGAGGCGCTCGATCACCGCGCCGGTGAGCGCCTCGGACGGCACCTTGCCCTCGAGCGCGGCGCCAAGGATGGCCGACGCCCCCGCGGCCGACTGGCTCAGGCGCTCCAGCGCCCGCTCGCGCGCCGCCGCATCCAGCTTTCCCCAAAGCCCGATCAGCGCCGCCGGCGCCCCCGCCTTCGCGTTGGCCGCCAGGGTCGCCAGCGCCTCGCCGCGAACCGCGGCGTCGCCATCGGTCGCAAGCCGCGCCAAGGTCTCGACCTCCCCGCCGCCGAAGCTCGCCAGGGCGCGCAGCGCCGCGGCGTGCTCGGCCCCGCGGCCCTGGTCCGAGAGCAGCGCCGATAGCTCCGGCTCCGCCGAGCGCAGCGCGAAGGCCTCGGCCAAGGCCAGCCCGCGGGCCGAAGCCTCGCCGCCGCGCGCCAGCAGGGCCTTCGCCGCGGGCGCGAGCAGCGGGGCGACCTTCGCGGCGTCGAGCTGCGACTTCGCCGCGATCAGCGCCGCCGCCACCCGGGCCTGGCCCTCGCCCTCGAGCAGGGCCCGCCGGAGCGACTGCGCCGCCAGGGGGTTGTCCGCCGCCCGCAGCAGGGCGGTCAGCTCCTCCCTCGACGGCTCGCGCCCCAGCTTGCCCAGCAGGCCGGCCACCCGCGGGCCGGCGCGCTCCGGCCCCAGCGCGAGCGTCGCCCAGATCTCGGACTCGGGGTCGAGGTCGGCCCGGCGGTCCTGGTCGAGGTAGGAAGCCAGCTGGTCGGGAATCGGCTCAAGGAAGAGACGCACCAGGTAGCGCTCGAATTCCCGGTCGTAGGCCGCGCCGACGGGGATGGGGCGCTTGCGCTGGGTCGATTCGCCAATCGGGCCGGGTAGCGACGGCCTGGCCTGGCGCACCAGCAGGTCGATCGCCGCCGGCGAGGCCGCCGCCAGCCGTCCCGCCAGCTTGATGACCTCCTGGCGCACCGTGGGGTCGGCGTCGTCCGCCGACTGGGCGGCGAGGGCGACGACCGCCTTGGCCTGCTCCGCGGGGAACTCGCCGAGCGCGCGGAGCGCCTCCCGTCGCACGTTGCGGTTGCCGTCGGCGCGCAGCCCGGCGACCAGGTCGAGGTCGCGCACGCCCAGCCCCTCCAGCGCCCAGAGCGCGGGGATGCGCTGCCCGGCGGGCAGCTTGGCGTCCAGCAGGCGCGCGCGGAGGGCGGGCTCGAGCTGGGCAAGGTTGCGGTCGACGATCGCCTGCCAGGCGAGGTGGGTGCGGCCGAGCGTCGCGGTCCCGAGGTGGCCGATGAGCTCGGCGGGCGGCAGCGCGGCGAAGTCCACCGTCGGCAGCGGGGCGTGGTCCTGGTGCCGCACGCGCCAGATGCGCCCCCGGGCCTTGTCGCGCTCGGGGTGGTTGCGGGGGACCTCGTTGTGGCTGATGATCTTGTTGTACCAGTCGACGATGTAGAGGCAGCCGTCGGGGCCGCTGCGGAGGGCGACGGGTCGGAACCACGGGTCGGACGACAGCACCAGCTCGGGCCCGGGCTGGTAGGCGTGGCCCGCGCCCTCGCGCGTCACCCGCACCGACTGGATCTTCCGCGTGATGGGATTGGCCACCCAGACGAGGCCGGCGGTGTCCGAGGGCCAGCGCCCGGGGTCGGCCCAGGCCAGGCCGCTCAGCCCGCTGCCGCCCATGCGGAAATCCCTCGCCGTGGCGGGGAACTCGGGCGCGTAGGATTTCCAAAGCCCGTTGGAGCAGCCGGGGTAGTTGCCGTACTCGTGGAAGGGCATCAGCGGGTAGCCGAAGTCGTTCGCCTCCTGGATCCAGGCCTCGCCCTCGTCGGTGAGGACGAGCCCCCAGATGTTGCAGGGGCCGTTGCTCGTGATGTCGAAGTCCGATCCGTCCGGCCTGAACTTCGCCATCCGCGTCTGGTCGAACTTCGTCTCCTTGCCCGCGGTCGTGCGGACCTTGCCGTAGTTGAAGGCGCCCTGGGCCATCCAGATCCAGCCGCCCGGCGCGCGCGTGAACTGGTGGGGCAGGAGGTGGGAGTCCTGCACCCCGAAGCCGGTGAGCAGCACCGTCCGCTTGTCCGCTCGCCCGTCGCCGTCGGCGTCCTCGAGCCGGACGATGTCCGCGCCGTGGTGGACGATCGCCCCGCCCCGGTAGGGCAGCATGCCGGTCGGGATGGCCAGGCCCTCGGCGAAGACCCTCGGCGCGTGCGGCCCCGGCCCCTCCGACTTCTCGAAGACCAGGACCTTGTCCTTGGCCCTCGAGGCGTAGAGCGCGGCCGCCGCGGCGGGCGCCTCGTTGGCGTCGACCGGATATTCCAGCGCCGTCGTCGCCCAGAGCCGTCCCCGGAGGTCCCATTCCGCGGTGACGAACTTGCCGACGCCCTCCGACTCCTCGGCCACGAGCTCGATCACGTAGCCCGGGGGCAGGGAGAAGGTCGCCAGCTGCTGCTGGGCGGTCAGCGGCGAGGCCGCGGGCGCGGGCGGGGGCTGCGGCGCGGTCGGGGCGCTTGGCGCGGCGGCCAGGGGCGTCAGCTGCAGGTTGCGGAACTCGACCATGGCCTTGCCCCCGCCGTGCAGCTGGAGGCCGATCCTGCCCGCGCGCGGGATGTCGGGCTGGGGCTCCGTGAAGTCGAACGCCGGCTCGTCGTTGACCCAGGCGCGGACGCGGGCGCCGCGGGCGACCACGCGGTAGCGGTTCCACTCGCCCTCCCTGACGGATTTCAGCGGGGCGGGGAGGTCGGCGATGACGCGGTTGCGGCGCGACTCGTCGTAGAGCTTGCCCCACCAGCCCGGACCGATGTCCGCCTGGTACCCCCGCATCTCGTGGTTGTCAGGGATGCGCTCGGAGCGGAACTGCAGCCCGGAGTTGACGAACCCCGTGCCGCGCAGGCGCACCTCGAGGCTCAGCTCGAAGTCGCCGAAGGACTCGGTCGTGACCAGGAAGTCGTTGCGGTCCTGCCGGCGGTCGAGGCTCCCGCCCGCGATCGCGCCGTCGACCACCCTCCAGACCTTGGCGTCGCCTTCCCACCCGGCGAGGGTCTTCCCGTCGAACAGCGCCCGGGTCTGGGCGCCGGCGACGGTCGGCAGGGTGAGCAGGAGGGCAAGGAGGGCTTTCACGGGGCGGGGTAGGCGGCTAACGACCCTCCTTCCGCGCCTCCGGTTCCGCAAGCCTCTCCGGGGCGCGAAAAAGCCCCCGGAACGGGGGCTTGGCCGCGGTCGTCGCCGGCTTATTTCCCGCCGAGGTCCCGGACCTTGATGTTGCGGAAATCAACCCGGTCGCCGTGGTCCTGCAGGAGCAGGGCGCCTTCCTTCCATTCGCCGAATTCCTTCCCGAACTGGGGCGCGGCGTACTTGCTCCTGGCCCGCAGCTCGCGGAAGGCCTCGGTGCTGCGGTCGTAGCTGACCACGAGCCGGCCGTTGAGCCAGTGCTCGACCTTCAGGCCGTCGGGCGAGGTGCGGACGAAGGCGTGGTTCCACTCCCCGACGGGCGAAGGCTGCTTGTCCTTGTCGGCGGTGATCAGGTCGTAGAGCGAGCCGATGGTCCGGTTGCCGTCCCGACCCTGCTTGGCGTCGGGATGGCGGGCGTCGTCGAGGATCTGGAACTCGAGGCCGAAGGCCGAGCCGGCGCCCTTGTTGAGGAGGGGCTGGGCGAAGTACTTGATGCCGCTGTTGGCCCCCTCGGTGATGCGGAAGTCGACCATCAGCTCGAACGCGCGGAAGGTGCGCCTGGTCACGATGTCGCCGCCGTTGGTCGACTCGCCGCCGCCCGACTTGAGCACGGACAGCACGCCGTCGGCCACCTGCCAGCCCTTGGCGGGGAAGGTGTCGCCGCGGGCGGACCTCCAGGCGTCGGTCGAGGCGCCGTCGAAGAGCAGCGTCCATCCCTCGTCCTTCTCGCCCTTGGTCAGGGTGTTGGGGGCGACCTCGGCCAGCTTGACGTTGCGCCAGCGGTTCTGGGTGCCGACCAGGTCCGGCTTGTTGATGGAGTGGACCTGGAAGCCGATGAAGCCCGAGCGCGTGGCGCCGTCGAGGATGTCGGCGCGAAGCTCGCCGTTGAGCCAGGTGCGGATGCGGGGGCCGACGGCCTCGATGCGCACGTGGTTCCAGTCGCCGACCTTCGTCAGCCGGCGCCCCTGCTCGCTGAACGCGGCCTTGTCGCCGCCCAGCGCCCCGGGGAAGAGCCAGTTGCGCCTGCCCTCGTCGTAGATGCCCCCCGTCCATTGGCGGTTGCCCTGGTTGGTCGTGTCGGTGTCGATTTCCACCTGGTAGCCGTGCACGCGGTTGGCGGGGATCTTGATCGCCTTGCCGGAGGCGTCGGCGAAGGTCGTGTCCTTGTCGAATGCGTTGCTGCGGATCTGGACGCCCGAGTTCAGGCGGGAGTCGACGTTGAACTCATACTCCAGGGTGAAGTCCGCGTAGGCCTTGTCCGTGCAGAGGAAGGAGTTGGGTGTCTTGGCCACGGCCGTGCCGATGAGGACGCCGTCCTTGACCTCGTAGGTGGCCTTGCCGCCCTTCTGGTTGGACCCGCCCAGCCAGGCGGAGGGGTCGGCGGCGCAGGCGGCCGCGACGAGGAGGGGGAGGAGGTTGCGCATGGAAAGGTTGGCGCTCAGGCGAGGCAGGTCGGGATCTTGAACTCGCCCCGGCCCTCGCGCTTGGCGACGAGGTCGGCGTTGGCCTTCTCCGCGCCCTCGCCGGTGAACCTCTCGGTGGCGGGGTCGAGGGTGAGGGCGCCGACCTGCAGCTTGGCGCCGGCGAAGCCGTTCTTGGCCAGGTGCTCGGCCGCGCGGTCGAAGGCCTCGCCCAGGTGGGCGTTGGCCTTGATGCGCTCCCTGACCTCGCCCTGGGGCAGGGCGGCGCCGGTGCGCAGCGCGACGTTGGAGGCGTGGACGAGCGAGGTGGACAGGTGGCACTCGCGGACCGCCGCGCGGAGGTCGGCCGACTTGCCCGAGCGGATGCACTCGAGCCAGTTGGTGAGGTGGCCCTCGTTGCCGCCGCCGCCCTGGAGGTTGTTGGCGTCGCCCGAGGCCCGGCCGAAGCGCATGATCACCTTGCCCGACATGTCGACCGCGGTGGCCGAGACATAGTCGGGGATGCGGATCACGCCGCCCTCGCACTCGACGGCGATGCCGATGCCGACGCCGCGCAGGCTGTCCATCGACCAGGGGGCCTTGCCGTCGGGGCCGGGTTGGGCCTCCTTCGAGGACTTGGGCAGGCCGCGGACCTCCATGACGAGGGGCGCCTTGGCGTAGGAATGGACGGTGACCAGGGTGTTGGGGGTCTCGCCGGCGTCGTCCATGCCGACGCGCGCGCCGACGGTCGCGACCGCCGGGGCGAGGCTGTCCTCCCCGAGGAACCAGCGGGCCACGTCGACCTCGTGCACGCCCTGGTTGAGGATGTCGCCGCCGCCGTAGTTCCAGAACCAGTGCCAGTCATAGTGGACGGGGCCGAACTTCCCCGTGCGGACGGATTCCTGGATCTCGGCGGGACCGTGCCAGAGGTTGTTGTCGATGGTGTCGGGGTGGACGGTCTTGCCCGCCTTGCCGATCGACTGGCGCGCCTTGTAGCAGATGCCGCGCGAGACGAGGATCTTGCCGAGGTTGCCCTCCTGCACGTACTTGAGGGCCGCGCGGATGCCCGGTCCGGAGCGGCTCTGGGTCCCGGCCTGGGCGATCAGCTTGGGGAACTTCGCGGCGGCGCCCACCAGCTGGCGCCCCTCCCAGATGTTGTGCGAGAGGGGCTTCTCGACGTAGAGGTGCTTGCCCGCCTCGAGGGCCCAGATGCCGAGCAGCGAGTGGGTGTGGTTGGGGGTGGCGACGATGACGGCGTCGACCTCCTTGTCCTCCAGCATCTTCCTCGCGTCGGTGTAGCCCTTGGCCTTGGGGCGCCCCTTGAGGCGCTGGGCCAGCACCTGGCTGTCGACGTCGCAGATCGCGGTGATCTCGACGCCCGGCAGCTTGGCCACGTCGCCCATCAGCTCGTTGCCGCGGCTCCGCACCCCGATCACCCCCACGCGGATGCGGTTGGAGGGGGCGTTCTGGGCCAGGGCGCGGGGCAGGGTGGTCCAGGCGGCGGCCAGGGCGGTCGTGGCGAGGAAGTTGCGGCGGTTCAGGGGGTTCATGGGGATGGTTTATAAACAGGGAAAAAGGACGTCCGTTCCAATCCCAAACGCCGGAGCGGCCCGCGTCGCTTCCCTTGCTCAATTCCCTTGCCTCCCCTCGGCGTCCGAAGAGCGTTTTCCCAATGCCTCGCTGGGCCCCCCGCCTCTTCACGGCCTCCTTGCTCCTTATCCTCGGATCGGTGCTCGGCCACGCCGCGGAGCACGAGGGTTGGCTGAGGGGCGTCTTCCATTGCTCCTCCGTGGACATCTGCCACCGGGATGACGACGGCGCCCCCTGCGACGGCGCCGCCTGCCATTCCCACGACGAGACGGCCGCGGTGGATTTGGCGATGCCGCCCGCTCCCTCCATCGAGTCGGCCCGGGCCATCCTCGAGGCGCCGTCCCTCGTCCGCATCCTTTGCCCCATCGCGTTGGCCGAGTGCCGCCGGTCCGACATCCCGCTCGCGCCACCATCACCTTCGGCATGGACGGCGGGCCGGCGCCCCCTCCTGATCTGACTGTCAAGCTCGCTCCCCTTGGGAGCGGGGCCTGCGGCGCAGGGTGACGGCGCGCCGCCGGCTCCATCTTTCAGCCGTTCCCGGAGGCATCCGGGGCTTCGCGCCCAATGCGAGTCGATCCGCCATGCGCCACCTCCTCCTCTTCCTCTGCCCTCTCTCCTTGCTCGGCGCCGCCGAGCTCACCGTCGCCGATTCCCTGCGCCTGGCCCTCGGTCACCATCCCGACGTCCTCGCCGCCGACGCCGGCCTGCGCCTCCGCCTCGCCGAGTCCCTCGCGCTCGAGCAGCGCGCCGCGCCCCGTCTCGAGGCCGAGCTGAGGGACCTCGGGGGCGAAGGCGGCGCCGAGGTGCGCCTCGTCCAACCTCTCCGCCGGGGCGACCTCGGCCTGCGCGCCCAGTACGCCGCCGCCGAGCGCGCCGCCGCCGAGGCCGACGGGCGGGCGCGGCTCGTCGCCGTCCTCAACGACACCTTCCAGTCCCACGTCGCCCTCTGGGCGGCCCAGTCCCAGCTAAGCCTCGCCCAGGCCGGCGAGGCCGAGGCGGCCGACCTGCTCCGTCGCTCCCGCGCGGCCGTCGCCGACAGCCTCCTCGCCCCCGCCGCGCTCGCCCAGGCCGAGGCCGCCTGGCAGGAGGCCCGCGCCGCCGCCGCCGCCGCCGAGGCCTCGCGTCTCGACGCCGCGGCCTCGCTCGCCCGGCGCACCGGCTCGACCGACGCGCCCGTCGCCGCGGCGCCGAACCTCGTTGCGCTTCCCTCCGACCCCGCCGCGCTGGTTGAGTTCGCCCTGCATCGCTCCGACCTCCGCGTCGCCCTCGGCGCTCGCGAGGCCGCTGCCCGCGGGCGCCGGGCCGTCGCGCGCGCCGAGGCCGACAGCCCCGCCGAGCTCGGTCTCCTCGCCGAGCAACGCGCCGCCGGCGAGTCCTGGGGCGTCGGCATCGGCTTCTCCCTCGAGCTGCCCGTCCCCGGCCGCCGCCGCGCCGCCGCCGAGGCCGCCGAGGCCGAGGTCCGCGCCGCCCGCGCCCACCCCCTGCTCGCCTCGCCCGATGCCGTCGCCGCCGAGATCCGCGGCCGGCTGGCCGCCGCCCGCCAGGCCGCCGCCGCCGCCGAGGCCCAGGCCGCCGCCCTGGACGCGCGCCGCCGCGCCGCCGAGGCCGCCGTCCGCGCCCTCGACGAGGGCCTGGGCGACCTCGCCGCCGTCGCCGACAGCCTTGGCAGGCTCGCCGAGGCGCGCCGCCGCGACCTCGATCTGCGGCTCGAGGCCCTCCGCGCCCGCTCCCGCCTCGAGGAGGCCCTCGGCGGCCGTCTCGAGCAAGCTCTTATCCAATAAGTCATGACATCCCGCCTCCTCCCCCTCCTCCTTGCCGCCGGCGCCCTCGCCGGCGAGGGCCACGCCCACGGGCCCCAGCCCGGCGCCGCCCAGGTCGGCCCCGTTGTCCTCGGGCCCGAGGCCCTTGGCAACCTGGGCCTCCGGACCGTCCGCGCGGAGGTCCGTCCCCTCGCCCGGGAGGTCGAGCTGAGCGGCCCCCTGCGTCCCTCGTCCGCCGCTCGCGCCGTCCTCGCCCCCGCCGTCGCCGCCCGCGTCCTCGAGGCCAGGGTCCTCCCCGGCTCCCGCCTCGCCGCCGGCGACGCCGTCCTGGTTCTCCAACCCCTCGTCGCCGGCGCCGGCAAGGTCACCCTTGCCGCGCCCCTCGCGGGCACGCTCCTTGGCCAGCTCCCGCCCGCGGGAACGGTCGTGCAGGCCGGCCAGGCCCTCGCCGAGGTGGCTGACCTCGCCGACCTCGCCGTGCGCGGTCGCGCCATGTCCCAGCCGCTTCCCCCGCTCGCTCCCGGCCAGCCCGTCGTCGTCCGCCTCGGCGACCGCGCCCTCAAGGGCGAGGTGCGCGCGGTCTCGCCGGCGCCCGACACCCCCTTGCCCGCCATGGATTACGAGATCCGCGTCGCCGGCGCCATGCCCTCCGACCTCGGGGCGGCCGCCCGGGTCGGCGTCCGCGTCGGCCAACCCGCCCCCGCCATCGCCGTCCCGCTCGCCGCCGTCGTCGGCGAGCCCGGACGCGAGGCCGTCTTCGTCCAGACCGAGCCCCGGACCTTCGAGCGGCGCGCCGTCGCCCTCGGGCACCGCGAGGCCGGCTGGGTTGAGATTGTGCGCGGGATCCTGCCCGGCGAGACCGTGGTCACCCGCGGCGCCTACCAGCTCCAGTTCGCCGGAGCCGCCGCCGCCCCCGCCGGCGACCACGGCCACGGCCACTGAGCCCCATGCTCGACGCCCTCATCCGCCTTTCCGTCCGGCACCGCCTCGCGGTGGTCGCCGCCGCGGCGCTCGTCCTCGTCCTCTCCCTGCTCGGCCTGCGCCGGCAGGCGGTCGACATCTTCCCCGAGCTGAACCGCCCGACCGTGACCATCTTCACCGAGGCGGGCTCCCTCGCGCCAGAGGAGGTCGAGGCCCGCGTCAACCTCCCCATCGAGCGCGCCGTCACCGGCGCCCCCGGCGTCGAGCGCGTCCGCTCCTCCGCCGGCATCGGCCTCTCCCTCGTCCACGTCGAGTTCGCCTGGTCCGCCGACCCACGCTCCGCCCGTCTCGCCGTCAGCGAGCGGCTCCAGGAGGCGCGCGCCGCGCTGCCCGAGGGCGTCGCGCCCACCCTCGCCCCCGCCTCCTCCCTGATGGGGCAGATCCTCGTCCTCGGCTTGGTCTCGCCCTCCGGGAAGGTCGACCCGGGCGAGCTGCGCGACATCGCCGACTGGGAGCTGCGCCCGCGCCTCCTCGCCGTGCCCGGCGTCTCCAAGGTCACCGTGGTCGGCGGCCATCGCCGGCAGTGGCAGGTCCTCGCCGATCCCGATCGGCTGCGCGCCGCCGGCGTCGGCCTCCGCGAGCTCGAGGACGCGCTCGACGGCGCGGGCCTCGACGCCTCCGGCGGCTTCCAGGCGACCGGACCCTCCGAGCGCCTCGTGCGCGTCCTGGCCCGCGCCCGCGGCGCCGAGGACCTCGCCGGCCTCGTCGTCCGCGCCGAGCCCGGCCGGCCGCCCCTCCTCGTCGGCGACCTTGCCGAGGTCCGCCTCGCGCCGTCGCCCGGCTCGCGCGGCGACGCCGGGCTCGACGGCTCCCCCGCCGTCCTGCTCGCCGTCCAGCGCCAGCCCGGCGCCGACACCGTCGCCCTCACCCGGGCCATCGAGCGCGCGACCGGGGAGGCCGGCGCCCGCCTCCCGGCCGGCGCCGAGATCCGCAGCGACCTCTTCCGCCAGTCCGACTTCATCGAGCGCGCCATCGCCAACGTCGTCGAGTCCCTGCGCGACGGCTCCCTGCTCGTCGCCCTCGTCCTCGTCCTCTTCCTCCTCAACCTGCGGACAACCGCCATCACCCTCGTCGCCATCCCGCTCTCGCTGGTCACCACCCTCGGCGTCTTCGGCCTCCTTGGCCTCGGCATCAACACCATGACCCTCGGCGGCCTCGCCGTCGCCATCGGCGAGCTGGTCGACGACGCCATCGTCGACGTCGAGAACGTTTTCCGCCGCCTGCGCGAGAACCGCCAGTCCGCCGCGCCGCGCCCGGCGGCCGACGTCGTCATCGCCGCCTCGCGCGAGGTCCGCGGCTCCGTCGTCATCGCCACCGGCCTCGTCGTCCTCGCCTTCCTCCCGCTCCTCGCCCTCGAGGGCGTCGAGGGTCGCCTCTTCGCCCCCCTCGGCCTCGCCTACATCGCCGCCATCCTGCTCTCGCTCCTCGTCTCCCTCACCGTCACGCCCGCCCTCTGCGCGCTCCTCCTGCCGGGCCTCCGTCGCCTCGAGCATCCCGACCCCGGCCCCCTCGTGCGCGGCGTCCAGTCGCTTCAGGGCCGGGCCCTCGAGCTCGCCCGCTCCCGCCCCCTCGCCCTCGGCGCTGGCGTCCTCCTGCTCCTTGCCGCCGCCGCCTGGGGCGCCACCCGCCTTGGCCGCGAGTTCCTCCCCTCGCTCAATGAGGGCGCCTACACCGTCTTCCTCAACGCCGCCCCCGGCACCTCGCTCGCGGAGTCCTCGCGCGTCGGGCGCCAGGCGGAGGCTCTGCTTCGGGAGATCCCCGAGGTGCGCTCCGTCGCCCGCCTCACCGGACGCGCCGAGAACGACGAGCACGTCCTCGAGGCCAACGTCAGCGAGCTCGAGTTCGCCGTGGCTCCCTCCGCGCGGCCGCGCGAGGAGGTCGAGGCCGACATCCGGGCGCGCCTCGCCACCCTCCCCGGCGTGGCCGTCGGCCTCGGCCAGCCCCTCTCCCACCGCATCGACCACGTGCTCTCCGGCGTCCAGGCCCAGGTCGCCGTCAAGGTCTTCGGCGACGACCTTCCCGCCCTGCGCGAGGCCGCCGCCCGCGTCGGCGAGGTCCTCCGCGCCACGCCCGGCATGGCCGACGTCCAGGTCGAGGCCGTCACCGACATTCCCCAGGTCCACGCCCGCGTCGACCCCGTCCGCGCCGCCGCCGCCGGTCTCACGCCCGCCGAGGTCGCCCGCCAGGCCGAGACCGCACTCCGCGGCCGCGTCCTCGGCGCCCTCTTCCGCCAAGGCCGCTCGCACGACCTCGTGCTGGCCCTCGACGGCGATGTCCGGACCGACCTCGCCGCCATGGCCGAGATCCCCCTGGTCTCGTCCCGCGGCGTCGTGACCCTCGGCGCGGTCGCCGACCTCGAGGTCGCCGCCGGCCCCAACCTCATCCAGCGCGAGAACGGCCTCCGCCGCATCGTCGTCTCCGCCAACGCCGTCGGGCGCGACCTCGTCGGCGCGGTGGACGACGCCCGCGCCCGCCTCGCCGCCGGCGCCGCCCTCCCCCCCGGCGTCCATCTCGCCATCGACGGCCAGTATGCGAGCCAAGCCGAGGCCCGCGCCCGCCTCGCCGCCCTCGCCGTCCTCGCGGTCGGCGGCGTCCTCCTCCTGCTCCGCCTCCACTTCGGCAGCTGGGTCCTCGCCGCCCAGGTCCTCCTCAACCTGCCCCTCGCCCTCGTCGGCGCCGTGCTCGGCGCCTGGGTCGTCGGCGGCGGCGTCCTCTCCCTCGCCACCCTCGTCGGCTGCATCACCCTCGCCGGCATCGCCTCGCGCAACGGCATCCTCATGGTCGGCCACTACCTCCACCTGATGCGCCATGAGGGCGAGCGCTTCGACTGGCAGATGGTCCGGCGCGGCAGCCGCGAGCGCATCGTCCCCGTCCTGATGACCGCCGTCACCGCCGCCCTCGCCCTGCTCCCCCTCGTCCTCGGCGGCGGCCAGCCCGGTCGCGAGATCCTCCACCCGGTCGCGGTCGTCATCTTCTTCGGCCTCCTCTCGAGCACGCTGCTCGACCTCGTCGTCACGCCCCTTGTCTTCTGGCACTTCGGCCGCCGCGCCGTGGCCAAGCTCATTCCCCAGGCCCTCTGAACCCACCGCCCTCCATGCGATTCCCCGTCCTCCTCATCCTCCCCCTCCTCGCCGCCTGCGGCGACCACCATCACGACCCCGCTCCCGCCGCCGCGGCCGGGCACGACCACGCCCACGGCGGGCCCGGCGCGACCATCCGCGCCGAGGGCGACGCCGCCAAGCTCTGGGGCAACCTCAACGCCATCGCCGCCGGCCTCGGCCAGAATCCCGCCACCCTGGCGTCCGACGCCGCCAACCTCGCCGCCCTGGCCGCGGCCCTCGAGCCTCTCGCCGCCAGCGCTCCCGATTCCGACCGCGCCTCCGGTATGCTCGCCAACCTCGCCCGGGCCGCCGGCCAGCTCGCCCACGAGGCCGACGAGGGGGCTCCCGCCGAGGAGCCCCTCGCCCGCCTCCGCCAGGTGCTCGAGCTCGCCCGCCGACTCGATCCCGCCTCCGCCGCCGCGCCCCTCGAGCCTGTCCACGTCGCCGGCCCTTCCGGGGGTGTCCTCGCCCAGCTGCGCGACGCCTCGGGCAATCCCGCCGGCTGGGCCGAGGTCAAGCTCCATGGCGACGCCGGCGACCTCGAGCTCTGGCTCGCGCGCGACATCCGCATCACCTCACCCCTCGCCGTGCCCGTCACCGCCGCGGCCAAGCTCGAGCTCGCCGCGCCCGGACGCGCCCTCGAGCTGCGCGTCCGGGACGCCGCCGCCAACAAGGACGAGCGGGGCAGGGCGACCGTCGCCGACGGCCGCACCCATTACCTCGTCTATCCCGGCGAGACCGGGGCCGACGCCTCCTGGCTCAAGGGCGAGGACTTCCGGTCCCGCGCCAGGCTCAGCGTCGAGGGCCTGACGGCCGAGTTCGACCTCACCCCTCACTGATCCCTTTCAGGGCCGATTCCTCCTTGCCACCGCTCCGGCGATGGGGCACGTTGTCGGCCTGTCCCCCGCGGACCAGACACGGAGAGGTGGCTGAGTGGCCGAAAGCGCCCGTTTGCTAAATGGGTAGACGCCAAAAGCGTCTCGTGGGTTCGAATCCCATCCTCTCCGCCACTTTGTTCGTTATTCCCCATCTCATTTCGAGAATGTCGCCCAGGTAGGCTTGAAGGAGGCCGACAAATCCGATTACTCCCCGACATGGGAAGCCCCGCCCGATTCCTCGCCCTAGCCCTGCTCGTCGGGTCGTTCCTGACGACGCCCTCTGGCGCCGTCTCGCCGCCGATTCTTCCGCCGCCGCCGGTGAGCGGCCCGGGCTGGATGTTCGACCCCACGGTCGTGGTCGATGTCGATCTGGTCATCCCCCAGTCATCGATGGACCTCATTCCCACCTATATGGAGGCGGAGCGTCCCTACGTGCCCGCCACCTTCACCATGACCTACAGCGAAGGCGGCCAGGTCCAGAAGACCTATGGTCCCTGGGCCGTCACGCTCAAGGTCAAGGGGATGTACGGCTCGTTTCGCAACCTGCCCGCCGGCGAGAAGGCCGGCCTGAAAATCAAGTTCCCCTCGGGACGTCGCCCGGACGGCCTGAAGAAGTTCACGCTCAACAACATGGTGCAGGACGGCTCGATGGTCCGCGAGGTCCTCGCCTACGAGGTCTTTCGCTCCATGGGTGTCGCCGCGCCGCGCGCCGGCTACGCCCGCGTGACCATCAACGGCGACTATTTCGGCACCTATCTCAACGTGGAGACCATGGACAATGTGGCGCTCCCGCGCTGGCACGCCACCACCGGCCACCTCTACGAGGGCTCCTACGGCAGCTGGTGGGGCGACGTCGCCGATCCTTTCAGCGGGCACTACGAGGTGGACGAGGGCGACGAGGCGGACCGCTCCGACCTCGCAGCGCTCATCGCCGCCGCCCGCAGCCCGGCCAAGGGCTGGCTCGCCCGCATGCACGGCGTGGCCGACCTCGAGCAGATGACCCGCATGTGGGCCTGCGAGTGGTTCACCGGCCACTGGGACGGCTATTCCCAGTTCATCACCAACAACTACTACCTCCACGCCGACGCCTCCGGCCGCTTCACCATGATGCCCTGGGGCACGGACCAGACCTTCACCTGGGCGGAGCGCTTCAACAACTCGCCCGACCATTTCATCTTCAACAACTGCCTGCGCGACCCTGTCGGCAGGGCGATGTACATCGACGCCCTCCGCGCCGTCGCCGACCAGTGGCTCGCCTTCGGGCTCGAGGACCTGGCTGACCTGGCCCACCAGTCGGTCGCCCAGGAGTCCGCGGGCGTCGACGATGTGAAATGGTTCATTCGCGAGCGCCTCGCCGAGCACCTTGCCTGGGCCGCCACGATTCCTCCGGCGCCCACCGGGCTCGTCGCCCGTATCGACGGCTCCGCGCGCAAACCCAGTGTCGAGCTCAGCTGGGACCGCCCCCGTTTCGCCAAGAGTGTGCCGCGGGCCCTCGACCATGTGGTAGAGTATCGCCAGGACGGCGCCCCTTGGACCCGTGTCGACCGAGCCTCCTCCAAGTCCGCCAAGCTGGACGGCCTTTCGCCCGGCGTCTACACCGTCCGCGTCCGGGCCGTGGGCAAGGTCGCCGACTCCCTCCCTGCGTCGGTCACCGTCGTTGTGCCCTGAGGGGCGCGCAGGCCGCCGACCCTTTTAGCGCGAGCCCAGGCCCCAGGCCTGGCGGAGCATCTCGCAGGCGCCGGGATCCGCGCGCTCCAGCTCGGCGCGGTCGAAGGGGAAGAAGTCGTTCCGGCCAAAGAAGGCCTCCGATGTCTCGGCGAAGTACTCCTTGTCGTTGGTAAGTGCGTACGCTCGGACCCCCCGGGTCTCGCGTCCCTGCCAGTCGCGCCTCGCCACGGCCTCGTAGGTGCCGGCAGCCTTGGCCTTGGCGAAGGCCTCGCGGATGCCCGCGTGGTCGAAGCCCAGGACCTGATGGTGATAGGCGTGGGCGAGCTCGTGCAGGGTGAGCATCGGCATGCGCCGGACCTCGCGGTCGAGGATGGCGAGGTTGGTGAACTCCACCGCCCGCGCCATGGCAGGGTCCCTCCCGTTGGCCCGCAGCCACCCGGCGTCGGGGTGGTACTCGGCCTTGGGTCCGACCCCGGGGTAGGGGGGCGAGAGGTAGATGCGCACCTCGCGCAGCCTCGCGAGGGCGGGCGGAGGGATCAGGCGGGCGACATCCCCGAGCTGTTCCGCGATCAGCCCCACGGCCGACTCGGTCGCCTCGCGTTGACCGGGTTCCATCAGCTCGGCGCGCACCAGGAGCGTCCATCCCCTCGCCTCGCGCGAGACATAGGCGGGCTCATCGGCCCCCCGGGCAAAGGGTGCCAGGAGCGCGAGCGCGGCCAGGATCGCGATGGGGCGGGGCATCCTCATGCCGTTTTTCATGACACCTTGGGCCGCCCGGGGCAATCGGAAGCGCGTGACCCGACCTCTTTGGCTGGCGCGCAACCGGCCGCCGTGCCAAGGTTCGGCGTGTCCAGCCTCCCGCGGCCAATCTGCCTGCTCGTCCTGCTGGCGTCGACCCTCGGCGCCTCCGGCTTGCGCGCCGAGCGCGATGAGTGGACCTCCCTCTTCTGGCCCAACGGCCTCCCGGGGCCTGCGGGCGGGATCCGGGTCATCGAGACCAGCCGCTTCGCCCTGGCGATGGACACCGCGACGCTGGCGGTTCCCCATTTCGGCGCGCTCGCGCCTGGCCTCGCCTACGAGGCCTCGGCGAGGCCCGATGACAGCCGTTGGCTCGCCTTGCCGCCCGCCGCGTTGTCGCTCGGCCTCCAGGTCGGCGAGCGGCGCTTCCAGGCGGTCGGCGCCGCGCCCTGGGATGGCGCGCGGGGCCCGCGGCTGGTGGAGTCGGGGCGTTGGTTCCAGCGGGTTGACATCCTCGGCGTTCGCTTCGCCGACGCGACAGGCGCGGAGCTCGAGGGCGATTTCCGCCTCGAGACCACTGCCTGGCCCGACCGACTCGGCTTCGCCCTCCACGCCCGCCCGTCCTTGGAGGCGTTCGCCGACGGCGAGCGCTCCTTTGGCCGCGTCGGCGGGGGCTTCGGCCTGGGCGGCGCCAACCATGTCGACCTCGGCGCGGACCCCGTCCTCGACTCGCCCGCCTTCACCCTCGAGCTCTGGGTCTACGTCCCGGAGGAGGACTCGGCCCTGGGCCCGCGCATGGCTTGGCTCGCCTGCCGCGGCGCCAATGAGACCACGCCCGGGAATTTCGGGATAACCATCCACGAGCGCCTTGTCGACGCCCGCCTCAGCCTCGGGCCGAGCCCCGCCGATCGCCACACCCTCCGCGCCCCTTCCTCGTCGCGCCTCAATGCCGAGGCCTGGAATCACCTCGCCATGGCCTGCGACGGCGAGGAGCTCCGCCTCCACGTCAACGGCAAGCTCGTCGCGTCGGGCAAGCTCGGCGCCAAGCGGCCGGCCGGGCAGGGCGGGCTGGTTGTCGGGCGCCGCGGGGACGGGCATGGCCCGCGCTTCCGCGGGGCGGTCGACGAGATCCGCTTCCATGCCCGCGCCCTCAGCGCCGAGGAAATCCAAGCCGCGCACCGCGACCCCGGCAATCAAGCCGGGGTCGCCGCGATTGCCCAGGGGTTTTCCAAGGAGGGCTCCGCCCAGGCCGCGCGCCGGCGGGCGGCCTGGCCGGTCCTTGGGATGGACTTGGCTCTCAAGCCGCAGGGCTCGGCCGGCTGGCGCTCCTCGGCCTCGGTCGGCCCCGATGCCGCAGGCTGGCATCGCTCGCACCTCGTTCTCGAGCCAGGGCGCGCCGCGGGCGCCTCGCCCTTCCCCGCGGTGACGGCGTCGGACAAGGATGCCGGGCGCGAGCTCCCTGTCGCGCACGATCCCGCCAACGGTTGGCACCGCGTCGACCTCGATGCCGTGCGCGGCAAGGGCGCGGGCAACGATCTCCTTGAGCGCACCCGGCTGCGCCTCCGCAACCCCTCGGGCGCGCCCGTCCTCGCCCGCCTCATGTTCGCCAAGACCCCGGCCGGGCTCCGCCATGCGCCCTCCCAGGCCATCACGGGTGTCAATGCCGTCCTCCGCCTGCCCGACGGCACGCCGACCGGCATCCCGGTCCAGCTGAGCAAGAACTGGCACAACCGACCCGAGGGCGGCGAGCTCGCCGGGCTTTGGTTCCACGGCCTCGTCGCCGTACCCCTCGCCGCCGGGGCCGATGTCGAGCTGGAGCTCGCCATGGCCTACGGGCATTGGGGGACCTTGCCCGCGGTCAGCCACGCCCAGCTGAGCCTGGTCGGCTGGGGTTCCAACCAGCGCTGGGACCAGGCCGCCTTCGGCGCCTGGGGCGAGAGCTTCTGCTTCGAGCCCGACCAGGCGCAGAGACGCTGCATGGTGCTCGACGTCCGCCCGCTGATGGTGACCTCGATGAACGACACCCGCTGGGGCTGGACCCACAACGTGGGCGGCGGCGACTGGCTTCGGCTGTTCGACGCCCAGGGTGGGCGCGTCGCCCCGACCGGCATGCGCGCCGCCTACCTCAGCCAGGGGCCGTCCTTCACCCATGTTGCCTACGCCGGACGTCTCGGCGAGGGCATCACGCATCGGACGGATGTCCATCTGGCGAGGTCGGCCGACATCGCCAAGGCCGGCTACCGGGTGAGGATGGACGTCGCCCGCCGCACCGACTTCTCCCGCCTCGCGCTCTTCCAGGTCGGGGCCGACACCTACAATCACAGCCGCGACCGCAGGCTGGCCGTGGGCGACGCCACGGGCCTGCTGCGCGAATGGGCTGCGACGCCCGGCGGGGATGTCGACCGCGGCGCCCCCGTCGAGATGCGGGGCTCCACCCCCTGGGCCTCGCTCCATGACGCCGTCCGCCCCAAGGACGCCCCCGCGACCGGGGCCTGGGCCAACCGGGGCTTTGTCATCCGCGAGTGGAAGGCCCGCCTGGGCGGGCGCGAGTGCCGTCCCTGGCTGGTCGAGCGCGGCTCGCGCTCGGGCCAGGCGGCCGCGAGCTCCATCGACCTTGTCCCGCCTCCCGACGTCCGCGCCCTCATGCCCGGCGACTTCG
Source organism: Verrucomicrobiota bacterium (assembly GCA_030831965.1). Taxonomy (GTDB): domain Bacteria; phylum Verrucomicrobiota; class Verrucomicrobiia; order Opitutales; family UBA953; genus UBA8828. The sequence continues at coordinate 18,323 of JAURJZ010000021.1, forward strand.
CCGAGTTCCTCGTCGAGCACGTGGTCATACCCCAGTCCGCCTCGGACTACTATGGGCCCGACGAGTCCCTGCGCGCGGCCCTGGGCGCGGCCTCCGGCTGGCGGCTTGTCCATCGCGAGGCCGCCCGTGGCGCGCGCCAGGTGGAGGTCGCCCGGGGCCGGCTCCTCGCAACCTATCCCGCGGTGGTGGTCGAGGCGGAGGGGGATGTCGCCGAGGTTCGCCTCGCCGGCGGCACGGGGCATGTCGCCGTCCGCCTCGCCGGGCTCACGGCTGAGCCGGCCGGCCTTCGCCTGACCCTCGACGGACAACCCCTCGATCCCGCGGTCAACGGGCGCGCCCTCTGGCAAGTCGAGCGCGAGCCGGCCGGCCCCCGCTGGACGCTCACCGTCAACCTCCCCGCCTCCGACCAGCCTCGCCGGCTCTCCCTCGCCCGCTGAGGGGCGGAGGCTGTCGATGGCGCCCGGTCAGCGCGGAGCCTGCACCACCAGGGTGCCCCTGCCCGCCACCAGTTCGGGGTGCGTGGCCGCGGTGTAGCTGCCGGGCGCCAGCATGTCGCCTCCCGGAAGACGGACATGCAGGGCCAGGACGGCGCTGATGTTGGCCTCGACCTGAATCCTGGGATCAGGCCCGGTCAGCTCGAGCCGGCCGCCGCTGAGGGTGTATCCCTGGGCGCGGAAGACGAGGCGATTGGCCCGCATCGGGGCGGCGAGAATCACCTCCCCGCCCCGCCCGGCGAAGACCGCCAGATGGTCGTCGGCCCCTTGGTCCTCCCATTTGGCCATGGTCGCCCCGTCGTGCCAGTTCGCCGAGAGGTCGAGGTCCCATGTCCCGGAGCCGCCCCTTCCGCCCGGGCCCCAGAAGAGGGGGCTGGCCGAGGACGATTCCCCCTTGTGCACCCGCACGGCGTCGATGACCAGGTGGGCGCCGGTGAAATTCATCCCCCGGGTGTTGGCCCCATGGGTGAAGCTCACCGTGTGCTTACCCGGGGCGAGGTTGACCTGGCGGAAGACCGGGGTGGCCGGCAGGGTCACGGGGGCGTAATGGTTCAGTCCCACCCAGGCTTGGGAATGGGCGCCCTCGAGGGTGTAGTGGGCGGTGCGCGAGGACGGGTCGCGGGTTGCGTAGACCTCGACGCCCGAGCCTCGGAAGCTGAGCCGACCGGTCGCGTTGCGGAGGGTGCTCACGTGGGCGTCGTCGCCGATCTCGCCGAGCCCTCGCCGGCCCTGCCGCGACCAGTAGTCCGGGCGGGTGACAACGAAGCCGTCGAGCGACGCGATGAAGCCGGCCGGGTGGCGATTGACATACTGCCCGACCAGGGTGTGCGGCCCGTTGCTCAGGCCGGTGGCGCGCAGGAGGGTCCGGCTGGCCTGGCCGCCGTGACACCGGGCCCGCGGCTGGGGCTGTCCGTCGATCGTGAAGTCGACCTCCGCGCTGCCGTGCGCGGCGCCCCCCAGGACCTCGACCTCGGTCCCGTGGAAGGCGAAGGTGAACCGCTGCCCGTTGATCCAGCTGCCGCCGCGGGGCTCCCAGGGTCCCTCGAGCCGAGCCGAGTTGGCGCCGTGGCGGGTGGCGGTGGCGAAGACCATCTCGGGATCGGAGTCGTTGACCAGGTCGCTCACGCGGAAGGCGTCCACCGTCATGACCTTTCCCCCGCGCTTGACGCCGGTGAGCGTGTGCCTCCCCCTCGGCAGGCCCTGGCGCTTGAAGACGGTGCGGAAGCCGCCCGCGTCCCCCGACAGGTCGACCACGCCCTGCGCGACGCCGTCGAGGAGGATCTCCACGCGGCCGCGGTCCGGCCCGGTGGAGCCGATCCAGGCGACATCGGTGCCCTCGAAGGCGAAGGCGAAGGCGTCCCCGTCGTCGGTGGCGACATGGGTGTCGCCGCGGAAATCCCCGCCCACGCCGGGTCGGTACGTCCAGGAGCGCCCGAGATAGCTGACCGCGCGGCTCGTGTCGTTGACCAGGCCCACCCCGCCCGGCGCGATGACGTCGAGCGCGATGACGGTGTCGGGCCGGCGCCAGTCGAGCCCATCCGGCAGGGTGATCGCGATGCCGCGGTTGGTTTGCCGCATCCCGAGCCTCGTCCCGCCCTCGAGCAGGCGGGCCTCGCCGAAGACCTTGCCGTCGGCGGGGGGAGGCAGGACGAGGGTCCTGCCGCGGGGCGGCTTGAGCACGTGCAGGTATTCCCTGCGGTCGTCGGCCGACCTCGTCGCCACGCCCCAGGTCAGGCCGGCCAGGGTCACGTTCGCGCCGCGGAAGGGCGGCGGGAACGAGGTGCTGGGCCGGGTTTCCTTGACCGACTCGGCGATCGGCGCGAGCAGCCGCGCGAACGGGTCGAGGATGGGCCGGGCCTTCGCGTCGAGGCCGCCGCGCTTGGAGCCGCCGTAGCCATGGGCGTCGATGCTCCACTGGATGCCGCCGCCCAGGGTGTTCGCCGCGGCCTGGATGACCGTGGTGACGAGCATGTCCTCGGGCGACCTGGCCGTGTTGTCGAAGATCTGGTAGGACGAGGTCATCCTCCCCAGATGGTGCTCCCATTGGACCTCCTGGACGCCCTCGTCGGTGCCGTAGGTCTGGTAGCCGCCGTTGTTGTGCGTCAGGACCAGCTCGGGGTTCCGGTCCTTGATCGTGCGCAACAGCCGGGGGTAGTCGACCACCTTGTCCTGGGTGCAGTCCTGGAAATTCTCGTCGAGCCAGAGCCCGTCGAGGCGCTCCCCGTAGCGGTCGATGAGCTCGGCGAAGAGGTCGTTGATCCAGTCGTTGTGGGGATTGGCCACGGGCTGGTAAGGGTGGCAGTAGAAGAAGGCGCGCATGCCGCGCCTCTTGCAGGCGTCCAGCAGGTCGCCGAGGAGGTCGCGTCGCGGCGAGTCGGGACGACCTGGCGCCCACTTGTCCATCGCGGCGCTGGGATAGAGCGGGCAGGTCCCGGAATGCCAGGCGGTGAAGACGACGTATTGCGCGCCCGCCTCCGCGAGCTGCCGCACGTAGTCGTCCACGTCGAAATTGTCCGCCAGCTCGTCGATGGTCCGGGCGCGGGAGCCATCCGCGTTGGGCAGCCCGGCCGTCATGCCGTAGCCGTTCCAGACATAATGGCTGAAGATGCCGTACTTGAGGCCGAGCCAGGCCTCCCGGCGGGTCGGGCCGGAATCGGGAACCCGCACCCTTCCCAGCAGGTTGGGAACGGCGTTTGCGCCCGACCCTGCGGGCCCCCAGGCGCCGGCCCTGAGCCGGTCGCCGTTGATGAGGATCTCGTGCGGGCGACCGTCGTCCGGGGGGAGGAGCTTGGCCGCCCCGAGCAGGTTGATCCGAAGCGGCTTGGCCGGGCGCGCCGCGGCTAGGTCGAGCACGCCCTCGCGCACGGTGATGTAGCCGCTGATCCGGAGCTCGCCCGAGATGCGCAGGGTCCCCGCGCCCTCCTTCGCGAAGCCGCAGGCGCCGCCGGTCTCCAGGAGCCCGCCGTCGAGGCGCGCGTCCGTCGCCGACGGGCCGTCCGCGACGACGAAGGTCGCGACCGACGAGACCTCCCGCCGCAGGTGGACGGCTTCCCCGACCGTGACCGGCTTGGCCGCCGAGAGGAGGAAGCGATGGCCCGCGGGTTCCGCCGTCACACCCTCCGTCCTCGCGAGGTCCGCCGCCGCCGCGAGGTCGGCGAGGGCCCCGAGGAGGATGAGTCCGGGGAGCGCGAGGCGCCTCGTTGTCGCCGCCATTGCGAGTCGTGGTGGTTGCACCGCCGCAATGCAATCATGCGGCGGGCGTTGTCAACGGCTGTCGCCGGCCCGCCGTCGAGGCCGGGCGCTCCGGCGTCGCTAACGGCCCGACTCCCTCGGCGCGTCGGTCCACTCGAGGGATTGGAGGATGGGGTTTCCCTCGAGCTGCAGGTGGCGACCTTGGTCAATGATGTCGAGCGTGAGCGTGGAGATGTTGCGCCAGTCCTGCGCGGGATTTCTCCCCTCGACCTTCGTCTCCAGGAAGTCGGCGAGCGCAAAGACGACCTCGGTTTGGCCGGGTGCGACGGGCTTGTGGGCGACATAGCTCGCCTCCGGCCCCCTGTGGCCGGTGAGAAAGCGGCTCGTCGACAGGCGGAGGCGCGCGCTCAGCTGCCTGTCCGACGGGGCCAGCCTGAGCCTCAGCGCCTTTTCCGGGCCCGGAGTCTCCATCTCGGGATCGCGGAACTTATAGGTGACCAGTGCTCCCGAGTGGGACGCGCCCCAGCCCTGGCTGAAGTCCGGGCTGAAGCTTGCCTGCGTCCCGAGCCGGCCCAGTCGCTCCGTCCGCCACTCGGCGGGGTGGTGCACGCCCTGCTCCGAAGCCAGCGTGAAGAAGTCGCCCGAGCCCTCGAAGGCCCGGCCAGGGCCGTCGAGCGGGTAGGCGCAGTCGGCGAAGGCGAGCAGCGGCAGCCCTTCGCGCACCAGCAGGCGCGCCGACCAGGTGTCGCCGCTGCGGGTCGCCGGCACCTCCTTCCAGAAGCGGGTGATCGGGTTGGGGTCGACGCTGTGCAGGATGCGCAGCGACCTGAGCCGTCCCGGCTGGTCCGGCGTCACGCGGAACGTCGCCCACTTGCCATCGGCGTCCAGGGCGAGGCTCGACCTGGCGGTGCGGGGGATCTCGACGCGCTCGCCCTTGAGGTGTCGGTCGAACCAAAGGTTGAGCAGCAGCCACTGCTCGGGCCCCAGGGCGTGGTTCAGGTGCAGCTTGAGGCTGACGCGCCAGTCCTCGTGCGGCAGCAGGCGCATGCACGCGAAGGCGCGGTCAACCGTCCCGTGGAAGTCGTTCGTGGCCGACAGCATCAGCACCGGGCACCGGACATGGGGATAGTACGCCTGCGATTCCATCGTCGCGGCGAACAGCTCCCGGTGCCCGAGGTAGGCCGAGCCTGGCGCCGGGTCGGCGATGCCGGGAAACGGGCTGGAGACAAAGCCGGTGCCGCCGACCATGGGGGCCGCGGCCTTGAGCCGCGGGTCGATGGCGACGAACGAGGTGATGTTGCCGCCCATGGAGTAGCCGGTGAATCCGATGCGTCGCGGGTCGACCTCCGGCTGGTTCTCCAGGAAGGTGATCGCGCGCCGTCCCGCATACGCCAGCAGGAACCAGTTGCCGTTCCGGGGGCTGACCACGGGATCGAGGGTGTGGGGGTCGGGGAGGAGGTTCAGCTTCACGCCCCGCAGCGCCTTCGGGTAGAAGGCCTTTCCCTGCGTCGGGTCGACCCGCCCCCAGTCGGTGTTCTCGCCGATGCCCGGCTCGATCTCGCTTCCGCCCCAGTTGATGTCCAGCACGGCGTAGCCGCGGCGCGCGAAATAGGCCCCCCGCTTTCGCTCGGCGCGCTGGCCGCCGCCGTGGGCCCAGACAAAGGCGGGCGCGTCCTTGGCCCCTTCCGGGAACGTGTAGAGCGCCGCGAGGCGGGCCGGGGCGCCCTTGAAGGTGCCCACGGTGAAGGTCACATGGCGGCAGACCAGCCCGTCCTCCCGCCATTCCCGCTGCACCTGCGCGTCCAGCGGGTCGCGCCGGAAATCGATGTCCTTCCAGAGCGAGGGGACGTCGCGAGGGACATCCGATTCCGAGGCGTAGGGTTGCAGCGAGTCGGCCCCGGCCGCCCTTGGCCCGATCAAGGCGAGGGCGATGGCCAGGGCGGTCGCGCGCATGGGCTGAGTGGGCGCGACCGCCCCGCGACTGTCAAGCGCCGCGTCCGGGCGACCTCGCCTTTCTCAGCGGCGGAGCCAGCCGATGAGGCGGCTGTACCAGCGCGTGGGCTGGGCGGCCTGGGCGGAGTGCGACTGCAGGAGC
>JAURJZ010000022.1 GCA_030831965.1 Verrucomicrobiota bacterium
ATTCATGGCCTCCCCCAAGATCCTCGAGCTCGAGGCGTCGTCCTACGACGCCGCCGTGAGCGCCCCCGGAAAAGTCATCCTGGTCGATTTCTGGGCCAGCTGGTGCGGCCCGTGCCGAGCCCTCGCCCCGGTGCTGGACCAGATCGCCGAGGAGCAATCGGAGACGGTCCAGATCTGCAAGGTGAGCCTAGACGCCGACACCAACCTGCCCTTGGCGCAGAAGCTGGGCGTCAGCTCAATCCCCGCCCTCTTCGTCTACAAGAACGGCGCGGTGGTCGACAAGATGGTCGGCGCGCCCCCCAACGCCAAGGCCCAGATCTCGGCGCTGCTGAAGAAGCACGTCTGAGTCTGTGCCTTAAGGCACAGACTCAGAAATGCCGGTGCACAGCGGCACAGGGGCACGGGGGCACGGGAGGTAGATGCTGGTGACAGGTGCGAGGACTCGCTAGCGCTCGTTGGAGGCTGGTAGGGATTTAAGCGATAAAGAGATGAAGGGATGAAGAGATGAAAGGATGGGCATACCCACCACCCTGCCCTTCGTTCCCTTCATATCCTTCGCGTCCTTAGCATCCCCTACCTGGGGCAACCCGAAAGGTTCATCCACCAATCACCGGTCACCAGCATCTACCTCCCGTGCCCCTGTGCACCGGGATGTCTGAGCAGCTGACGTCGTCAGCTGCTCAGCTCACTTCACCGGGTGCAGCTCGAGGATCTCCTTGACCGAGTACTGGCCGCGGGCGCCGACCTTCTTGCGCACCTCGGCGACCTGGGCGTCGGTGAGGGGAGGCTGGGCGTTGCCCCAGGCCTGGTTGATGTAGGTGACGATGTGGGCGATCTGGCCGTCCTTCAGGGCGGCGCCGACGTTGGGCATGTTGCCGTTGTACTTGTTGCCATTGACGGTCAGCTCGCCCGCGAGGCCGGCGAGGATGATCTTCACGGTGCGCTCCTGGTTGCCGTCGATCCAATTGGACTTGGCGAGGGGAGGGAAGACGCCGGGCATGCCCAGGCCGGTGGGCTGGTGGCAGGTGGCGCAATGGACGGTGTAGAGCTGGAGGCCCTTCTCGGGGTCGGGCTGGAAGGCCTTGGGGGCGGCGTTGGCGGCGGTGGCGACGGCGGTGAGGTCGAAGACCTTGGGCGAGAAGCCTCCGGAGTTGCGGGTGAGGTAGACGCCGGCCCAGAACCCGAGGGCGCAGACGAGGAAGACGAGGAAGACGGGGGTGCCGGAGAAGCCCTCGGCGGGCTCCTCCTTTTCGCGGGCGAGCTGGCTGTGCACCTCGGTCAGCTTGGCGTCGGAAAAGGGCTCCGCGAAGCGACGGTCCTGGTCGTCGTGACGGCGTCCGGAGTCGCGGCCGGGCTGGCGGGGCTGGGAAGGGCGGTCGTTCATGGGATTATTCGGGCAGCTTGGCCTCGGGGGTGCTGTAATCGATGCGGAGGGACCTGAGGTAGGCGACGAGCTGGATGGCGCGCTCGGTGGGCACCCAGGCCTGGCCGGCGGGCGCGGCGGCGGCGTGGCCGGCGGGGAGGCTCAGGGCCGACTTGGCCGCGGCGGCGGGGCGGAGCTCGTAGAGGTGGCGGAAGGCGGGCTTCGAGGACGCGGCGTCGCCGATGCGGGGGTCGAAGAGGTGGAGGTGGAGCCACTCGTCGGAGGTCCGGCGCGTGCCGACGTCGGCCAGGTCGGGCCCGAGGCGGGAGGCGCCGAGGAGGACGCGGTCCTGGAGGACGTAGTCGCGGGCGACGGAGGGGCGCTTGCCGTAGCCCTTGGCGATGTCGTTGCCCTGGCTGGCGGGTCGAACCTGCTGGGTGTGGCAGTGGACGCAGCCTTGGGCGAGGTAGACGTCCTTCCCGAGCACGGCGAGGCCGGGAGCGAGGGCGGGCAGGAGCGGCCCGCCCTCCTCCGCCTGGGCGGGGGCGAGGCCGGACTGCTGCGCCTGGCTGGTGAGGGCAAGGCCGGCGAAGGAAAGGCCGAGGGAGAGGAACAGGCCGGCGGAGATGAGGGAGAGCTTGTTCATCGGTCGGACAAGGGGGCGGCGCCGCGGGCGCGGGTCGGGAGGGCGAGCAGGGCGGCGAGGTTGGCGACAAAGGCCAGGTGGCCGAGCAGGAGAATGGCGAGCGAGACGGAGGCGGCGGCGTTGAGCGCGCGGGCGGTCTCGGCGAGATCGGAGGGAGCCGCGGCGCGGAACCAGCCAAGGGCGCCGAGGGCGAGGACGGCGCCGGCGGTGCCGAGCAGGCAGAGCCAGTAGTGGGCGGCGACGAGCCCCTTCGACGGCCACTCGCGGCGGGTGACGCGCGGGAGGAGGTAGTAGAGGCCGGCGAAGAGGGCGAGGGCGACGAAGCCGTGGAGAGCGAGGATGCCCTGGGCCTGCTCGAGCTCCGTGAATCGGAACCGGGCGCTGCCCGAGCGAGTGGACATCAGGGCGAGGGCGAGGATCCAGAGGAGGAATCCGTGGGCGGCGGCGGCGGCGAAGCGCAGCGAGGGGCTGCGGGTGCCGCGGGGAGCCTGCAGGAGCGTGCCTTGGAAGTTGATGGCGGCGATGATCGCGGGCACGAGGAGCATGATGGCGGCGACCACGCCGGAGGACTGGATCCAGGCCGGGACGGGCGACCCGATGAGGTGGGCGGCGCCGGCCCAGGCATGGAGGGTGACGAAGAGCCAGAAGGCGACGGTGGCCAGGTAATAGCCCCGAATGGGACGGCCGGTCTCCTTGGGGATGAGGTAGTAGATGGCGGCGAGGGCGACAGGGGCGAGGAAGAGCCCGAGGAAACCGTGGGCGTGCCAGGCGGCGACGATGGCCTGCAGGACGCCGTCGGAGGGATAGGCGTGGATGGCCGCGTGGGCGAGGAGGTGGAGGACGGGGAAGCTCAGGACAGCGGCGAGCACATGCCACTGGGCGGCGAAGACGTGGGGCGTGTGGCGGCGGCCGAAGGCGACGGCGGCCCAGAGGCCGACGGCGAGGAAGCAGGCGACCATGAAGGGGCCAGTCTCGCGGGGAAGCTCGAGGCTGGGCAGGCCGGTGGTGCCGCCGCCGAGGAGGGAGAGGCAGCCCCAGGCGAGGGCGAGGTTCCAGCCGAGGGCGCCGAGGACGGCGACCCAGGCGTGGCGGGACTCGACGCGGCCGAGCCGGTGGGCGACCCAGAGGCCGACGGCGAGGGCGGCGTTGGCGGACCAGCCGTAATTGAGGAGGACGGACTGGAGGTCGCGCGCGCGGCCGTAGGTGAGGGCCTCGGCGGTGACGAGCCCGGGGAGGTGGAGCTGGAGGGAGGCGACGAGGCCGAGGAGGGAGCTGGCGAGAAGCCAGAGGGCGGCAAAGGCGCCGAGGACGAGCACGGCCGGGGCGAGGGAGTGGTCGACCTGGGCGACGCGGCCGAGGTTGGGCTCGGCGAGCGGCTCATGGCGTCGGATCACCTGCTGGACGCTGGAAACGGTGGACATGGAAATCAGGGAATGGCGGTTGGTTCGGGACCGGGGGTCACTTGCCCGCGGCCTGCTCCCTCAGCGCGTGCTCGCGCACGGCATCGAGGCGGGAGGGCTCCTTGGCCGCGAGGGCGAGGACCTGGTCGATGGGGACGCGGTAGGTGCCGTCGGCGTTCCTGCCGGGCTTGGCGAGGGCCTCGCGGGCCTTGGCCTCGATCTCGTGGCGCAGCTTGAGCTGCTGCTCGCGGTTGGCGGCGAGGGCGGCCTGGGGGGCGGCGCGGTTGGCGCGGAAGGCGGCGGCGAGCGCGGCGACGACGGCAACCACGGCGACGGCGGCGCCGATCCACCCGAGGGTGTGGGAGCCGATGAGCGGGCGGGACTGGCGGCGGGGGTCACTCATGGTAGTCGAGGGATTCCTGGATGCGGGGGTCGTGGACCGGGATGCACTCGGCGCGTCCGGCCGAGCGGAGGAAGACCGCGGCGACGAGCGCGCCGAAGCCGATGACGCTCAGGAGGTCGAGGGCGAGGTAGGGGGAGAGGAAGGGCTCGACGACCAGGGTGTGGTGGTCCTGGCGGGGAATGGCGTTGAACTGGAGGTCGGCGAGGCCGCCGAGGAGGATGAGCCAGGCCACGGCGACGAGGCGCGAGGCGACGACCTTGGTCCGGTAGAAGAGCAGGAGAAGGAAGGGCAGGAGGAAGAAGCCGAAGACGAGCCACATCGAGACCCACCACCACTGGTTCCTGAGGCCGGTCGAGGGGTCGAGCTCGCGGATGTTGTACCAGAAGGTCTCCTCGGGGACGTTGGCGTTGTAGATGATGAAGTACTGCGAGAAGCTGATGTAGGCCCAGAAGACGGTGAAGGCCAGCATGAGGCAGCCCAGCACGTGCCGGTGCGCCTGGTTGAGGATGCCGGCGAGCCAGCCGCGGGTGGCGAGCAGGTGGGTGAGGATGACGGTGAGGGCGAGGGCGAGGCGGATGCCGAGCGCGAAGAACCACACCCCGTACATGGTCGAGAACCAGTGGTAGGAGAGCGCCATCAGGCAGTCGAAGGCGAGGAAGGTGAGGGCGAGGGCGGAGAGGGGGACGCCGACGGCGGAGAAGCCGTGGAGGACGTGGGTGTGGGAGGCGGTGCGGTCGCGGTCCTGGGCGAAGGACCAGCGGCGGAGGGCCCAGGCGAGGAAGGCGAAGAAGGCGACGTAGAAGGCGACGCGGCCGAGGAAGAAGGGCTCGTTGAGGAACCACGACTTGGCGTGGATGGCGTGGTCGTCGGCCTTGGTCCATTCCCAGACGGCGTGGCGCAGCTCGGGCAGGAGGGCGAGGGGGGCGATGCCGAGGAGGATGACGAGCGGGAGCGCGGGCAGGGCGAACTCCCAGGAGCGCCGGATGACGGGCGCCCAGCCGGCGTCGAAGATCCGGGTGATCATGGTGAGCATGAGCACGCCGACGAGGGCGCAGGTCCAGAAGAGGGCGCCGAAGAGGAGGGAAACCTGGGGACGGGCGCCGTGGCCGGGAGCGCCGAGGGCGAGGGCGTAGACGCCGGCGAGGGCGACGACGGCGAGGCCGGCGAAGGCGGGCCAGCGGGCCGACCAGGCGGAGGGGGAACGAGGGTCGCTCATGGCGAAAGGGTCACTTGGCGGCGTCCTTGACGGACGCGGGGGTCAGCTCGGGCGGGCAGGCCTGGGAGAGCTGGAGGGCGCGGAGGTAGGCGACGACGGCCCAGCGCTCCTCGGGGGAGAGGTAGTCGCCGTAGGGCTGCATGGTGTTCTTGCCGTTGGCCACGACGTCGTAGAGCTGGCCGGCGGGGTAGGCGCGGAAGAGGGCGGTCTGGAGGTTGGCGATGGTGGGCATCGAGGCGGCGCCGTCGATGGCGGCGCGGGCCTTGAGGATGCCGTTGCCCGCGGCGTCGGCGCCGTGGCAGACGGCGCAGTAGATGGTGTACTTCCTGCGGCCGAGCTCGAGGGTGGCGGCGTCGACCTTGTACGGGAGCAGCTTGCCGTCGGGACCCTGGGCGAGGGAGAGCTTGGGGAAGGAGGCGAGGAAGGCGCCGGAGGCGTCCTTGCCGGTGACGAACTCGGGGTTGAGGGACTCGGCGCGGCGGAAGCCGGGGGCGAGGACCTTGGCGGGCTCGAGGCCGGTGGCGCGGGGGACGGTGCCGGGGACGGCGGGGCGCGAGGCGGAGCCGTCGGCGAAGAGCGGGGAGACGCCCTGGGGGTCGAGCTTGGACTGGTTGTCCATGTCGTCGAAGACCTGAACGGGCGGCTGCTTGGAGACCTTGCCCCGGACGCCGAGGAAGGAGACGGTGGCGACCGTGAGGAGGGCGAGGATGGCGAGGGCGATGCGCATGGGGGCGGGTCAGTCGCGGACGAGGGTGATGTCGTGGCCGCCGAGGGAATGGAGAAGGTCGCGGGCGGCCTCGGGGCTGGAGAACCGGGGATCGCCGGCCTCGAGGACGACCATGAAGGCGTCGTCGGTCACGCGGGCGAACTGGGGCAGCTCGAAGAGGGGGTGATGGTGCCGGGGGAGGCGGTTGAAGATGAACTGGCCGAAGAAGGTGCCGAAGGCGGCGAAGAGGATGGTGCACTCATAGAGCACGGGGAACGGGTAGATGACGCTCCAGAAGGGCTTGCCGCCGACGATGAGGGGGTAGTCGTAGCTGTTGGTGTACCAGGTGAGGAGGCAGCCGGTGAGGAAGCCGGTGAGGCCGCCGAGGAGGGTGAGCCGGGGGACGGGCGAGCGGGGGAGGCCCATAGCGGCGTCGAGGCCGTGGATGGGATAGGGGGTGTGCACGTCCCAGCGGGTCCAGCCGAGGTCGCGGATGCGCTCGGCGGCCTTGAAGACGTCGGAGGGCCGGCGGAAGCTGGCGGCGACGCCGTGGACGCGGGGGCCGCGGTCGTCGCGGCGGTCGCGGGAGGGAGGGGTGGCTTGGTCGGTCATGGGGGTGGGGCGCGGGGAGCAGTGGGCTCGGGGGGCGGCCTGGGGGGGGATCATCTTGTCCTCGGCCATGGGCGGGAGGGGGAGGAAGCGGATGAAGAGGAGGAAGAGGACGGAGAAGAAGCCGAAGGTCCCGAAGAAGGTGAAGATGGCGACGATGGTCGGGCTATAGTAGCCCCAGGACGAGGGCAGGTAGTCGTTGGCGAGCGAGGTCACGGTGATGACGAAGCGCTC
>JAURJZ010000004.1 GCA_030831965.1 Verrucomicrobiota bacterium
AGGTCTCCGGGTCCGTCTTGGCCTCGTCCGTGATCGTCACGATCACCCAGGCCGCGAACAAGAGCAGCAGGCCGCCGTGGAAGGCCACCGAGATGACCAGGCCGTCGCCCCCGATCCGCTTCCAGAACGGCAGCCGCCGCCTCATCCCCGGGGTCGCGGTTTCCGGACCGGCGACCGCGGCCTGTTCCCCCGCCGAAGGGGGAATGGGGGCGTCCTGGGGCGCGGGTGCCTCGGGGTTCTCGGACTTAGAGTCCATGGGGTCTCCCTCATTAAGAAATGCCCCTTGGAGCAAGGCAAGCCAAGCCGACCCGCTTCCTTTCTCGCCCTGACCCTCTCGTCCCGCCTAAAAGAACCCTCATGACGCTCACCGGAGCCTACCTTGCGATCGCCGCCTTCCTCGCCCTCGGCGGCCTCCTGCTGCTCGGCGGCCCCCATCTCCTGCGCGCCTTGCCGCGCTCACCCTCGGCCGGTCTCCTTCTCGGGCTCGCCGCCGTCGTCCTGCTGGGCTGGCATCTCTGGAACCTGCCGGAGCCCGACCTCGCCGGGTTCCCCCGCGCGCCCGTCACCCTCGCCTTCGTTGTCGCCGGCCTGGCCGCCTTCCGTTGGATGCCCGACCTGATCGCCGTCCGCGGCCTGGGCGCGCTCATGCTTTTCCTCGCCCGCGCGACCCTCGACGCGGGGTGGGGCCGGCTGCCCGACAGCCTTCTCCTGGCCTTTGCCAGCTACGCCCTGCTGGTCGTCCCCGGCCTCCTCTGGGCCGCCTCCCCCGGCGTCTTCGTCCGCACCCTCGACCGGACGCTCGCGACCGATTCCCGGCGCCGCGCCCTCGGCGGCGCCCTCCTCGCCGTCGCGCTCGCCTGCCTCGCCCAGGCGCTCCTCCTCGCCCCATGAGCCGAGGACTCCTCATCGTTCTCTCCGGTCCCGCGGGCAGCGGCAAGACCACCCTCTGCGACCGCCTCGTCCAGGCGCACGGCGGCACCCTCCGCCGCGTCGTCACCTGCACGACCCGCCCGCCGCGCGAGGGCGAGCGCGACGGCGTCGACTACCATTTCCTCTCCGCCGAGACCTTCGAGCGCACCCTCGCCGCGGGCGGCTTCCTCGAGCACGCCCGCGTCCACACCCGGCTCTACGGGCTCCGCGCGGCCGACGTCGCCGCCCAGCTCGACGCCGGGATGGACGCCCTGGTCAACATCGACGTCCAGGGCGCGGCCACCCTCCGCCGCCGCGTGGCCGAGGATCCCTCGCTCGCCGGCGCCATGGTCACCGTCTTCATCAGCGTCAGCGACCCCGTCGAGCTCCGCCGCCGCCTCTCCGGCCGCGGCACCGACCCGGCCGACGAGATCGAGCGGCGCCTGCGCGTCTCCGCCGGGGAGATGGCCCATGCCGGCGAGTACCAGCACGTCATCGAGAGCGGCACCCGCGAGGCGGACTTCGCCCGGCTCGACGCCATCTACCGCGCCGCGCGCGCCCGCCGCCCGTGAGCCTCGACGCCGAGGGCATCGCCGAGGTGCTCGACGAGATCGCCCGCATCCTCGAGCTCAACGGCGAGAACCCCTTCAAGATCCGGGCCTACCACAACGGCGCCCGGTTCCTCGAGTCGCTCACCGACGACCTCGACGAGCTCATCGCCTCCGGCAGGCTCGCCGAGCAGCCCGGCATCGGCGAGGCCCTCGCCGACAAGATCGCCGCCCTCCGCCGCGACGGACGCCTCGACTTTCACGAGAAGCTCCGCGCCTCTCTCCCCGCCGGCCTCCTCGACATCCTCACCATCCCCGGCGTCGGTCCAAAGAAGACCCGCGCCCTCTGGAAGGAGCTTGGCATCACCGACATCCCCGGCCTCCAGGCCGCCTGCCAGGAGGGCCGCGTCGCCACCCTCAAGGGCTTCGGCGAGAAGACCCAGGCCAGGATCCTCGACGGCATCCGCAACCGCGAGGCCTACGGCAAGCGCCACCTCTGGGCCGCCGTCGAGCCCCTCGTCGAGACGCTCCTCAAGGGCCTCCGCCAATTGCCCCAGGTCCGCATGGCCGAGGCCGCAGGCTCCTTCCGCCGCAACCGCGAGACCGTGGGCGACCTCGACGTCATCGTGGGTTCCGACGAGCCGCGCCCCATCATGGACTGGTTCGTCGCCCGACCCGGCATCGCCGAGGTCACCGCCCACGGCGAGACCAAGTCCAGCGTCCGCGTCGAGGGCGGCCTCCAGGTCGATCTCCGCGTCGTCCCGCCCGCCCAGTTCTTCTTCGCCCTGCACCACTTCACCGGCTCCAAGGACCACAACGTCGCGATGCGCCAGCGCGCCCTCTCCATGGGCCTGAGCATGAGCGAGTGGGGCCTCGCCCCCCGCGACCCCGGGGCCAAGCCGCCCCAGGCCGCCTCGGAGCGGGAGGTCTTCGCCGCCCTCGGCCTCGCCTGGGTGCCGCCCGAGCTCCGCGAGGGCCACGGCGAGATCGACGCCGCCGAGGCCGGCGCCTTGCCCGACCTCGTCTCCCTCGCCGACCTCCGCGGCGCCTTCCACAACCACACCACCGAGTCCGACGGCAAGTCGACCCTCGAGCAGATGGCCGCCGCGGCCGAGGCCCTCGGCTGGGAGTACCTCTCCATCAACGACCACTCCCGCACCAGCGCCTACGCCGGCGGGCTCGAGGTCGAGCGACTCCTCCGGCAGGTCGACGCCATCAAGGCCCTCAACGCCTCCGGCAAGTTCAAGGTCCGCATCCTCTCCGGCAGCGAGGTGGACATCCTCCGCGACGGCTCGCTCGACTATCCCGACGACATCCTGGCCAAGCTCGACGTCGTCGTCGTCTCCGTCCACGCCGGCTTCACGCTCGACGAGGACGAGCAGACCGCCCGCCTCGTGCGCGCCCTCGAGCACCCGCTCGCCCACATCCTCGGCCACGCCACCGGCCGCCTCCTCCTCCAGCGCGAGCCCTACAAGGTCAACCTCGCCAAGGTCATCGACGCGGCCGCCGCCAACGGCAAGAGCATCGAGCTCAACGCCTATCCCCGCCGGCTCGACCTCGACTGGACCCACTGGCGCCGCGCCGCCGAGAAGGGCGTCCTCTGCTCCATCAACCCCGACGCCCACCTCGCCGACCACCTCGCCTACGTCCGCCACGGCGTCAATGTCGCCCGCAAGGGTTGGCTGACCAAGGGGCAGGTGCTCAACACCCGCCCCCTCCGCGAGGTCCTCCGCTGGCTCGGCCGCCGCTGAGCCTTGCCCCGCGCCCTTCCCGCGCCCACCCTTTCCCCATGATCCACGACAAGCGCCGCCTGCTCCTCATCGCGGGCCCCTGCTCCCTCGAGTCCGAGTCCAACGTCCGGACCGTCGCCAAGGAGCTCCGCGCCCTCGCCGACCGCGAGCCCGACCTCAACCTCGTCTTCAAGGGCAGCTACGACAAGGCCAACCGCACCTCGCTCCAGGGCGACCGGGGCCCCGGCCTCGAGGCCGGCCTCGCCCTCCTCGAGATCGCCCGCAGGGACTACCGCTTCCCCATCCTCACCGACGTCCACGGCCCCGACCAATGCGCCGCCGTCGGCAAGGTCGCCGACGTCCTGCAGATTCCCGCCTTCATGTGCCGGCAGACGGATCTCCTCGTCGCCGCCGCCCGCACCGGCAAGGTCGTCAACGTCAAGAAGGGCCAGTTCCTCTCGCCCTTCGAGATGCGCTTCGTGGTCGACAAGCTCGCCGGCGCCGGCGCCGCCGAGATCTGGCAGACCGACCGCGGCACCACCTTCGGCTACCAAAACCTCGTCGTCGACATGCGCGCCTTCCCCATCATGGCCGCCAACGGCTGGCCGACGATCATGGACGCCACCCACGCCGTCCAGCTCCCCGGCGCCGCCGGCGGATCCTCCGGCGGCCAGCGCGAGTTCGTCCCCGTCCTCGCCCGCGCCGCCCTCGCCGCCGGCGCCGACGGCCTCTTCATGGAGACCCATCCGGATCCCGCCAAGGCCATCTCGGACGGCCCCAGCCAGGTTCCCCTCGACCAGTTCGCCGAGCTCGTCCGCTCCTGCCTCCGCATCTGGCGCGCCGCCCGCGCCTGACCTCAGGCCAGCAGGCGGCCCAGCGACCCGGGATCGACCTTCCCCCGCGCGTCGAACGGCAGCGCCTCCGCGAACAGGTAGCGCCGAGGCCGCGCCGCCGGCTCCAGCGCCGTCTCCATCGCCGCGCGCAGCGCCGCCTCCGACTCCGGCGCCGCCACGACCACCGCCACGACCAGCCGCCCCCACGTCGCGTCCGGCAGCCCGAGCACATGCGCCGCCCTCGCCAGGCCGCTCGACACCAGCGCCGCCTCGACCCGCGCCGGGTCCACCTTCTCGCCGCCCGTCGCGATCATCCGATCCGCCCGGCCCGTCACCCGCACCCGCCCCTCGGCGCTCACCTCGCCGAGGTCGCCCGTGTCAAACGGCGCCTTGATCGGCGACGCCGGCCAATGGCCCCGGCACAGGCCCGGGGCGTCCACCAGGATGCGCCCCTCCCGCGTCGCGAACCTAACCCCGGGCAACGGCCATCCCAGCGGCGCCGCGCCCCGCGCGAAATCCTCCGGCCACGCCAAGGCCGCCGCCGCCGCCGTCTCCGTCATCCCGTACGTCAGCGCGACCGGCAGCCTCCGCTCCCCGATCGCGCGCAGCAGGGGCGCCGGCACGGCCGAGCCGCCGAGCAGGACGACATCGAACTGCCTCAGCCACGCCTCGCCGTCCGCGCGCGCCAGCAGGCGGTCGAGCTGGGCGGGCACGATGGACGCCACCTTGGTGCCGCCTGAGGGCAGGCTGACCTGCGGCAAGGGCGAACCGGGGACAAACCGCCCGTCCAGCGCCGCGAACGCCCCCCCGGTTTCCCGGGCGCGGATCGCCGGCATCAGCCCGCTCACGTGCCAGGGGGGGGTCAGCGACACGCCGTGGATCACCGGCGACAGGCCGCGCGCGCGCATCGCCCCCGCAAACGCCAGCGCCGAGCCGCGCAAGCTGGCCCCGTCGTGGATGGCGAACCGCACCGCGCCCCCCGTGCCGCCCGTCGGGACCATCACCCGACCGCGCCAGCCTCCGGGCCAATCGCAGGGCCCCATCCCGCGAGGCCGGGCCTCCGCGCCCTCGACGCGGCACGAGGCCGGCACCTGTCGCAGCGCCTCCTCGAGGTCCGAGGGCATCCAGCGCGGATTGCCCAGGAACACCGGCTCCCCCGCGTCCAGCGCTCGCAACACCGCCGCCAGGTGATGGCCGTGGTCGCGATGGAGGATGAGCGCGCCGCTCATGCCGCCCGCGCCCACAGCGCCTCCCAATCGATGTCCGGCCTGCCGCGGACGCGGGGTCCCGGGGCGTGTCGTTCCCAGGCCTGGTCCGAACCCAGCGTGCCGAAGCCCACCGCGCGGCCCCCGGCGATTCCCGCCGCGAAGGCCAGCCCGGCCTGGAAGCCGACCGCCGTTTCGAACGAGGACGACACCACGACGCGCCCCGCGCCGGCCGCCTCCCGCAGCGTCCTCCGCAGCGCGACCCAGTCGCCACCCATCGCCGGCTTCACCACCACGAAACCCTTCCACCCAACCGCCTCCGGCGAGCGGCTCCCGCCGCAGGGGAACGACTCGTCGAGCGCGACCTTCTCCGCGCCCAGCGAGCCGTATCCCGGGTCGCCCGGCGCCAATGGCTGCTCGACAAATTCGACCCGTGCCTCGCCCCTGGCCCAGTCAAGGAGCTCCCTCGCCCCGCGCAGGTCCAGGCGACCGCCGGCGTCCACGCGCAGCAAGACCGACTTGGGTGTCGCCGCCAGGATCGCCCTCAGCCGCGGAAGGCCCGCGCCAATCCCCGCCTTTGCCTTGAGACACACATAGCCCTTCTCCGCCAGCTCGGCGGCCCGCGCCTCGCCCTCACCCTCGCCCAGAAGCCCGGCGCAGGCCAGCTCGCCGGCGAAGCCCGCTAGGGTATCCCACTCCGC
>JAURJZ010000005.1 GCA_030831965.1 Verrucomicrobiota bacterium
CATTGTGAACGATTCGAAACTGCTGCCACCCGTAGGTGTCTGGACCGTGTCTCAGTTCCAGTGTGACTGATCATCCTCTCAGACCAGTTACCCGTCTTAGCCTTGGTGAGCCGTTACCTCGCCAACTAGCTGATAGGCCGCGAGCTCCTCCTTAAGCGCCGTTACAAGCTTTGGAAGAAGTCAGATGCCTGACTCCTCCACATCCGGTATTAATCCAAGTTTCCCTGGGCTATTCCTGACTTAAAGGCAGATTGCTCACGTGTTACGCACCCGTTTGCCGCTCCGGTATTGCTACCGTCGCTCGACTTGCATGTCTTAACCACGCCGCCAGCGTTCACTCTGAGCCAGGATCAAACTCTCCAAATATCGGTCCTTGCGGACCTACTCTTTCGGTGAGGTTCGAATCCTGGGATCCGAACTAGTTTACATTAACTCTCCTAGTGAACCGCCGGTATAATGTCTTCGTGTGTTACCATTGCTGGGAACCACGATAGAAAATACCGGTGGTTCACCAGGTTATAAAGGTTGACCATACGATAGGCCGTATAGTCGCACAAAGTGACTCTCAAAGAACCGAAAGGGGCTTTCCCGAAGGAAAGGGAGGGCGGACGGTGGCGCCGTCGAGGCGCTCGTCAATACCCAAATGGCAGATTTTTTGCCCGGCTTGCCGGACGACGCTGCCAACCTCGGTGATCAAGGAACGTGTGCTGGTGAACCAGCAGGAAGGGCGAAAATGACCAACGAACTCGACCTCATCAAGGCTTTTTTGCGGTTTTTGACGATTTTTTTCATGCCGAGAAACAGAATCTTAAATCGTTGATTAGCAATAATTTATGTTGAATTTAAAGGGTGTTTTGGCTCTTTTGGCCCATTCCCAGCTAGATTATAGCCTAGTCCCTGGGGGCTCTCCCCGGGGCCCGCCGATCCCGGAGCGAACCCCATGCCCGCCTCGGCCGCGGAAGGCGGGCCGCGCCGCGACCAGTTATAATGACTAAACCATTACAGATCGGCACGCCGCGGGGAGTTGCCTCCGGTCGCGGGAGGGCCAGGCTGGGCACCATGCGCACCCTCCTCCTCGTCCCCGCCCTGGCTCCCGCCCTGCTCCTGGCCGCGGCGGGGGGCAGCGTGCGCGAGCCGATCGACGACCCCCGGGTCTTCGCCAAGCTCAACGCCGAGGTGACCAAGCTCGCCAGCTCGGGCAAGTCGCCCCTCGCCTCAGCCGATCGCCTGGCGCAGGCCAGGCGCCCCGCCACCGCCGCGGTCGAGCTCCTTCCGGCCTCGGCCCAGCCCCTGAGCCGCGAGGAGGTCCGGGCCCGGGCCGCCGCCAGCACCGTGCTCTTCGGCACGGCCTTCAAGTGCGACCGCTGCCCGAACTGGCACTCGAGCATGGCGAGCGGCGTCATCGTGCACCCCTCGGGCGTGATCGCGACCAACCACCACGTGGCCGCCGCGGCGAAGGGCGACGCCATGGGGGTGCTGCTCGCGGACGGCACCTTCCTCCCCGTCGTCGAGGTCCTCGCGGCGCGCACGCCCCAGGACGTGGCGCTGGTGCGGGTCGACACCCAGGGGCGCCGGCTCCCGGCCCTTCCCGTGCGCGGCGACCTCCCGGCCGGGGCCGACGTCGTCTGCCTGAGCAACCCCGACGGCTCCTTCGGCTACTTCACCCAGGGCATCGTCTCGCGCTACAGCCGCGGGACGGGGCCGGCCGACCGAGCCGCCGTCTGGATGCAGGTCACCTGCGACTACGCCAAGGGTTCGAGCGGCGCCGCGATCCTCGACCTCTGCGGCAACGTGGTCGGCCTGGTCTCCTCGACCAACTCGATCTATTACAGCACGGACAAGGAGGGCGACCAGCAGAACCTGCAGATGGTCCGCCGCAACTGCGTCCCGGGCAAGGCCATCGCCGACCTGATCGGGGAGGCGACCTCGCCCAAGCCGGCCGGCCCCGCGCCCGCGGTCAAGTGAGGCCCGCGCTCAGGCGTGCCCAGGGGTCCGGGGGAACGCGGTGACGTCCCGGATGTTGCCCTCGCCCGTGACCAGCATGAGCAGGCGCTCGAAGCCCAGGCCGAAGCCGGCGTGGGGCACGGTGCCGAAGCGGCGGAGGTCGAGATACCAGGCGTAGGACCCGAGGTCGAGGCCGTGGGCCCGCATGGCGGCCTCGAGGCGGTCGAGGCGCTCCTCGCGCTGGCTGCCGCCGACGATCTCGCCGATGCCGGGCACGAGGAGGTCCATGGCGGCGACGGTCCGGCCGTCGTCGTTCTGGCGCATGTAGAAGGGCTTGGCCGAGGCGGGGTAGTCGTGGACGGTCACCGGGCGGCGGAAATGGGTCTCGGTGAGGAAGCGCTCGTGCTCGGCCTGGAAGTTGTCGCCCCAGCGCACGGGGAACTCGAAGGCCTGGCCCGAGGCCAGGAGGATGTCGACCGCCTCGGTGTAGCTCACCCGGGCGAAGGGCTGGCCGACGATCCCGCGCAGGCGGTCGAGGAGGCCCTTGGACACATAGGCGTCGAAGAAGGCGAGCTCGTCGGCGCAGTGCTCGAGGGCCGCGCGCACGAGGTGCTGGACGAGCGCCTCGGCCACCTCCATGTCGCCCCGCAGGTCGCAGAAGGCCATCTCGGGCTCGATCATCCAGAACTCGCTGGCGTGCCGGCTGGTGTTGGAGTTCTCGGCGCGGAACGTCGGGCCGAAGGTGTAGATGTCACCCAGGGCGCAGGCGAGGGTCTCCCCCTCGAGCTGGCCCGAGACCGTGAGGTAGGCCTGGCGCGCGAAGAAGTCCGAGGCCCAGTCGACCCCGCCCGCGGCGTCCCTCGGCGGATTCGCCGGATCGAGCGTGGTCACGCGGAAGAGCTCGCCCGCCCCCTCGCAGTCGCTCGCCGTTATGACCGGCGTGTGCACATAGGCGAAGCCGCGGTCCTGGAAGAAGCGGTGGACCTCCATCGCCATGCGGCTGCGGACACGGAGCGCGGAGCCGATGCGGTTGGTGCGGGCGCGGAGATGGGGGATGGAGCGCAGGAACTCCGGGGTGTGGCCCTTCTTCTGCAGGGGAAAGGAGGCGTCGGCCCGGCCGAGCAGCTCGAGGCGGGTCGCCTTCAGCTCCCAGGCCTGTCCCTTGGCCGGCGAGGGCACGAGGTCGCCGCGCAGGCGGACGGAGGCGCCGGTCAGGACCTCGGGGAGGTCGGCCGAGCCGGGGATGGCGTGGTCGACCACCGCCTGCAGGTTGCGCAGGCAGGAGCCGTCGTTGATCTCCAGGAAGGAGAATCCCTTGCTGTCGCGCTTGGTGCGAACCCAGCCGGCGACCTCGACATCCGAGGCGGGCTGGGCGGAGGCGAGGGCGGCGCGGACCTTGAGGCGGGAGGGCATGAGGGCGAATTAAGAATTAAGAATTAAAAATTAAGAGGAGAAAAGGCGGCTGGACCATGACTCGCGAGGGGTTGCGGCCCGCGCGCAGGGCGATTTTAGCCATTTTAATTCTTGGTTTTAATTCTTAATTTCCTCCCCTTCGGTGACTCTTCCACTTAACAATCGCCCTCCCACCATGAACGCCCTCGAGCAGCTCCGCCAACACACCAAGGTCGTCGCCGACACCGGCGACTTCGCCGCCATGAAGGCCTTCAAGCCCCTCGACGCGACGACCAACCCGAGCCTCATCCTGAAGGCGGTCCAGATGCCCGAGTACCAAGCCCTCCTCCGGAAGGCGGCCCAGGACAACAAGGCCAAGGGCGTGGCCGCGGCGGTCGACGCCCTCCTGATCGCCTTCGGCACCGAGATCCTCAAGATCGTCCCCGGCCGCGTCTCGACCGAGGTCGACGCCCGCCTGTCCTTCGACAAGGCCGCGACGGTGGCCAAGGCCCGCGAGCTCATCGCCCTCTACAAGGCCGCCGGCATCCCCCGCGAGCGCATCCTCGTGAAGATGGCCTCGACCTGGGAAGGCATCCAGGCCGCCGCCGAGCTCGAGAGGGAGGGCATCCGCTGCAACCTCACCCTGCTTTTCTCGTTCGCCCAAGCCGTGGCCTGCGCCGACGCCAAGGTGCAGCTCATCTCGCCCTTCGTGGGGCGCATCTACGACTGGCACAAGAAGTCCCAGGGCGCCAACTGGAACGAGGCCGCCTCGGCCGGTGCGAACGACCCGGGCGTGCAGTCCGTCCGCCGCATCTTCGCCTACTACAAGCGCAACGGCGTCAAGACCGAGGTCATGGGCGCGTCCTTCCGCAACACCGGCCAGATCAAGGCGCTCTGCGGCTGCGACCTCCTCACCATCGCCCCCAACCTGCTCGACGAGCTGTCCAAGGACGCCGCCGCCGTGCCGCAGGCGCTCAACGCCGCCAAGTCCGCCGCCGAGGGCGAGCCCGCCAAGGCCTGGGCCGAGAAGGAGTTCCGCTGGCACCACAACGAGGACGCCATGGCCACCGAGAAGACCGCCGAGGGCATCCGGCTCTTCGCCGTCGACGGCAAGAAGCTCGACGACCTCGTCGCGCAGGCGATGGGCTAAGCGACCGAGGCGGGCACGGCCAAGTCCGCAGGACGAGGCCAAGCCCCTCTTGATCCGGCTCTTCGCCGTCGACGGCAAGAAGCTCGACGACCTCGTCGCGCAGGCGATGGGCTGATAGCCCAGGGATTATCAGCCCAAGAGGCACAGGGGCACAGGAGCACGGGAGGGAGACCCCTTCGGGTTGCCTTGGGAGAAGGATTCGAAGGAGACGTGGGAGCAAGAAGGCTCAGCGACCATCCCTTCATCCTTTCATACCCGTCGATAGGCAACGGGGAGGGGCTCAGCGGCGCTGGCGGACAGCCTCGAAGAGGCAGACGGCGGCGGCGGTGGCGACGTTGAGCGAGTCGGAGAGCCCGGCCTGGGGAATGAACACGCGCGCGTCGGCCGCCTGGAGCCAGGCAGGGGCGAGGCCGTCCTTCTCCGATCCCATGACGAGGGCCACCGGACCCCGGGCGTCGACATCCCAGAGGGGCTTGGCGCCATCCGGCGTGGTCGCGAGGATGCGCAAGCCCCTGGCCTTGACCCAGGCGATGGCGTCGGCGGACGAGGCGACGGCGACGGGGACCGAGAAGGCGGCGCCCTGGGAGGCGCGAATGACGTTGGGGTTGAAGAGGTCGGTGACCGGATCGCAGATGATCAGGGCGGCGCAACCGGCGGAATCAGCCGTGCGCAGCAGGGCGCCGAGGTTACCCGGCTTCTCGACCGCCTCGGCGACGAGCACGAGGGGATCCTTGCCGAGGGAGAGCCGGGCGAGGGACAGATCCCAGGTCTCGGCCACGCCCAGAAGCCCGTCGGGCCCCTCGCGCCCGCTGACCTTGTCGAACGCCGACTCGCCCAGCTCGCAGCAATCGACGCCGGCGCCGCGGGCCCGGTCGACGAGGTCGGCCGAGCCGGGGTCCTTGAAGAGGGCTGGGCAGAAGTAAATCTCCTCGAGCGCGACCTTGCTCCCGAGGGCCCGGGCGAGCTCGCGGAAGCCCTCGACGAGGAAGCGGCCGCGCGCGTCGCGCACGGCGCGGTCGCGCAGCTTGGCGACGCCCTGGACGCGCGGGTTCTGGCGGCTGTGGATGACCTCGTCGGGCACGGGATGATTTAGGGGCGCCGCGGCGCCGAGGGCGAGCCGAAGCCGCGCGCCCTTTGCTCTCGACCCCGGGGGCGGGCGGGGGGAAGGTCGCCCCGTGGAAGACCGTCCCCGCCAGGCACCCCCGCGATTCAAGGCCGAGCCCTTCGCCTACCACCAGGAGGTGACGCTGACCATCGACCGGCTGACCAACCTCGGCGAGGGGGTGGGCCGGGTCGACGGGTGGGTCGTCTTCGTGTCCGGCGCCCTGCCCGGCGAGCGCGTCGTCGCCCGGATCTGGCACAACGCGGCCAACTTCTCCCGCGGCGACCTCGTCAAGGTCCACCTCCGCTCGCCCCACCGGGTCGAGCCCCGCTGCCCCCTCTTCGGCGCCTGCGGCGGCTGCCAGTACCAGAACCTCGCCTACCCCGAGCAGCTGCGCTGGAAGCAGGAGCAGCTGCGCGAGGCCCTGTCCCGCCTGGGCGGGGTGGAGGTCGCGGTCGACCCCTGCCACCCCTCGCCGCGCGAGTGGGGCTACCGGACGAAGCTGACGCCCCACTTCCAGCCGCCCCGCGGCGGCGCCGGCGACTTCCCCATCGGCTTCCTTCACGCCCACAACGCCCGGAGGCTCGTCGACGTGCCCGCGTGCCCCATCGCGACGGACAAGGTCAACGTCGCGCTGCGCGAGGCCCGGGCCGAGGTGCGGGCGCGGGCCGGCGAGTTCCGCCGGGGGGCGACGCTGCTCCTGCGCGAGACGCAGGAGGGCGTGGCGACCGACCCGCGGGCCTCGGTTACGGAGAAGGTCGGGGACCTGACGCTGCGCTTCGTCGCGGGCGACTTCTTCCAGAACAACCCCTTCATCCTGCCCGCCTTCGTCGAGCATGCGGTCGGCCTGGCCAAGGCCTCGGGGGCGCGGCACCTCGTCGACGCCTACTGCGGCTCGGGGCTCTTCGCGCTCTCCGCCGCGCGCCACTTCGAGTCGGTCCACGGCGTCGAGGTCTCGGAGGACGCGGTGCGCAAGGCGGCGGAGAACGCCGCGGCGAACCGCATCCTCAACTGCCGCTTCGTGGCGGGCTCGGCGGAGCGCATCTTCGACCGGCTGCCGGTCAAGGGCCCCGAGACGGCGGTGCTCATCGACCCGCCGCGCAAGGGGTGCGACGAGCCGTTCCTGGCCCAGCTCGACGCCTTCGGCCCCCGCCGGATCGTCTACGTGAGCTGCGCGCCGGACACCCAGGCGAGGGACATCCGGTGGCTGGCGGCCAGGGGCTGGAAGGTGCTCTCGGCGCGCCCGTTCGACCTCTTCCCCCAGACCCGGCACATCGAGTCGATCGTAGACCTCGGGCGGGAGTGACCGGACGCGGGAAGGGGCCCCGCGCGGGGCCCCTGTTCGCCGTCCTTGGCGCCGGAGTCAGGCCTGGGCGGCGGGCGCGTCGCCCTCCTCGTCCTCGGCCTTCTCGACCTTGGAGATGCCGATGAGGGACTCGCCGTCCTTCAGCCGCATGACGCGGACGCCCTTGGTGTTGCGGCCCGCGGTGCAGCGGATGTCCGACACCTTGGTGCGGATGGACTGGCCGCCCTTGGTCAGGAGCATGACCTCGTCGTCCTCGCGGACGCTGAGGGCGCCGGCCACGCCGGCGTCGGTGTTGATGGCGATGACGCCCTTGCCGCCGCGGGACTGCTTGCGGTAGACGGGCTCCTTGGTCTCGGGGTCGTCGTAGGGCGTGCGCTTGCCGATGCCGTCGACGCCGACCACGAGCAGGGTGCAGGCCGGGTCGACGATCTCCATCGACTTGACGCTGTCGCCCTTGTCCAGGTTCATGCCGATGACGCCGGTGGTGTCGCGGCCCATCGACCGGACGTCGGTCTCGTGGAAGCGGATGCTCATGCCGGACTGGGAGATCATCACGACCTCGTTGTCGCCGCCGGTCAGCTTGACCGAGATGAGGGCGTCGCCGTGCTCGATGTTGACCCCGATGATGCCGCCCTTGCGGTAGTTGGCGTACTTGGAGATCTCGGTCTTCTTGATGATCCCGTTGCGGGTGGCCATGACGAGGAACTTGCCGGGCTCGAAGTTGGACACGCAGACCATGGCCGCGAGCGACTCGCCGTCCTGCAGCTCGAGCAGGCGGGCGATGGACTTGCCGCGGGCGGCGCGGGCGGCCTCCTCGATGTCGTAGACCTTCTCCACGTAGACCCGGCCGTTGTTCATGAAGAACAGGATGTGGTCGTGGGTGTTGGCGGTGAAGAGGTGCTCGACGAAGTCGTCCTCGCCCTCGACCGGCTTGGAGAGCTCGGCGCCCTTGGTGCCCTTGCCGCCGCGCTTCTGCAGGCGATACTGGGCGACGGGGGTGCGCTTGATGAAGCCGGCGTGGGAGACGGTGACGACGCAGCCCTCGTTGGCCACGATGTCCTCCATCGAGAGCTCGCCCTCGTGGGCGCTGACCTTGGTCAGGCGGGGGGTGAGGTGGCGCTTGGCCATCTCGCGGAGCTCCTCCTTGATCAGGGCGAGGAGCTTGGCCTCGCTGCCGAGGATGGACTGGAGCTCCTCGACCAGGGCGAGGAGGGCGCGGTACTCCTCCTCGATCTTGTCGCGCTCGAGGCCGGTCAGCTGGTAGAGGCGGAGGTCGAGGATGGCGAGGGCCTGGCGCTCGCTCAGGCCGTACTTGTCCATCAGCTTGACCCGGGCCTCGTCGCGGTTGGAGGAGGCGCGGATGATCTTGACGAAGTCGTCGAGGTTCTTGAGGGCGATCTTGAAGCCCTCGAGGATGTGGGCGCGGTCCTCGGCCTTGCGCAGGCGGAACTGGGTGCGGCGGGTGACGACGTCGCGCCGGTGCTCGATGAAGCAGTCGAGCAGCTCGCGGATGTTCATCTGCTTCGGGCGGCGCTTGTCGAGGGCGAGCAGGATGACGCCGAAGGAGCTCTCGAAGGCGGTGTGCTTGTAGAGCTTGTTGATGACGACCTTGGGGTTCTCGTTGCGCTTGAGCTCGATGACGATGCGGGTCCGCTCGTCGGACTCGTCGCGCAGGTCGGAGACCTCGTCGAGGACCTTCTCCCCGACCAGGCGGGCGATGTCGACCACGAGGGAGGCGCGGTTGACGTTGTAGGGGATCTCGGTCAGGACGACCTGCTCCTTGCCGTTCTTGAGCTCCTCGGTGTGGGCGACGCCGCGGGTGCGGACGATGCCGCGGCCGGTGGTGAGGTACTGCCGGATGCCCTCCTTGCCGTTGATGACGCCCCCGGTGGGGAAGTCGGGCCCGAGGATGACCTTGGTCAGGTCCTCGGCGGTGGTGGCCGGCTTGTCGATGATGCGGCAGACGGCCTCGACGAGCTCCCCGAGGTTGTGCGGGGGGATGTTGGTCGTCATGCCGACGGCGATGCCGGTCGACCCGTTCATCAGGAGGTGGGGGAGGCCGCTGGGGACGACGGTGGGCTCGGTGGTCGACTCCTTGTAGTTGGGGGCGAAGTCGACGGTCTCCTCGTCGATGTCGGCCAGGATGTCCTCGGCCAGCTCGCTCAGGCGGCACTCGGTGTAGCGGTAGGCGGCGGGCGGGTCGCCGTCGACCGAGCCGAAGTTGCCCTGGGGCTGGATGAGCGGGTAGCGCATGACCCAGCTCTGGGCGAGGCGCACGAGGGTGTCGTAGACGGAGCTGTCGCCGTGGGGGTGGTAGTTCTTGAGCACCTCGCCGACCACGCCGGCGCACTTGTCGAAGGCGCGGTTGTGGAGGAGCCCCTCGCGGAGCATGGCGTAGAGGATGCGGCGCTGGACGGGCTTGAGGCCGTCGCGCGCGTCGGGGAGGGCGCGCGAGATGATGACGGACATCGAGTAGTCGATGTAGGCCGTCTGCATGATGTCGGTGATGCTCGCGGGCGTGAGCTTCTCGTTCTCGGAATACATGGGAAGGGGCGGGTTGGCGGGTCGGCGGGGGTCGGGGTCAGACGTCGAGGTAGGAGGTGTTGAGGGCGTTGTCCTCGATGAAGGCGCGGCGAGCGGGCACGTCCTCGCCCATCAGCATGGCGAAGACGCGGTTGGCGTCGGCCGCGTCGCGGATGTCGACCTTGAGCAGGCGGCGCTTGGCCGGGTCCATCGTGGTCTCGAAGAGCTGCTTGGGGTTCATCTCGCCCAGGCCCTTGTACCGCTGGATGGACAGGCCCTTGCGCCCGAAGGCGCGGATCTGGCCGACCAGCTCGAGGATGCTGCGCAGGGGCACGGGCTCGGCCTCCTTGCGGGGCTTCCTGGCCGGGGCCTTCTCCTTGGCCGCCTTGCCCTTGGGGGCCTCCTTGGCGGCCTCCTCCGGCTCGGGCTCGGCCTCGGCCGAGCCGCCCTCGAGGAGGTGGTAGCGGGCGTCGTCGCCCGGGGTGAACTGCTGGACGTCGAGCCCGTGGCCGTCGAGCTCCTTGAGGAGCTTGGCGAGGGCCTCGTTCTCGTGGATCTCGTAGAGGTTGATGCGCTGCTGGACGGTGGCGCCCTTGACCTTGGCCTCGCGCGCGACCTGGGTGGCGAGGAAGTCGTCGAAGGCCTGCTCCTTCATGAAGGCCTGGCGGGCGTCCTCGTCGGCGAGGAACTCGAAGACCTCCTCGTTGCCGGTGCGGATCTTGGCGAGGAAGCGGGGAAGGGCGTGGGTCTTGCGCTCCTGCTGGTCGAGGTAGAGCGCGAGGGGGCAGCCGGTGCGGGCGACACCGGAGCCGAGCGACTCGAGGCGGGCGAGGGCCTCGACGATGCGGTCGACCTTCTGGCCGGGGAAGGTGTGCTTGTCGCGGAGGCGGACGAGGTTGACATCCTCGGCGCCGAGCTCGAGCAGGATGCGGTTGAGGTCGGCGTCGTTGTCGACGTACTGCTCGCGCTTCTTGCGCTTGATCCGGTAGAGGGGGGGCTGGGCGATGTAGACGTAGCCGGCGTCGATCAGGCCGGGCATCTGCCGGTAGAGGAAGGTGAGGAGGAGGGTGCGGATGTGCGAGCCGTCGACGTCCGCGTCCGTCATGATGATGATCTTGTGGTAGCGGCAGCGGGTGACGTCGAAGGCGCCGTCGCCCTCGTGGCGGCCGATGCCGGTGCCGCAGGCGGTGATGATGGTGCGGATCTCGTCGTTGGAGAGGATCTTGTCCATCCGCGCCTTCTCGACGTTGAGGATCTTGCCCTTGATGGGCAGGATGGCCTGGTAGCGGCGGTCGCGGCCCTGCTTGGCGGAGCCGCCGGCGGAGTCGCCCTCCACGATGTAGAGCTCGCAGACGGAGGGGTCGGACTCGGAGCAGTCGGCCAGCTTGCCAGGGAGCCCGCCGGAGGACATGGCGGACTTGCGGACGGTCTCGCGGGCCTTGCGGGCGGCCTCGCGGGCGCGGGCGGCGTTGAGGCACTTGTCGACGATGCGCTTGCCCGTCTTGGGGTCGCGCTCGAGGTAGTACTTGAGCTGCTCGCCGACCACGGAGGTGACGATGCCCTCGACCTCGGGGTTGGTCAGGCGGGTCTTGTTCTGGGACTGGAACTTGGGGTCGGGGTGCTTGACCGAGACGACGGCGACGAGGCCCTCGCGCATGTCGTCGCCGGTCAGCTTGGCGTCCTTGTCCTTGATCAGGTTGTTGGCCTTGGCGTAGGTGTTGATGACGCGGGTCAGGGCGGAGCGGAAGCCGGAGAGGTGGGTGCCGCCCTCGGGGTTGGAGATGAGGTTGGTGTAGCAGAAGACGGTCTCGTCGTAGCGGTCGTTGTACTGCAGGGCGACGTCGAGCATCATGCGGCGCTGGCCGGCCTTGGGCTTCTCGTCGTCGGCCATGACCCGGGGGTTGGAGGGGTCGGTGAAGTCGACCTCGGCGGCGATGAGGATGGGCTTGTCGTGCATCGTCTCCTCGTTGGCGTTGAGGAACGAGACGTACTCGGCGATGCCGTCCTTGAACTGGAACTTGTCGGCCCGGCCGTCGCGCTCGTCGGCCACCTCGATGGTGATGCCGGGGACGAGGAAGGCCAGCTCGCGCAGGCGGCGGACGAGGGTCTCGTACTTGAAGGTGGTGACGGTGAAGATCTCCGGGTCGGGCAGGAAGGAGATGCGGGTGCCGGTGCGCTTGGTCTTGCCGATGACCTTGATCCGCTGGGTGACCTCGCCCTGGGAGAACTTCATCTGGTGGACCTCGCCCTCGCGGCTGACCTCGGCGACGAACCGGCTGGAGAGGGCGTTGACGCACTTGGCGCCGACGCCGTTGAGGCCGCCCGAGACCTGGTAGGCGCCCTTGTCGAACTTGCCGCCGGCGTGGAGGTTGGTCAGCACGAGCTCGAGGGTCGGGACCTTCTCCTCGGGGTGCATCGCGACGGGGATGCCGCGGCCGTCGTCCTCGACGGAGAGCGAGCCGTCGCGGTGGATCTCGACCTTGATGTGCTTGCAGAAGCCGGCGAGCGCCTCGTCGATGGAGTTGTCGACGATCTCGTAGACGCAGTGGTGGAGGCCGGTCTCGTTGGTGTCGCCGATGTACATGCCGGGACGCTCGCGCACGGCCTTGAGGCCCTTGAGGCGCTTGATGTCGGACGCGTCGTAGGAGGCCTTGCCGGCATGCTTGCCGGTGCCCTTGGTGCTTTCGGATTCGCTCATGGAAAAACGGGGGTTTTTGGTGATTTGACCGCGGAGGGCGGGGTTCAAAAGATGCTGAATTTCGTCAAGGGGGTGGCAAGGGAAAATGGGGTTGCTGGGAATCTTTTTTACCCTCCGCAAATAACTGATGATTAGATGTTTATACCATCTTTTCGCTAAGTCCTCCCAGCGTCGTTCACAGGTTATCCACAGCCAATGCAACGGCCTTTGTCACAAAGGGTCCGGCAGCTGGGAGCGAGGGCGGTTTAAGCCAGGAAATCGGCGGCTTTGTCGACAGCCTCGGGGCCTCCGTCCTCGAACAGGTAATGGCCGGCGCGGGGCAGGAGAATCTTGGCGGCGCGGGGCCAGCGGAGGGCGAGCTCGTCGGCGAAGCGGGGGGTGAAGCAGAAGTCGCGCGCGCCCCAGAGGATCAGCGACGGATGCGAGGCGAGGGCGTCGAGGCCGCGCGAGACGGCCTCGAGCGCGGCGCGCGAGGGATGGCCGGGCTCCATCGGGATGTCGGCCACGAAGTCGGCGACGGCGCGGCGGCGCGCGGCGGCGCCGTAGGGCGCGAGGAAGCCGGCCTTCACGGCGGAGGGAAGGGCGCGCTCGGTGGACATCCAGGTGGCGGGCCAGGCGAAGCCGTCGAGCTGCTGCACGAGGAATCGGCCCACGGCCGGGGCGCGGCAGAGGGCGATGCGCAGCGGGATGCGGGGCGAGGGCCAGGCGGCGGTGTTGGTGGCGAGAAGGCGGCGGAAGCGCGCGGGCTGGCGGCCGGCGAGGCCGAGGCCGATGGCGCCGCCCCAGTCGTGGACGCCGAGGTCGATGTCGCGCAGGCCGAGGGCGTCGACAAGCGAGCCGAGGTGGCGGATGCGGTCGTCGAGCCGGAGGAAGCGGTCGGGGCGGTCGGAGAGGCCCATCCCGACGTGGTCGGGCACGACGACGCGCCGTCCGCGTCGGGCGAGCTCGGCGGCGAGGTCGCGCCAGAGGAAGCCCCAGGAGGGGTTGCCGTGGACGAGGAGGACGGGGGCGGCGTCGCGCGGCCCGATATCCGCATAGTGCATGCGGCCGGCGTCGGTCTCGTGCCAGCGGGGCTCGTGCGGCCAGAGGGCGCGGAGCGGCTCGGGGATGCGGTCCATGCTCAGAGCGCCTCGGCGGCGAGCATGAGCGAGCTGAGGCCGCTGCCGATGCCGAGCAGGGCGACCTTGTGGCCGGGGGCCACCCTGCCCTCCTGGCGGGCGAGCGCGAGGGTGGCGGGGAGCGAGACGGAGCCGACGTTGCCGAGGCGGGCGAGGCTGGGGCAGTCCTTGGCGGGGTCGAGGCCGAGGCGCTCGAAGAGGAGGGCGGCGTGGCGGCGGCCGACCTGGTGGGTGACGACGCGGTCGGGCGTGGCGGCGTCCCAGCCGGAGGCGGCGCGGAAGCGGTCCCAGCAGGACTCGGCCAGGGCGACGCCGGCGTGGAGGAGGGCCTCGGAGTCGGTGCGCATGTCGAGCTCGGACGAGGCGCTGTCGCCCTCGCAGAGCCGGTTGGCGGCGGAGTCGGTCGCGGCGGCGGCGGCGAGGAGGCGGAAGCCGCCGGGAGCCGCGAGGTCGTCGCGCGAGAGCACGGCGGCGGCGGCGCCGGCGCCGATGGTGAGGTTGGCGAAGTAGGGCTTGATGCCGTCGCGGTCCAGGGAGAGGTCCTCGTTGAGGGTGCGGAGGGTGCGCTCGAGGAGGGGAAGGCCGTCCTCGCCGGCGCAGAGGAGGGCGCGGCGGATCTGGCCGGACTCGACGAGGCCGGCGGCGAGGACGAGGGCGTTGGCGAAGCCGAGGCAGGCGTTGGAGATGTCGAGGATCTGGGCCTGGGGGCCGAGGCCGAGGAGGCCGTGGACGTAGGCGGCGGTGGCGGGCTCGAGGCGGTCGCGGCAGACGGAGCAGTGGACGAGCAGGTCGATGTCGGCCGGCCCCGCGCCGGCGGCGGCCATGGCCTTGCGGCCGGCGGCGGCGGAGGCCTCGGAAGGGCGGATGGGGGAGGGCCAGAAGCGTCGCTCGCGGATGCCGGTCATCAGCTCGAGGCGCCCCTCGGGCAGGCGGAGGCGGCGGTAGAGGGGCTCGAGGCGGCGCTCGATGTCGGCCGAGGTGACGACCTCGGGGGGAAGCTCGGCGACGAGGCCGGAGAGGGCGACGCGGGCGAAGCGCATCAGCCGAGGCGGGTGGCGGCCTTGACCACGGCCTCGTCGAAGTAGTTCCAGCCCATGCCGGCGTCGACCACGATGCCCTGGGCGTTGACGCCGGAGGAGCGGGGCGAGAGGAGCCAGACGGCGGCGTCGGCCACCTCCTGGGTGGCGAGGGCGCGCCGGCGCAGGGTCAGCTTCTCGGCGAACAGGTAGTTGTCGAGGTAGCCGGGGATGCCGGCGGAGGCGCTGGTCTTGAGCGGGCCGGCGTTGACGCTGTTGAAGCGCACCTCGGTGTCGGCCGAGAAGGACTTGGCGAGGAAGCGGGAGGCCGACTCGAGGGCGGCCTTGATGGGGGACATGTAGCCGTAGCTGGCGGCGGTGACCTGGGAGGAGATGCCGATGGAGACGACGGAGGCGTCGCGCCGGAGGTGGGGCTTGAGGGCGCGGGCGAGCTCGACGAGCGAGAAGGCGGAGACGGCGGTGGCCTGGAGGAAGTCGGCGCGCCCGGTCTCATGGAAGGGGACGAGCCCCTGGGAGTAGTTGGCGAAGGCGACGCTGTGCAGGACGCCGTCGATCGGCCCGTGCTCGCGGCCGACCGCGGCGGCGAGCGCCTTGGTCTCATCCTCGCGCTCGAGGTCGCAGACAAGCGTCGGCTTGCCGGCGAGGAGCTTGTCGAGCGAGGCGCGGCGCGCCTCGGAGCGGACGGAGTAGACGACCTTGGCGCCCTCCTGCTCCAAGGTCTGCGCGACGTGCCAGGCGACCGACTTGCGGTTGGCGACGCCCAGGACGAGGTAGGTGCGGCCGGCGATGCCGAGGAAGGACATGGGGGGATTTCAGGCGGATTTCGGGATGAGGGCGAGCGCGTAGCGGAGCGTCAGCACCGCCTTGCCGTCCTTGCGGACCGTCCCGGCCATGAAATGGAACTGCTGGAGGGTCTCGGTGGGCCGGGCCTCGATGGTCACGCGGTCGCCGGGCAGCACCATGCCCTTGAACTTGGCCTCCTCGATCCGGCAGAGCACGGGGGTGCTGTCGGCCGCCGAGCCGCCCTGGGACTTAAGCCGGTGGGTCAGGAAGACGGCGCCGGCCTGGAAGACGGCCTCGCAGAGGAGGACCCCCGGTGTGAGGGGATTGCCCGGATAATGGCCGGCGTAGAAGGGCTCGTCGGCCCGGAAGGTCCGGGCGCAGAGCGCATGCTGGTCGTCAAGCTCCAGGACCTCGTCGATGAACAGGAAAGGGGGGCGGTGGGGAATGAGGTCCGAAGGCCGGGGAAGCATGGAGGCATTAAGGCGGCCAAGGGAGGGGGAGGAAAGGGAGTATTCGCCCGGGTCTCCCCTGCCCTCCCGCTTGCCTCCGGCGCGCTTCCTCTTCCCATGCAGGCACAGTCCCATGCGACTCCCCCTCCTCTCCGCCATGATGCTCTCCCTGTTCTCCGGCCTCGGCTCAGCCGAGGCCGCCCCCCTCAAGGTCGGCGACCCCATCCCGGCCGTCACGGTTAACGACCAGGACGGCAAGCCGGTGGACGTGGCCGAGGCGGGCGCCAAGGGGCTGCTCCTCGTCTACTTCTACCCCAAGGCCGACACCCCGGGTTGCACCAAGCAGGGCTGCTCGCTGCGCGACAGCTGGGGCGAGCTGCAGAAGCGCGGCGTGACGGTGCTCGGGGTGAGCTCCGACGACGAGAAGGGCCAGAAGGCCTTCCGCGAGAAGTACAACCTGCCCTTCCGGCTCCTGGCGGACAAGGAGAAGAAGGTCATCGCCGCCTTCCGGGTCGGCTCGACCTTCGGCTTCGCGTCGCGCACCGCCTTCCTCTTCGAGGACGGCAAGTGCGTCTGGATCGACCCCAAGTCCTCGACGGGCGACCAGGGCGAGGTGGTGCTGAAGTTCCTCGACTCGCGGGGCCGCTAGGCCGCTGGGGCGGCCGCCGCGACCCAACTGCACAGCTGCACGGGGGCTCAGGGGCACGGGGCTCCGGCAAAGGGCACAGGGGCACGGGGGCTCAGGGGCACGGGAGGTGGAACCCTTCGGGTCACCCCTTAAGTTGGGATGCCAATGCCTCGAGGAACAAGGTGCGTCCTTTGATCCGTTCATCTCCTCGGTTCCTCTCCCGCAAGCCAGTCCTGCCATTGGTGGCCTGTCAGCGGTCACCAATGTCTTTCCCGTGCCCCCAAGCCCCTGTGCAGCCGCGCACTTTTCCGGGGCCCTCAGGCCCCGGCGTACCTGTGCCGCCGTGCCCCCGCGCCCCCTAGGGGGCGCTCAGAACCCCTTGACCTTGAAGAGGTCGGTCACGCTGGAGTTGCCGTGGATGCGCTTGATGGCGTCGGACAGCAGGGGCGCGATGGAGAGGACGGTGATGGGGAGGCCCTTGGTCTCGACCGGCACGGAGTTGGTCGTGATGAGCTCGTCGATGGGGCCGCCGCGGAGGCGGGGATAGGCGGCCTCCTGGAGCATGCAGTGGGAGACGAGGGCGCGGACGGAGCGGGCGCCGTTCTTCTTGAGGAGCTCGGCGGCGGCCACGAGGGTGCCGGCGGTCTCGGTCATGTCGTCGACGAGGAGGATGTCGCGCCCCTCGACCTCGCCGACGAGGCTGGTGGCCTGGACGGTGGTGTCGCTCGTGCGGCGCTTGGCCACGAAGCCGAAGGGCAGGTCGAGGTTCTCCGCCATGGCGGCGGCGTACTTGAGGCCGCCGACGTCGGGCGAGAAGACGGTGCACTGGCGGACCCAGGGCTTGTTGCGGATGTGCGCGAAGAAGACCGGGGAGGCGAAGAGGTGGTCGACGGGGATGTCGAAGAAGCCCTGGATCTGCTGGGCGTGGAGGTCGACGGCGAGGACGCGGTTGACGCCCGCGGCGGTGAGCAGGTTGGCCACGAGCTTGGCCGTGATGGGCACGCGGGGCTTGTCCTTGCGGTCCTGGCGGGCGTAGCCGAAGAAGGGGATGACCGCGGTGATGCGGTTGGCGGAGGCGCGGCGGAGCGCGTCGACCATGATGAGCAGCTCCATGATGCACTCGTTGGCCGGGGAGCTCGTGGGCTGGATGACGAAGACGTCGCAGCCGCGGATGTTCTCGTTGATCTGGACGAAGGTCTCGCCGTCGGGGAAGCGGCGGACCGTGGCGGCGCCGAGGGGCACGCCGAGCCCGTCGCAGATCTCCTTGGCCAGCGCCGGGTTGGCGTTGCCGGCGAAGATCTTGAGCGGGGGGAGGTTCATGGCGCGTCCTTGCGCAGAGAGTCCAAGGCGGCGGCGAGCGAATCAACCTTTTTGAAGAGGTCGGGCAGGCGGCGGGCCAGCACGGCCACGCGGCGCTCGAGGCCGAAGGGCATGGCGGGGGTGCCGTTCATGAAGCCGCCGGCGGGCACGTCCTCGAAGAGGCCGGCCTGGGCGCCGAGGCGGACGCCGTCGCCGAGGCGGAGGTGGCCGGCCACGCCGGACTGGCCGCCGAGGACGCAGCCGTCGCCGAGCACGGTGGAGCCGGCGATGCCGACCTGGGCGGTGATGAGGCAGTGGCGGCCGATGCGCACGTTGTGCGCGACCTGCACGAGGTTGTCGACCTTGGTGCCGCGGCCGACCACGGTCCGGCTGAAGCGGGCGCGGTCGAGCGTGGCGTTGGCGCCGATCTCGACGTCGTCCTCGAGGACGACGACGCCGACCTGGGGCAGGCGCTCGATGCGGCCGCCGACCGGCTCGTAGCCGAAGCCGTCGGCGCCGACCACGGCGCCGCTCTGGAGGCGGCAACGGGCGCCGACCGCGCAGTAGTCGGCGACGGTCACGCGGGGCTTCAGCCAGCTGTCCTCGCCGACCGAGGCGCCGGCGCCGAGGTGACACTGGGCCTCGAGGACGGCGCGGGGGCCGACCGACGCGCCCGCGAGCAGGGTGCAGCCGGGGCCGACATGGGCGGAGGGGTCGACCCGGGCGGAGGGCTCGACAACGGCCGAGGGGTGGATGCCGGCGGGCGGGCGGGGCCAGAGGCGGGCCTCGAGGGTGGAGCAGACGAGGGCGAGGGCGTGGGTGGGGTTGGCCACGCGGAGGAAAACCTGGCCGGCGGCGGGCGAGCCGGGGTGGTCGGCGGGCACGAGGATGGCGCCGGCGCGCGAGGCCGGGACCTCGGCGGCGTAGCGGGGATTGCCGAGGAAGGAGAGGTCGGCGGGGCCGGCGTCGGCCAGGGCGGCGATGCCGGCGAGGGGGCGGGAGCGCGCGGCGACGTCACCCTCGACCGCTGGCGCCTCGGTCAGGGCGGCGAGCTGGTCGGGCGTGAGGTCGAGTCGCATGGTCCCCGGAAGGCGCGCCCCGGACGGGCCGGGGCGCAGGGCTCACTTCTTCTCCTCGGGCTTGGCGTCCTTGGCCGCGGGGGCGGCGGGAGCGGCCGGGGCGGCGGGCTTGTAGTTGGCGTTGAGCTCGGCGAGGACGGCCTCGGTGATGTCGAGCGAGGCCCCGGCGTAGAGGGTCGTTCCCTTGGCGAGGACGAGTTCCAGCCCCTTGGCCTTGGCGATCTTCTCCACGGCCGGGCGGAGGTCGGCGTCGATCCCGCGCTGCATCTCCTGGACGCGGCCCTGGATGGTGTTGCGGGCCTCCTGGTCGAGCTGCTGGAGGGCGCCGTAGCGCTGGCGGAAGCTGTCCTCCTTGGTGCGGAGCTCGGCCACGACCTGCTGCTTGCCGGCGTCGTTGAGCAGGGGGGACTGGGCGCGCTTCTGGGTCTCCTGGAGGTCGGCCTGGAGCTTCTGCACCTCGTCGACCTTCTCCTGCACGGCGATCTTGGCGTTGTCGATGGACTTCTGGATGCTGGCCTGCTGCTCGACGGCCTTGTTGTACTTCTTGTTGATCTCGGCGTAGTCGACGACGCCGACCTTCGGCGGATTGGCGGTCGCGACGGCGGCGGCGAGGGCGAGGAGTGCGGTGAGGGTCTTCATGGGGGCGGAGGGGAGAGGGAAGCCGACCCGGGGTGGGTTGGCAACCCCCAAGCGGGAGGCGGCGGGCACCTTTCGGGCCGGGAGGGGGCTCAGAAGAAGGTGCCGAAGCTGAAGTTCAGCTGCATCCCGTCGTCGTTCACATCCACCCCGTCCTTGACGGTGCTGGACAGGGGGAAGCCGAAGTCGAGCCGGAGGACGGCCCCGCCGAGAAGGATGCGCAGGCCGATCCCGGCGTCGCCGTTGACCTGGCCGGGATTGAAGTCGTTGGACTCCCGGTTGACGAAACCCCAGTCGGTGAAGGCGGCCCAGCGGAGGGTGTCGGAGGCCTTGATGGTGTACTCGGCGCTGACGAAGCCGTAGGTGAGGCCGCCGACCGGCTGGAAGAGGGTGGGGGAGCCGACGGGCGCCTGGAAGACCTCGGGCGACCCGACATAGTTGTACTTGAAGCCGCGGAGGTCGTAGGCGCCGCCGAGCTGCTGTCGCTCGTAGAACGGGAGGTCCGCGAAGTCCTGGTAGGTGCCGGCGCGGGCGACGAGGGCCAGGGTCTGGGTGGCCTCGCGGGAAATGAGAAACCAGCGGCCGAGGCGCAGGTCGGTCTTCAGGTAGTCGACGTCGCCCCCGAGGCCGCCGCCCGCGTAGGTGTTGGTGAGGGCGGCGCGGAACCCGCGGGTGGGGAAGGTGAAGTCGTCGCGCGTGTCGCGGGCGAGGGAGAGGCTGAGCTCGGGGATGGAGACGGCGCCCTGGGTCGCGGCGTCCAGGATGTCGGGCGGCAGGAGCGGGGTGTTGGGGTCGCGCAGGTCGACCGAGCGCACGCCGGCGGAGAGCCGGGTCTGCACGCCGAGGATGTTGCGGCGGGCGTAGACGTCGAAGCCGCGCGTCTGCAGGTCGTAGTAGCTCGACTGGAAGCCGGAGAAGCGCTGGTAGAGGTTGTAGCCGACGGCGAGGTCGCGCTCCCAGAGGGCGGGCTCCTCGAAGCTGTGCTCGATGGAGTTGGAGAGGTTGCCCGCGGAGACGCGGAGCCGGAACTTCTGGCCGCCGCCGCGGAACCAACCGTCGGGGTTGAGCGCGTCGAAGTTGCCCTCCGAGTACTCGACGAAGCCGACGAGCTGCTCAACCGAGCTGAAGCCGGCGCCGAAGGAGACCATGCCGGTCGGCCCCTCCTTGAGGGCGACGAGGAGGTCGCGCTGCTCGGGGACGGCGGTGGGCACGGGCGCGACGCGGACGCTCTCGAAGAAACGGGTGTTGCGGAGGCGCGACTCGGTGCGGCGGGCCGCCTCGAGGTCGAAGACGTCGCCGGGCTGCAGGGTCATCTCGCGGGCGACGACCGAGGCGCGGGTCTTGGTGTTGCCCTCGATCACGACCTGGCGGACGGTGCTGGGGTTGCCCTCGCGGATCTCGAGTCGCAGGTCGATCGCGCCGGTCGCGAGGTTGGGGCTGCGCACGACGGCGACCTGGACGTCGAGATGGCCGCGGCGGCCGTAGGCCTCGCGAACCTTGTCGACGGCCACGTCGACCGCGGCGGCGCTGTACCAGCCGCCCGGGGTCAGGCGGTCGGTGGCCTCGGCGATGAGGCCGGCCCGGGCGGAGGGGCGGCCGACGAGCTCGAGCAGGGCGGCGGAGGAGAAGGGCGAGCCCTCGGCCTTGCCGAGCTCGTTCCCGGAGACGGCGAGGGTGCCGACGGCGTAGCGCCGGCCCTCCCTGAGGCGGAAGACGACGTCGACCCAGCCCTCGTCGCCCCTGACATCGCGCACGACGCAGGCGAGGGCGGCGTCGGTCGTCTCCAGCTCGGCGTCGAGGAAGCCGCGCGCCCGGTAGTGGGCGACGATCCGCTCGCAGTCCTCGCGGTAGTCGTCGGCCGAGAGGCGGCCGCCGCCGGTGAGCCCGGAGAGCTTCCACCAGCGCCAGGTGGCCGACTTGACCCCGGCCTCGGCCAGGACCTCGTCCTCGTCGAGCTGCCCGGCGCCGAGGATGCGGACATCGCCGACGCGGAGCTCGGGGGTGAGGACGGCGGCGGCGGCGAGACGGACGCGGCCGTCGGCGAGGGGCTCGGGGCGGATCTCCAGGCCGGCGAAGGGGCGGTTCTTGCGCAGGCGCTCAAGCGCCTTGACCCGGCCTTGGTTGAGGGCGACGGGGTCGAGGGGATCGCCGGCCTTGACCCCGAGGTCGGCGAGGAGGTCCTCCTCGTCGACCATGCCCTCGAGCCCGCTGAGGACGACGGACTCGACCAGCGGGCGGAGCTGGACGCGGATGCGCACGTCGACCTTGCCGGCGGCGGCGTCGAGGGAGGGCAGCACCTCGGCCTGGGAGAACCGGCCGGTGGCGTAGAGCATGCGGACGCTGTCGGCCGCGGCCTCGCGGTTGAAGGCCTGTCCCTCGCGGAGGGAGACGTGGCCCAAGACGTAGGCGTCGGCGACCGCCCCGGGCCCGTCGAGCTCGACCTGGATCTTCCGGACGGTCGGGTCGGCGGCGAGGGCGCAGACCGGCAGGAGCGACGCGGCCAGGAGCAGGCGGGCGAGGCGGGAGGCGTTCAGGGTCATTGAGGAGGGTGCGCGTGGCCGGGGGCGGGGGTCTCGAAGCGGGTCAGGCTGGGGTTGAAGAGGAGGAGGATGTCATCCGTAGGCCCGTTGCGGTTCTTGGCAACGATTAGCTCGCGGGGGAGCATCCCGTTGGAGCCGGGCACCTCCTGGTCGGCCTCGAGGGACTTGCGGTCGGCGGCGGAGGCGCGGGAGATGAGGAGGACGATGTCGGCGTCCTGCTCAATGGAGCCGGACTCGCGGAGGTCCGACATCCGGGGCTGGCGGCCCTCGTCCTCCGACTTTCGGTTCAGCTGGGCGAGGGCGACGACGGGCACGTCGAACTCCTTGGCCATGGCCTTGATGCTGCGGGAGACCTCGGCGATCTGCTGCTCGCGCGGCAGGGAGGGATCAAGCCCGTTGATGAGCTGGATGTAGTCGATGACGATCATGTCCAGCGGCTGGCGGGCGTGGGCCCGGCGGCACTTGGCGCGGATCTCGAGGATGTTCTGGCCGCCGTTGTCGTCGATGAGGAGGGGGCGCCCCTTGTACTCCATGGCGGCCTCGGCGAGGTCGCGCTGGGCCTGGGGATCCGGGTAGGCGCTGCGGAGCTTGGTCAGGTTGACCCGGGCGCGGGAGCAGAGGAGGCGCAGGGCGAGCTCGCGCGAGGGCATCTCGAGCGAGAAGAGGAGGATGCGGGCGGGCGGGTTTCCGCCCTTGGGAAAGAGGGCGGCCTCGATGAAGTTGAGCGCGATGGAGGTCTTGCCCATGCCGGGGCGGGCGGCGACGACGACCATCTGGCCGGGCTGGAAACCGAAGGTGAGCTCGTCGAGCTTGTCGAAGCCGGTGCGCAGGCCCTGGGCCGCGTTGCGGTCGCTCATGATGCGGCCGACCAGCTCCATCGCATCGCCGACCGACTTGTCGACCGGCTGGACGCTGTCGGCGATCCGCGACTCGCTGATGCGGAAGAAGGCCTGCTCGACGTCCTCGAGGAGGCGGTCGATACCCTCGGCGTGCGCGTGCGCCTTCTCGACCGTGGCCGTCGAGGTCGCGATGAGCTGGCGGAGGAAATATTTCTCGCGGACGATCACCATCCAGTGGCGGGCGTTGGCGGTCGTGGCGACGAGGCTGGAGAGCTCGTTGATGTAGGCGGGCCCGCCGACCGACTCGAGTCGGCCGCCGGCGCGGAGCTCCTCGGCGAGCGTGATCTCGTCGATGCCGACGTTGCGCTGGGAGAGGGTCACGGCGGCCCGGAAGATGTCCTGGTGCGCCGGGCTGAAGAAATGCTCCGCCGAGATGCGCTCCTGGAGGCAGACCTGCAGGGTGTCGCCGCCGTCGATGAGGATGCTCGCCATCAGCCCGCGCTCGGCGTCGAGGTTGTGCGGGGGCACCCGGCCCTCGACCGGGACGTTGGGGTCGGGGAGACGGCGCTTCTGGGACGGACGCTCGGCCATGGGAGGGGGATGGTGCCAAGGGGAGGCTGGGAGGACAGCCGCAAATATACCCATGGGGGTGTGAATAACCTCTCCCATCGACCAAAAAAGGCGACGAGGGAAAGATGGGGCAACGGGTGGGAAACAGCGAAAAAACCTTTGGATTCCCGAACTTTGGGGTGGCTGATTATGGCTGGGTTTTTTGCATGGTAACGTGCTGCTACCGCTGCTGAGCATCCTCGCCGCCACCGCGGCGCCGACCCCCCAGGTTGAGATCAGGGCGATGAGCTTCGACGAGCCGAGCGTGGAGGTTTTCCTGGTCGACGCTCCCGACGCCAAGGAGGCCAGGGAATCGAAGACCGAGGCCCGGCCCCTGGCCCTCTATTCCCATGCCCTGACCCACGCCGTCAAGGCGCGTTGCCCGGAGGGCCGCCTGACCTTCC
Organism: Verrucomicrobiota bacterium; assembly: GCA_030831965.1. Taxonomy (GTDB): domain Bacteria; phylum Verrucomicrobiota; class Verrucomicrobiia; order Opitutales; family UBA953; genus UBA8828. The sequence continues at coordinate 23,537 of JAURJZ010000005.1, forward strand.
ACCGCAAGGTGACAGACGCCGAGGGCAAGGTGAACCACGTCCCGCTCGCGAGCGCCGCGGTGCCGCCGGAGGGCGGCACCTTCATCGCCATCCTCCACGGCTCGGCCGGCAACCATGGGTTGTCGCTCGTTCCTGACACGGGCACGGAAGGGGCCGGCGGCACGCTCCGGTTCTTCAATCTCTGCCCCACCCCCTTGGCCCTGAACTTCCCCGGCCTGCGCCAGGTGATCGCGCCGAGCAAGCAGGCGCTGTTCCGCCCCCCGGTCAAGTCCGAGGACTACGGCCAGGGGCAGTTCTTCCTGCCCGACGGCGACGAGTGGCGCGTGGCGGGTGGGCTGCGCTGGCTGCAGCTGGACGACATCCGCACGCTTTGGTTCGTGCTTCCCGCGCCTGGGCAGCCCGGCATCGTCACCCTTCGCGGCATCGAGGAGCGCATCACCCCGCCCGCCGTCCAGCCCCCGCCCGGCAACCCCGCGGGCGCCGCCAACGGAAACGGGGCGGCCTCCGCGGCGAACCGCGGGCCCGGCGGAGCCGCCAGCCGCTGAGATGAGGCCGCCGGGCGAGAGCGCGAGACGCCGCGGGGGCTTCGCCCTCGTGCTCGCGCTGACGGTGATGTCGCTGCTCGTCCTCATCGTCCTCTCGCTCGCCGGCTTCCTCACCATCGAGACCCGGCTGGCGGAGAACGGCCTCCAGCTGACCCGCGCCCGCCTCAACGCGATCATGGGGGGCCGCCTCGCCCTGGGCCATCTCCAGCAGGAGGCCGGCCCGGACCAGCGATCGACGGCGACCGGCGAGCTGGCCGGCGTGCCGCCAACCGCCTCGCTGCCCTCACCCTGGGTGCTCGGGACGGCGGCGACGGAGCGGATCTCGCAGGGCCGCACCCGCTGGACCGGCGTCTGGCGGACGGACCAGCCGGACCAACCCCCTGCCTGGCTGATCAGCGGCAAGGGGGGCGCCAACCCCTCGCTCGACAGCACAGCCTACTTGGCCCAGTCGGCAAGCCTCTCCGGGTCGACCGACTACCCGACCACACACTGGGCGCCCTGGCAGGTCGATTACCCCTCGGCCTTCTCGGGCGAGCCGATGGCCGTCCTCGTCGGCGACGGCAGCGCGGGGCTCGACCCGGGGCCGGACGGCGCCCTCGGGACGACGGACGACATCGACCTGCGCGTCGCCCTGCCCCGCATGCCCTTCCCCGGCGCCCAGCGCGGCCAGGTCGCGGGCGGCTTCGCCTACTGGATCGGCGACGAGGGCGTGAAGGCTCGCGTCAACCTTCCCGAGCCGCGCAGCCTGGCCGGTGCGGCGCCGGGCAATCTCGAGGCGGTGGACGCGCTGCGGGCGCCCTCGCGGCAGGGCACCCACCTGCTGACAGGCTTGAAGTCGGTCGACGTCGCCTCGCCCGCCACCCTGCTCGCCCTCGTGCAGGCGGATGCGCTATCCGCGCCCAATGTGCCCGGCTACACCCTGGCGGACCCCGACGCCCGCCTGCCGTCCAACCGGGCCATGTTCCACGACCACACCTACTGGTCGGCGGGCGTGCTGGCCGACGGCTACCGCGGCGGCCTGCGGCGCGATCTCTCGCTCGCCTTCGAGATGGACGACCGCGAGTTTGACCGCTCCGAGTTCGGCAACGGCCTCGGCGAGCCCGCGGGCATCGGCCACGCCACCGAGCTCTACACCAGCTGGACCAACCCGGCCAACGGCGCCCTGCAAGGTCGCCGCTCCTGGCATCCCGGATTTCCCCAGCGCGCCGACGGGGGAATCCTGGCGGCCGACCCGCGCCCCCGGGTCTGGGTGCCCATCTGGGAGGGCAACCCCGACAATCCGGAGCGGGCCATCACGACGTCGGGATCCCTCTACAAGGCGTGGTCTCCGGTGTTCATCCGGGAAGACGAGATGGGGCAACCGCTCAAGAACCCGCTCACCCTGCCCAACTTCAACCTCGAGGCGCCGTTCAACCAGCCGCGCCGGCTCGTCGGCCCGCTCTGGCACCTGGTCCGCGACTACTATCGCCTCTACAAGGAGGTGGACTGGGTCTCGGGCAGCCCCCGCCTTGACGCCAGGGCGTTCTTCCCGAACATCGACCAGTTCGTGCGCGGCGGCTACCGCCCCGACCCGGCGTCGGGCGGGGACGCGGCCTTCAGCCGCTACGACACCGACAACGCCTACTGGTCCAACGGCGGCACCGCGGGCGACGGCCAGAACATCTACGGCGACACGCCGGACCCGATGGGCGTGATCAACGGCACCAAGGCGTTCCGCTTCCAGCCCCGGGCGGTGCGCGGCGCGTACATGCCGACCCTCCATCGGCTCTCGCTCGTGCTGTCGATGAAGAAGGTGGCGGACGGCCCGGACTTCCGGCTGAAGCTCTTCTGCACCCCGGTGGTCGCGCTGCACAACCCGTACAACGTGAGCCTGCGCCTCCGGGCGCCGGCCAGCTCGACCGACCCCCGCACCCAAGGCTACGCCGGGAGGCTCAGCTTCTCGGGTTTCTACGACCTCAAGATCCTGGTCCGCACGCACGTCGGGAACGACCCGCTGAACGCCGCCATGGAGACCCGCGGCACCCGGCTCGACTACGCCTTCGGCATCCGGGCGGGGACCAGCAATGTCAATGACGAGAATTTCAGCGCGCTGATCCCGGAGCTGACGCTGGCGCCCGGGGAGACGGTGGTGCTAAGCTCGCGGGATTCCCTGTCGTCCACCGAGATAGCCGGCCCCACGGGCAACCTGCTGCGGATGACCCCGGGCTTCTTCATCACCGGCGGATTCCACACGGACCTGGTCACCCACGCCCTGTCCTCGGCCGGCAACCCGAACCACTCGACGACGCCCCAGGCCTCGCGGTTCCTCGGCCCGGGCAGGAGCGCGGCCCTGCCCAACGGGGACACCATCTCGACCTGGTTCAACGCCGAGGACATGTACTGGCGGCATTGGTTTTACCTGAGCTCCTTCGGGAGGCAGAGTCGCGCCAACGACTCCACGCAGGACACGCCGCCGACCCTGCACGAGGTCCTGGGGGCGAGAAAGGCCAGCTCGCGGGCGAGCCATGCGCTGATGATCAACCTGGGGAACTTCAACTCCGACGGGAACCTGAACTTCGGCGACCCCGGCTCCGCGGCGCTGCCGGTGAGAATCGGCCCGATGGCCAACATCCGCGATTTCGCCGAACCCGGCAAGCCGCCCAGCGTCATCGGCGTGATCGACACGCAGATGAGGGTGGCGGACACGGCCCGGCGAACGAGCTACAACCGCGCCCTGCTCAGCTGGGCTGACGCGCAGGCCAACCCGGTCCCCGCTCCCCATCCGAACTGGCTCTTCAGCAACCCGCTGGCCCAGACCTCGGGTTCGCCCGGCCATATCTTCGCGGATATGCTAGGCCTACCCAAACCTCAGATATCGACCTCCATCGGGAACCCCAACCTCCGGACGCAGTTCTTCAGCGGCGACGAGCTCGCGCTCAACGGCGCGAGCCTGTCCTGGAGCGGCCTCCTCCAGGTCGACAGCGCCTCGCCCGATGGCCGGCGGGCCTTCGGGGGCGCCTCGCACGGCACCAATGGCTCGACCTCGGTCACCCAAGTCGAGGTGCCGGTCACCGCCCCGCTCTCGATCGGCCAGCTCATGCACGCCAACGTCAGCGTCTGGGCCTGGTTTCCCTATCACACGGTCGGCAATTCCTTCGCCAATGTCAGCGTGCCCAAGGACAAAAGCTGGGTCCACAGTATCAATCCGGCAGAAGTTAACGCCACCAGTGGCATCAAGCAGACGCCGCGCAGCGGCGGGCACACCATGCCCGACATGGCCTGGCTGATGAACAACGCCCTCTGGGACGCCTTCTACTTCTCCGGGGCCGCGCCGCGGCTCAAGGCCTCGCGCTCGGGCGACTACAACAACGTGCGGAGGCAAACCACCCAGGAGGTGCTCGACGCCTTCGCCGCGGGCGCCCAGCCCCTGGCCAACCCCCGCATGCGCCTGGTGCAGCCGTCCGGCCAACCCCGGGCCGCCGAGGCCTTCGCGGCGGCGGGCTTCCACTCGCCCGACGGGACGAACGCGCCCGACGGCCACCGGCGCTTGGCGGGCTACCTCCTGAACGACGGCGCGCTCAACGTGAACTCGCTCTCGGTCGAGGCCTGGGTCTCCCTGCTGGGCTCCGTCCGCCAGGTCGGGCTGGGCGCCACGGGCGCGGGCAGCGTCCGCTTCCCCCGCCTCGTCGGCACCGAGGCCCAGCAGGCGGCCGCCCGCAACCTCCGCGACAGGAGCTACTGGGACGGCTTCGTGGCGATGAGCGACGCGCAGGTCCGCGCCCTGGCCGAGGGCATCGTCGACGAGGTCCGCGCGCGCGCCCGCTTTCACCAGAGGACCGAGCGCGACCAGGAGTACCCGCCGGCGAGCCGCCGCTTCCGCGGCTTCCCCACGGCGCTCGAGCCGGGCACGCCTTTCCTCGGGCTGAACGAGTTCGTCAACCGCTTCCTCGGGCCGACCAAGCAACCCGGCGCCCACGTCAGGCGCTCGCTCTACACCATCCGCAGCGACTCGGCGGAGGCGGCCAGCCCCGCCCTTCCCGCCACGGCCAGGAAGCACTTCTGGACCTTCGGCTCGGGCACCCTGGAGTCCGCCATCGGGCGAGCCGACAGGGCCCTGGGCGCCAACGCGATCGCCGGGCCGCCCGCCGGCGCCCAGGCCATCGTGGCGGCCGTCTCGCACAACTGGACCTATGCCTCTCGCGGCTTGCCCTACGGGGGCGGCGGCAGCCGAACCGGGATGCCCATCGGCTACTTCCTCAGGAATGTCCAGACACCCGCGCCCGACGCGACCGACTCGGACACAGGCGCGGCGGCCAACCGGTCGCACACCGGCTTCGGCGCTCCCGGCTGCCTGTTCCAAGGCGACCTGCTCCAGGCGCTCGGACCGGCCCTCGCCTCGCGGTCCGACACGTTCGTCATCCGCGCCCACGGCGACGGCGCCACGCTGGCCGAGGCGTCGTTCCGCCCCGCCAACGCCGTGCTCGAGCTCGTCGTCCAACGCCTACCCGAGTACCTCGACGCGCGCAACGCCCCCGAGGTCCGCCCGAGCGACCCCGGCCTGCGGGCCGTCAACCGCGCCCTCGGCCGCCGCTTCAAGGTCGTCTCCGCCCGCTGGCTGACCCCGGGCACGCTCTGAGCCCCGCGCGGCGCCGCCACACAACCCCCTCGCCCATGGAATCCCTCACCATCGCCGCCGTCACCAAGGCCTTCCCGGCCAAGCCCAGGGCCCACGTGGCCCTCGATGGCATCGACCTCGCCATCCGGCCCGGCGAGCTCTTCTTCCTGCTCGGCGCCTCGGGTTGCGGCAAGACGACGCTCCTGCGCTGCATCGCGGGCCTCGAGACCCCGACCTCGGGCCAGATCCGCTTCGGCGAGCGCGACGTGACGAGGCTCCCCCCCCACCTGCGCGAGGCCGCGATGGTCTTCCAGAGCTACGCGCTCTGGCCCCACCTGACGGTCGGGCAGAACGTCGCCTTCGGCCTCGAGGAGCGCAAGGTGCCGCGCGACGAGGTGGCGCGCCGCACCGCCGAGGCCCTGGCGGGCGTGCGCATGGGCGACCTTGCCGACCGCGGGATCGACCAGCTCTCCGGCGGGCAGCAGCAGCGCGTGGCCCTCGCCCGCGCCCTCGTGGTGCGCCCCCGCGTGCTCCTGCTCGACGAGCCCCTGTCCAACCTCGACGCCCAGCTGCGGGTCGAGATGCGCCGCGAGATCCGCCGCATCGTGAAGGAGAATGGCCTGACGGCGATCTACGTGACGCACGACCAGGAGGAGGCCCTCGCCATGGCCGACCGGATGGCCGTCCTCCACCGGGGCAAGCTGGCCCAGGTCGGCACGCCCGAGCAGATCTACCGCCGGCCCGACAACGCCCATGTCGCGAAGTTCATCGGCGAGACCAACCTGCTGGCTGGCAAGGCGACATCCGTGGACGCAACCGGGGCCGACATCGCGACGGCCGCCGGCGCGCTCCGCGCGACCTTCGGGGCGGCCGGCTGGAGGCCGGCCGCGGGCGAGGCCGTCCAGGTCTCCGTCCGACCCGAGGGCTGGGCGCTGGCCGAGGGCGAAGCCCCGGACGCCATCCGCGGCGTCATCACCGACCAGGTCTACCTTGGCCAGCGCGCCCAGCTGACGGTGCGGACGGATCTCGGCGAGCTGCAGGTGCTTCGCCTCAACCCCGAGGGACCCGCGCCCGTCGGCGCGGCGGTCGGCCTCGTCGCCCGGGCGGAGAACGCCATCGTCCTGCCGGCATGACCTCCTCGCGCCCCATCCTCGTCGTGGGCGGCCTGCTGGCGCTGCTCGTGGCCCTGCCCATCGCCCTGCGCGAGGACACGGTGCAGGCGCACGACGCCGGGGCCCGCCGCCTCGTCGTCCTCACCCCGCATGGCGAATCCATCCGCAAGGAGTTCGGCGAGGCCTTCGCCCGCCACGTCATGTCGACCCGCGGCGAGGCCGTTTACGTCGACTGGCGCTCGCCTGGCGGAACCTCGGAGATTCGCATGGTGCTCGACGCCGGCTACAAGGCCGCCGCGGAGGAGGGGCGCGCGGGCGTGGGCATGGACATCCTGTTCGGCGGCGGGGTGCCCGACTTCGCCAGCCAGGCCCGCCACGGGCGGCTCGTCCCCCTGCGCGTCCTCGAGCGCCAACCCTCCTGGTTCGGGCCGGACGCCGCCATCCCCCCCGCCTTCACGGGAGAGAACTTCGTCGCGGCCGACCGCACCTGGGTCGCCTCCTGCCTCTCCCAGTTCGGCATCTGCCTCAATCCCGCCGCGTGGGAAGGCCTCGGGCTGCAGCCGGCCCGCGGCTGGCGCGACCTCGGCCATCCCGCGCTCGCCGGCAAGCTCGCCCTGGCCGACCCCACGAAGAGCGGCTCGGTCGCCCGCTCCTTCGAGCTGATCGTGCAGGCGGAGATCCAGCGGAGCCTGGCCGACCCCGCGAGGGCCGGCCTGCCCGAGGAAGAGCGCATGGCCCTGGGCTGGCGCGACGGCCTCGTCCTGCTCCAGCGCATGGCGGCCAACGCGCGCTACTTCACCGACAACGCGGGGAAGATCCCCCAGGACGTGGCCCACGGCAACGCCGTCGCCGGCATGTCCATCGATTACTACGGCCGGGCGTACGAGGCGCACCTCAACCGCCCGGGGGCGACCCGGATTGCCTGGTTCGCGCCCGCGCGCGGCACGACGGTGAGCGCCGATCCCATCGCGGTGCTGAAGGGCGCGCCCGAGCCGGAGCTCGCGCAGGAATTCGCGGAGTTCGTCCTCAGCCCGGCCGGACAGCGCCTCTGGCACGCCGAGGCGGGCAGCGCGGGCGGGCCGATCTGGCGCGAGCTGCATCGCCCGCCCGTCCGGCGGGACCTCGGCCTGCCCAGGCGGGATGAGCCGGGCGGATGGGCCGATGTCTACGGCGCGGGGGAGCACCTCGTCTACCGACCTGAGCTCACCGCGAAGAGCTTCAACTCGCTGCGGCGCATCGTGCGGGCGATGTGCATCGACACCCATGACGAGCTCCGCGAGGCCTGGCTGGCCATCATCGGGGCGGGCATGCCGCCCGAGGCCCTCGCCGCGCTGACCGACATGTCGGCCCTGCCCTACCGCCCGGGCGGCGCCGGCGACCCCTTGCTCGACAACGCCGACCCCCTCGTGGTGGCCCGCCGCATGCGCGAGCTGGCCGAGGGCTTCCGGGCCAACTACCTCCGCGCCGCCGAGATCGCGCGCCGCACCCCCGCCGAGACCCGCTGAACGACCATGGATCGCCGCACCGCCTGGTTCCTCCTCGTCGCCGTCTCGCTGAGCATGGCCGCGGGCTTCCTCTACCCCGCCTACAGCGTGCTGCAGGAGGCCTTCCTCGACCTGCGGACCGGCAAGCCGACCCTCGAGTACCTCGGGATGATCCTCGCCGACCCGGTTTACCGGGAAGGGCTGGCCAACTCGCTCCTGCTCGGGCTCTGCACGACCGTCCTCGCCCTCGGCATCGCCCTGCCGCTCGCGGTCATCAACCACCGGCACGACTTCCCGCTGCGCCGCGCCCTCGCCCTCGCCGTGCTGGCCCCGATGATCCTGCCACCCTTCGTCGGGGCGGTCGGGATCAAGCACATCCTGGGCGTGGAAGGCTCGCTCAACGCCGTCCTCGGCTCGCTCGGGCTCGTCCCCGACTCGGGCCCGGTAGACTGGCTCGCGCGCGGGCGCTTCGCCGGCATCGCGCTGATGAACGCCCTCTGCCTCTACCCCATCCTCTACCTCAACCTCTCGGCCTCGCTCGCCCAGCTCGACCCGGCGTTGGAGCAGGCGGCGGAGAACCTCGGGTGCCGCCCATGGCGCCGGTTCGCGCGCATCACCCTGCCCCTCATCCTGCCGGGCATGTTCGCCGGCGGCTCCCTGGTCTTCATCTGGGCCTTCACCGACCTCGGCGTGCCCCTCGTCTTCGACTACACGCGGGTGGCGTCGGTGCAGATCCTGGACGGGATCAAGGGGCTCGACCGGAATCCCCTGCCGTACGCGCTGACCGCGGTCGTGCTCATCGTCGCGGCCACCGTGTTCCTGCTCTCGAAGCTCCTCTTCGGCGGACGCCGGGCGGGCAGCGCGCCCCGGCCGCGGATGCAGGCCAATCCGGCGCGCCTCGGCGGCCTCGGGGGCTGGGCCTGCAGCGCCTTCTTCCTCGGCATCACGGCGGTGGCGACGCTGCCGCATCTCGGCGTGCTCCTGCTGTCGTTCGCCTCCCATTGGCACGGCACCGCCCTGCCCGCCGAGCTGACCCTGGCCCATTGGCAGGAGGCCCTGGGCAGCGCCCTCGTCGTGCCCTCCATCCAGAACAGCCTGGCCTACGCGGGCGCGGCCACCGTCCTCGCCCTGGTGGTGGGCTTGGCCTCGGCCTGGGTGGTGGTGAGGTCGGACCTCCGCGCCCGGCACGTGCTCGACACCCTGACGATGATGCCGCTGGCGGTGCCCGGGCTCGTCCTGGCCTTCGGTTACCTGGCGCTGTCGCAGGAGGGCAAGCCCTTCCACGGGCTGATCGGCGAGAACGGCAGCCCCTTCCTCCTCCTCGCCCTGGCCTATGCGATGAGGCGCCTTCCCTATGTGATGCGCTCCTCGGTGGCCGGGCTCCAGCAGAGCGACCCGGTGCTTGAGCAGGCCGCGAGGTCGCTCGGCGCCGGCGCGTGGTCGACCTTCCGGCGGATCTCGCTGCCCCTGCTCGCCGCGCACCTCGCGGCGGGCTGCATCCTCGCCTTCGCCTTCGCCATGCTGGAGGTCAGCGACAGCCTCATCCTCGCCCAGCAGGCCGAGCACTATCCCATCACCAAGGCGACCTTCGCCCTGCTGACGACGCTCGGCAACGGGACGGAGCTGGCGGCCGCGCTGGGCGTGTGGTCGATGGTCTTCCTCTCCACCGCGCTCATCGGGGCCGCCCTCCTCGGCGGCAAACGCGGCGGGCTAGGGGGATGAAAAAGGCTATAGAGCCCACTAGCCTCTGGCTGAATAGCGGAATAGCGGCATAGCTGATTGGCGGAGGGCAATGGGCAGTGGGAATGGGTAGGGAAGCTTGTCCCAAGCCTCCGGGAGGCGGTGGAGATGGAGGCCTGGGGACAGGCCTCCCTACCAGGCTGAGGATGAGGGATTGGGCTTAGGCAAAAGGGCCCAGCGGCTGGATGAGGAACCGGGGAGCGGGCAATGCGAGCGCCATCGGGCTAATAGGCTGATATGGGAAACCGAAAATGGTTGCGACATGACATACCGAGCTGGGTGGAGGCGGATGACTATTGGTTCATCACATTCTGCTGCGTCGAGCGGGGGCGAAACTCATTAGCCACAGGGCCCGCGCACGAGGCGATCAGGGAAAGCCTGCTCACCTATCAAGGCCAAGGCCGGCTAAGGGTACTCGAGGCGGTGACGATGCCCGACCACCTGCATCTCGTAGCGCAATTCAACCTTGCGCAGGGAATGCGCGGAACCGTCTCAAACCTGAAGCGTTACCTCTCGCGCACGCAGGGTATCCGCTGGCAAGAGGGGTTCTTCGACCATCGGATTCGATCCGATAAGCTTCTGCGCGAGACGGTTGATTACGCGCGCATGAATCCGGTCAGGGCGGGGTTGGCGAAGCGGCCCGAGGATTGGCCGTATCGGTGGTCACGGTAGGGAGGCTTGTCCCAAGCCTCCGGGATATGGCGGAGATGGAGGCCTGGACAGGCCTCCCTACCCAGGCAGGTCTCGGGGGCGCGGGGGCAAGGGAGATGAGCGGAGGCCTGGGACAGGCCTCCCTACCCGAGGCAGGATGGGGATGAGCGTCGCTGAGCCACGCAAGGGGAGGCCACGGACGTAGCCGCGGCCCTACCCCTTAGGGCTTGCGGCGGCGGCGGATGGCGGCGGCGGCAAGGGCGAGGCCGCCGAGGAGGAGGCCGTAGGTCGAGGGCTCGGGGATGGCCGAGTAGCTGAGGACAAGGTTGTTATTGTCGAGGGTGACGCTGAACCGGCTGGCGTCGATGGGCGTGACGCCGTCGGCGGCGAGGAAGGACTTGCCGGTGGCGTTGGTCTCGATGGTGAAGAGGTCGGACAATGTCCTTCCACCAAGGTCGATGTTCCCGGCGACGCTGAACAGGATGAGGTCGAAGTCGACCTCGGGGAGGAAGTCCTCGGCCACGACATTGGAGCTGTTGGCGTCGATCGAGACCAGGCGGATGATGTAGCGCTGGGTGTCGCTGAGGTTCGCGAGGATCAGGTCGCCGATGACGTCGGTGGTGTCGTAGTCGGTCCCGGCGGCGGCGGGGTTGGCGATGGAGCCGACGCGGATGGCCTCGACCTCATAGATGGCGCCGCCGGCCAAGGTGACATTGCCGGCGACCTGGACGCTCCCGGGCGAATTGCCGGGGGCGAGAACCGAGCCGGACTCCTGGCTGAGATCGCCGACGATGATGGCGTTGCCGCCAAGACGCCCGCCTTGGCCGATGACCACCGCGCTGCCGCTGTTGATGGCGCCGACGGTGCCGTTGGCGACGAGGGCGCTGCGCAGCGTGAGCTGGCCGCCGATGAGGTTGAGGCCGGTGATGGAGCCGCCGTTGAGGGTGATCGCGTTGGTGATGACCTCGCTGAGCGAGATGGAGTTGCCGGTCGCCACGTTGAGCGCGGCGGTCGAGGTCATGTTGGTCCCGGTGATTGAGACGTTGGTGCCGAGGACGTTGACCGTGCCGGCGTAATTGGCGCCGAGGATGGCGGCGCCGGAGCGGAAGTGGGTGGGCGTGGAGCAGACCTGGCCGCCGGAACCGAACTGGGCGGTGGCGCCGTCGTTGACGTAGAGGCCGAAGCCGAGGTCGCCGAGGCCGGAGAAGCTCTGGGTGCCGCCGGTGAGGGTCAGGATCCCCGTGTAGGTGGCGAGGCCGCTCAGGGTGGCGCCGTTGGAGGAGATGTTGAGGGATAGGCCGCCGAGATTGGCGGACTGCCCGGAGGCGAGGAGGACGCCGCCGCCGATGCCGGAGAGCCCGGCGAGCTGCGAGGTGACGTCGCCGGAGCCGGTCGGGGAGACCGAGCCGGTCCAGCTGGAGGCGTTGAGGAAGGAGCCCGAGACGAAGGTGATGATGTTCGTCGGGTTCAGGCTGTTCAGGTCGAGGGTGCCCCCGTCAAGGGTGAGACCGGCCGCGCCGAAGGTGCCGAGATTGACGAAGGCGAGGGTGCCGGACTGGATGACGAGCTCGGCGGCGGAGGTGAGGGAGCCGGTGCCGGTCACGGAGCCGCCGTTGAGGACGATGGTGTTGCCGACAGCCTGGCCGTTGATGTCGAGCGTCCCGCCGGTGAGCGTGACGGTCGAGGTGCCGAGGGCGGCGGCTGAGCCCAGCTCGAGGGTGCCCGCGCTGACCGAGGTGGCTCCCGAGAAGGTGTTGCTGCCGGTGAGGCGGACCGTGCCGGCGCCGACCTTCTCGAAGCCGGCGGCACCTGAGATGACACCGCTGAGGACGACGGTGGAGCCGGCGGCGGAGGTGAGGATGGCCTTGGAGCCGAGGGACACGGCGCCGGAGAAGATGGCCCCGGCGTTCTCGGCCTCGATGCCGATGGTCGCGCCGACCCCGGCGGGCAGGTTCATGGTGTGGCTACCGAGATTGGAAACGGTGTTCTGAGGCAGGGTGTCCCACTCGGTGGTGAGGGTGGCAAAGGCGGAGGCGCCGGTGCCCGAGGGATTGACGCTGACACCGGTGAGCACGGAGGCCTTTCGGACAAGCGTGCGCTCAGCGGTCTCGTAGCCGGAGCCAAGGGTGCCCCAGATGGAGCCCGGGTCGTTGCCAATCACGCCGAAGATGTCGATCCGGGCACCGGCGGAAGTCTCGAGCGCGATGGCGTCGTCGCCGTTGTAGAACATGAGATCCCCGGCGCTGTAGGTGGTGAGGCCCGCGGGAGTGACGGCGGCGCCGGAATTTGCGAGGACCATGGTCTCCCCGGCGCCCAGAGTTGACTTATAACTGCTGAGGTTGACCAGGGTGGTCGAATTAGTGGGGGTCGCGGAACCGTTGGCATACAGGCGCATGCGGTACTGGCTGAGGTCCAGGGTGTCGCCGGTGCCGTTGAAAAGCTCGATGTATTTGTTGTTGTTGGAACCCTCGATGTACTCGGAGATGATGAAGCCGCCGGTCACGGACGGGCGGACATTGATGGAGTTTCCTATGGTGGCACCGAGGCCGGCCAGGAGCGAGGCCCCGTCCTTCACCGTGACGGCGCCGGCGCCGAGGGCGCTGTCATTGGAGACGAGAACCGAACCCTCGTTGACGACAGTGCCGCCGGTGTGGGTCGAGGCGGCGCCGAGGGTGAGCCGGCCGGCGCCGGACTTGGCCAGGGCCAGGGTGCCGCCGCCCGTGCCGTCGGCAAGCGAGGCGCCGAGCGTCGCGGCCGAGGCGAGGTTCAGGGTGAGGGTCGAGTTGGCGGAGCCGCCGTTCTCGACCGTGCCGGAGCCGGCAAGCGAGGTGAGGGTGGCGGACTTGCCGTTGAGCTGGATTTTGGCGGAGGCGGTGGCCGACTCGCCGAAGGAGACGGTGGCGCTACCAAAGCCGCCGGCGCCGCCCAGGCGAAGGGTGCCGTTGTTGACGGTGACGGCGCCGACGGAGAGGGGGCCGTTGACGGTCAGGGTGCCGGTGCCGGCCTTGACGAGGTCGCCGTTGCTGACTGGTCCGCCAAAGGACGCGCCCGAGTCGGCCACGGTGACGGTGCGCGAGGCGCCACCGAGGTCGATGGGGCCGCCGAGATTGAGCGCTCCGGTGGAAGCGGCCGTGCCGAGGCCGAAGTCGGCGTTGACGGCGACCGGATTGAGGATGCTGACCGCGGAGCCGCTGGTGTTGCCGATCGCGCCACCGTTGATCTCAAGGGCTCCGGCGCCGAAGGC
>JAURJZ010000023.1 GCA_030831965.1 Verrucomicrobiota bacterium
AACGGCGGCACCCTCAAGGCGCGCGCCTCCAGCACGACCTTCCTCCAGGGCCTCAACAGCGCGCAGGTCAAGGCGGGCGGGGCCGTCTTCGACACCGCCGGGTTCGACATCACCGTCGGCCAAGCCCTCCTCACCCACGCCACCAGCACCGGCGGCGGCCTGACCAAGAACGGCGCCGGCACCCTCGTGCTCGGCGCCGCCAACACCTTCACCGGCGGGACCAACGTCAACGCCGGCACCCTCGTCCTCGGCAACGCCTCCGCCCTGGGCGGCGGCGCCGTCTCCGTGGCCTCCGGCGCCGCCCTCGACCTCGCCGGCTTCGCCCTCGCCTCCAACAACCTCACCCTCGCCGGCGACGGCCTTTCGTCCGCCGGCGCCCTCGTCAACAGCGGCGCCGCCGTGACCCTCGGCGGCAACCTCACCCTCGGCGGCGCCACCACCATCGGCGCCGGCGACATCACCCTCGGCGGTACGCTCGCCGGCGCCTTCGCCCTGACCAAGGACGGCTCCGGCATCCTCACCCTCAACGGCGCCTCCAACGCTGCCACCTCCATCGCGGTCAACGCCGGCACCCTCGCCGTCGGCAACGCCACCGCCCTCGGCTCCGCCACCGTGTCCGTCGCCTCCGGCGCCACCCTCAACCTCGGCAACCACGCCGCCGCCAACACCATCACGCTCGCGGGCGGCACCCTCCAGAACGCCGGCTCCTTCTCCGGCACGCTCGGCTTCTCGGGCAACACCGCCCTCAACGGCACCTACGGCGGCACCTTCGTCACCTCCAGCACCGTCACCTCCTCCGCCGGCCTCAGCTTCACCGGCACCCTCAAGGGCACGGGCACCATCGTCGGCAATGTCCAGCTTGAGCTCGGCGCCACCCACGCTCCCGGCAACTCGCCCGGCCTCCAGGCCATCACCGGCAACCTCGACTACGCCGACGGCACCTTCGTCCAGTGGGAGCTCGACGCCAACACCGAGTCGGGCCGCGGCACCAACTTCGACGGCATCGACGTCTCCGGCAACCTCCTCCTCGGCCCGCTTTTCGGCGACAGCGTCAGCCTCGCCCTGGTCTTCACCGGCACCGTCGACTGGGCCGACGCCTTCTGGGCCTCCAACCGCAGCTGGCTCCTCTACGACGTCGGCGGAACCACCGACAACTTCTCCAACCTCCAGATCTCCTCCAGCTACCTCGACGCCTCCGGCGACCTCCTCTCCGACGTCCGCTCCGCCGCCTCCTTCGGCCTCCAGCAGCTCGGCAACGACATCCAAATCACCTACACCGCCGTTCCCGAGCCCTCCACCTACGGCCTCCTCCTCGGCGGCATCGCCCTGTCCGCCGTCGCCCTCCGGCGCCGCCGGCGCCGCGCCTAAGACTCCAAGGGGTGAATCCGGCGGCGCAAACCGCTGGCATCCTCGCTTCCTCGCCCCGTGAGATTCCGGATATACGCCGTCCTCTCCCTCCTCGCCGCCCCGCTGCTGGCGCAGCCGGCCTACCCGCCCGCGTTCAAGGATGCCCGCGTCGAGACCTACGGCAAAGTCGGGACGACCGATCTCAGGCTCTGGATTTTCGGCGAGTCCGACCCCGCCTCGCGCAAGCCCGCCATCGTCTTCTTCTTCGGCGGGGGCTGGAACTCCGGCACCCCGGCCCAGTTCGAGAAGCAGGCCCGGCATTTCGCCTCGCGGGGCATGGTCGCCATCCTCGCCGACTACCGTGTCCGCTCCCGCCACGGCGTGCCCGCCGTGGAGTGCGTGAGGGACGCCAAGTCCGCCCTCGCCTGGGTCCGGCAAAACGCCCCGCGCCTCGGCGTCGATCCCCGGAGAATCGCCGCCTCCGGCGGCTCCGCCGGCGGCCACCTCGCCGCCTGCACCGGCACGGTCGGCGGCTTCGGCAGCGACGAGCGGCCCAACGCCCTCATCCTCTTCAACCCCGCCTGCGCCCTCGCCCCCATCGAGGGCTGGCAACCCGGGAGCGGGATGGCCGACCTCGGCGCCAGGCGGCTTGGGGTTGAGGCGCGGGAAATCTCGCCCGCGCATCACGTCGGACCCCACACGCCCCCGACCCTCATCCTGCATGGCAAGGCCGATGCCACCGTCCCCTACGCCTCCGCCGTCGCCTTCGAGGCCGCCATGAAAAAGGCCGCCCGTCCCTGCAAGCTGGTCGGCTACGACGGCGCCGGCCACGGCTTCTTCAACGCCGGCGAACACTTCCGCAGCACCCTGGCCGAGGCCGACGCCTTCCTGGTCACCCTCGGCTGGATCAAGCCCTAAGGGGTCAGGCCGTCAATTGACACCGCCGCGTGTCAATTGACGGCCTGACCCCCTTTGACATCCCCCGCCTCGGCCGCACCTTTCCTCCCATGCTTCTCACCTCCATCGAGATCGCCGAGGCCCTGCGCTCCCTCCCCGGGTGGTCCTCCGACGGGAAGGCCCTCCACCGCACCTACCGTTTCGCCGACTTCCCCTCGGCCGTCCAATTCGTCAACCGCCTCGTCGCGCCCGCCGAGGCCCTCAACCATCATCCCGACATCACCCTCTCTTACAACAAGGTGGCCCTCAGCCTCACCACCCACGACGCCGGCGGCCTCACCCGCAAGGACCTGGCCCTCGCCCGCGCCCTTGCCTAAGGGCTCGGGCTGTTGGCCAACACCCTTGCGCTAGCCGGCGGCCTGATTCCTTGGGCCTACAGCGCCTTTATTGTCTTGTCACAAGGCATGAGAATAATTTTTTGAAAGCCATGCGCCCGGTGCTCCCCGTGTTGCTGTTCGCCGCCTCGGCCCAGGCCCTCGATGTCCGGGTCGACTTCTCGCTCGCCGGCGGCACCGGCGGTCAGGGCTGGAACTCCCTTTCGGCCGCCACCTTGGTCGGCGGCACCACCAGCCTAATCGACCACGGCACCGGCCAGGCCTCCGGCCTCTCCATCACCGGCACCGGGTGGACCACGGACTACTCCGGCGGCGCCTTCAGCGTGCTGCCCGCTTGGTACGACGGCGGCGCCGGCGCCCAGGACCGCATCTATTTCTACGACTCCGGCGCCCAGGTCGGCACCGTTGTCATCAGCGGACTGTCGTCCCTCTCCACCTACCTGCTCGAGGTCTTCAGCGGGGGCGACTTCGTCGACCGGATCATCACCCTCAATTCCGTCGTCGGCATCAGCTCGATTACCCAGCAGCCCGATAGCGCTTGGAACGGCGCCCTCGAGGGTCCCAACGGCTGGCTCGAGTGGCGAGGGATCCAGACCGACGCCAACGGCACCATCACCCTTGTGGTCGACAACCTGGCCGCCAACTACGCCAACCTCAGCTTCCTGCGGATCTCGACGCCCGTCCCAGAGCCCTCGACCTACGGCCTCGGGCTGGGCGGCCTCGCGCTCGCCCTCGCCGCCCTGCGGCGTCGGCGCCGGTAGGCGCGCTGGCCCTCTCGCCCTCAGCCCTTCCTTTGGGCTGGAACGCCTCCGGCGTTCTCTTGTGATGTGCCAATGGAAATCCACATCGCCCGCGCAGGGCAGGTGATCGACCAGGTTGGCCTCGACGAGGCCCGCGCGCGCTTCGCCTCGGGGGAGTTCCTCGAGACCGACCACTATTGGCACGCCGGCATGGACGCCTGGCGCGCGCTGCCCCTCCTGCTCGCCGCCCACTCCAAGCTCCCCTTCGCCCGCCCCGTCCCCCAGCCCCCGTCCCTCCTCGACCGCGTCCTCGGCCGGGCCTCCGAGACCGAGTGCCTCGCGCGGCTCTGGGACCTGCTCGCCGCAGCGCCCGACCCCTCGGCCATCGCCCCGGAGGCCCTCGCCGCGCTCGACGCCGCCTGCCGCTGCAACGTTCGCCGCCGCTGCGCCGACACCCTCCGCAGGTGGCACGAGGCCCACGTCGGCATGGTCCTCGCCGACGGCGCGGTCTCCGGCGACGAGCGCGGCCTCATCGCCCGCCTCGCCGCCGCCCTCGGCCTGCCGGCCGACAAGGCGGGCAGGGAGCTCGACGCCGCCTGCCTCCGCCACCACGCCGAGCAGCTCACCCTCGCCCTGCGC
Source organism: Verrucomicrobiota bacterium (assembly GCA_030831965.1). Taxonomy (GTDB): domain Bacteria; phylum Verrucomicrobiota; class Verrucomicrobiia; order Opitutales; family UBA953; genus UBA8828. Next base: position 4,019 of record JAURJZ010000023.1, read on the forward strand.
GACGAGCGCCCGACCGACGAGACCATCCAGGCCATCCGCCGCATCGAGTCCCGCCTCGGCCTCCCCGAGCCCGCCCTCGCCGCCTCCCGCGCCCCCGTGCTCCGCGCGCACTTCGAGTTCCTCCTCGGCGGCAAGGACAATCCCGCGGCGGCCCTCTCGCCCGCCGCCGCGCGCGCCCTCCGCGCCTACGCCGCCGGCTTCGCCTTTCCTCTCGACAACCATCCCGACCTCGCCGCCCGCCTCGCCGCCGGCGAGTCCCGCTGGCAGGCCGAGCATGGCGAGCTGCCTGTGGTCGAGTGCGACATGATCCTGGGCCGGGGCGAGGTCTGCCACTGGACCAGCGAGGCCGAGCTCTTCCAGATGCGGCGCGTCACCGTCGGCCTCACCTACGGCGGGCCCTCCGTGCGCATCCCCATCATGAGGGGCCTCTCCTGGCGCATGGGCAGCTACCGCGGCATGCGCCACACCGAGGACCGCTTCGTCAGCGCCGGCCAGGGTGTCGTCGCCATCACCAACCGCCGCGTGCTCTTCAACGGGCACCTCAGGAACGTCGCGGTCAAGCTCGAGCGGGTGATCGACATCACGGGCTACAAGGACGGGTTCGCCGTCGACCAGGCCACGGGCATCAGCCCCTGCTTCGTCGTCCCCGGCGACCCCGTCGTCCCCTTCCGCATGCTCAACCGCCTCTGCCGCGACGCCCAGTCCTGAGGCGCCCCGCGATTTTGTCCCCCGGCGGAACCTCGCGCCCGTCCCGGGCGTCCCATTGGCCTGAGCACCCCGCCCCGTGAAACCCCGACCGCTGCTTCTCCTCGCCACCGGCCTGCTCGCCGCGGCGCCCTGCCTGCCTGCCAAGCCCGACGCCTCGGCCCCGCCCGCCCCGCTCGACGCCGCCGGCGCCAAGCTCGAGTCCGACTACGCCGCCCGGCTCGCCGCCCTGGTGGCCGACATCTCCAAGGCCCTTCCCGTTGTCGACCCCGCCCAGGTCTCGCAGCTCCGCGAGCTCGTGACCCGCTCCGCCGCCGCTCAGGCCGAGATCGACGCCGCCCAGAAGTCCCTCGAGCCCATTGGCTCCGCCAAGGGCCTTGTCGACCACGCCAAGGGCAAGTGGATCGGCGGGGCCGACAAGGAGATCGCCCGAGCCGAAGCCGCCCTTGCCAAGGCCTCGACCGACGCGGCCCGCGAGGCCGCCCGCGCCGACCTCGCCAAGTGGCAGGCCAACCGCGCCGAGGGCGTCAAGGCCCTCGCCGAGCGCCAGGCCGCCTACGACAAGCTCAGGGCCGACGAGCCCAGGCTCAAGGCCGCCCTCGAGGCCGCCAAGGCCGCCCTCGCCAAGTCCCGCGAGGCCGAGTCCGCCACGGCCGCCCGTCTCCTCGCCACCGTCCAGCCCTTCCTCGACTCCGACCGTCTCGACGCCCGCCTCGCCGAGGCCGCCGTCCTCACCCAGGCCACGCCCCGCGCCCTCGCCGCCTTCGCCTCGCGCGGCCCCGCCCAAGCCCGCCTGGTCGAGCAGCTTCTCGGCGACCAAGCCCTCCTCCGGGAGATGCTCGCCGCCGGCGGCGCCAAGTTCGGCCAGTGGGGCAGGGCGATGGAGATACTTGACGCCATTCGCTCGGCCAGCCCCCGCGCCTCGGACGGCGTCCTGCGCCGCCTGGCCCTTGCGGTGGCCCTCGAGCACGCCCAGCCCATTGCCCAGAACAACACCGCCGACCGGGTCGGGGCGCCCGAGGCGGTCGACCCCGTCGCGCGCTACCGCCATTACGAGAAGGCCTTCCTCGACGGCGAGCTCGACCCCACCTTCGCCCAGCTCGGCGCCTGGGAGATGCGCATGGCCGTCAACTCCGACGCGCCCGACGAGATCCTCGCCTGGGGCCGCGCCATGATGCGGGTCTACCGCCCCGACCACGGCTCGCTCGCCGACCTCGGCTGGCGCTACGTCATGCTCGTCCGCACCGACGTCCGCTACGGCTCGCAGAACGTCAAGGACGACCTCCCCTCGCTCCACCAATACCAGAACATTCCCCTCAACGGCGGGGTCTGCGGCCGCCGCGCCTTCTTCGGCCGCTTCATCCTCCGCGCCCACGGCATCCCCACCTGGGGCGTCACCCAGCACAAGCACGCCGCGCTCAGCCACTGGACCCCCAAGGGCTGGGTGGTCAACCTCGGCGCCGGCTTCCACGCCAGCTGGTGGGACAAGGACGAGGCCGTCACCAGCGGCAGCGAGTTTCTCCTCGAGACCCAGGCCCGCGCCCGCGGCGACGCCTTCGCCAAGGTCCTCCGCGCCCGCTGGGTCTCCCTCGTGCTCGGCGAGACCCCGCGCAACGAGCGCAAGAAGGTCATCGGCGGCCTCTGGAGCCACCTCGCCCACCGCCAGGCCGCCGCCCTCGCCTCCAGCACCGTCGCCCTCGGCCCCCTCGGCCAGGAGCTCGCCGAGGCCAACGAGGCCAAGGGCGCCCAGAAGGTCGACGCCGCCGCCGTCGCCGAGGCCGACCGGCGCGTCACCGCGCGCGACGGCTCCCTCGTCGTCCCCATCGTCGCCGGCCAGCGGATGGCCGGCCAGGCCCATGTCGCGCCCAGCCACGGCGGCGGCATGCAGGCCCACTGGCTCGCCGGCCACAAGGCCTCCTACCGCATCGACGCGCCCAAGGCCGGACGCTACGCCCTCAGCGCGCGCGTCGCCACGCTCCAGGCCGGCCAGCGCCTGCTCGTCTCCGCCGGCGCGGGCCAGCCCGCGTCCAACCTCGCCATCCCCCACACCGTCGGCCTCTGGCAATCCACCCCCGCCGTCGAGGTCAGCCTCGCCGAGGGCGCCAACATCCTGCAGGTCGATCTCGCCGAGGGCAGCCGCGGCGTCACCCTCAAGGAGCTCACCCTCACGCCCGTCCGCTAGGCTCCGGGTCTCAGAGCGCGTAGGTCACCATCTGGCGCTCGACCCGGCCGTCGGGATGGAAGTCGACGATCGCGAAGGCCGGCGGGAAGTCGCGGTCGAGCACGCCGTCGCCCTTCCACCAGTTGCCGGAGACCGCGCCGCTGTTCAGGTGGCGCACGCCGAGGTAATCCACCGCGTCCACGTAATGGATGTGCCCGCTGAGCACCGCCCTGGCCCGGGGGAAGCGCCGCAGCAGGTCGGTCACCTCCCTGAGGTCGCGCTGCAGGTCGCCGTAGGGGAACGTCCACTTCTCGGGCGCCGAGCGGTTGACCATCCACATCCAGGCGCCGGGTGACTGGATCGGCACGTGGCAGCAGAGCGCGGCGTGCTCGCCCTCGCCCAGCCCGGCCAGCTCGCGCTCGATCCAGGCCAGCTGCTCCGCGCCGAACGCGTAGCGCTTCTCGCCCGAGATGCTGTCGCACATCAGGAACCTCCAGCCGCCGACCCGCACCGCGTGCCAGGCCGCGGGCATGCCGAGCACGCGCATCGCCTCCGTCCTGCCGCCCTGGCCCAGGCCCGGGTGGCCGGCGTGGCTCGCCGCGTCGGCCTGCGGGGGCGTCCACAGGTCGTGGTTCCCCAGGCAGGAATGGATGGGCAGGGGGCAGTCGCGCGTCACCTCCGTCCACGCCCGCCACATCGGCTGCACCTGCGCGAGGGTGGAGCCATCGAGCTTCCGGAAGCTGTCGCCCGTGTTGAGGATGGCCGTAGCCCCCGCCTCGCGCGCCGCCCTGAGGCAATGGGCCAGGCCTTTGCGGGCCACGGGGTTGTCGTCGATGTGGATGTCCGTCAGGTGCGCCAGGCGCAGGGCCCCCGCGGGCTTGGCCCCCGCGGCCTGGGCCGGAGTGACCAGCCGGCCCGGGCCCCCGGCGGCGAGGCCGAGGAGGGACATCTTCAGGAGAAAGTCGCGCCGGGAGGACATCCGGTTGCGACAACCAGGCCCGACCCGCGGTTCCCTCCCCGGCCCTCAGCAAGCCGTCCCGGACAGCGCCCCCACCACGCACAGGCGGCTCTCCGGCACCATCGCGACATGAACGGCAAGCCTTGCCCGGGGCGTTCTCAGCCTCTCCGTCCGGCCAAGGAAGAGCCTGCGGCCGCGGTGCAGGATCGCGAACGGCGCGCCGGCCGCGATCTCGGCATGCGACATCCCCCCGTCGCAGTGGATCATCGGGACGGCGCGTTTCCCCAGCATCGCCTCGCCGTTCAGGTCGGCCAACCGCATCCGCAGCTCGTCGAGCCCATCGAAGCCGCAGCTGAAGGCGTCCTCCAGCGCGCGGCCCGAGATCTCGACGTGGCGCGCGCATTCCAGGATCAGGTCCGACTGCAGGAAGCCCAGCAACGCCAGCCCCTCGCGCGGCGAAGGCTCGTCCGCCCTCTCGCGCATCGCCGGGCCCATGGCCCCCGCCAAGGCCTCGACGGCGGCGCGATCCCCGCGCCGCGAGGCCAGCAGCAGCCGGCTCTCGCATTCCGCTTGCTCCCGCCGGATGAGGATGTCGCCCCGCAAGCCGAGCCCGCCCACCCGCAGCAGCCGCTCGCCCGGGTCGGCGAAAAGACCCAGCTCGGGACGGCCCGCTAGCCGCCGCTCGACCTCGCCCGCCCATTCGGCGAAGGGCAGGGGGGTGTCGATGCGGCGCACCTCGAGGTGGCCGGCTTTGGGACGCGGACGGAATTTCGACATCGCTTTCGGTCCGAGCCCCTCACGCCGCGGGCTGGTCGGCGAGGCCGCCGATGACGAATCCGCCCCGCCCGGGCAGGCGGGCGTAGTGGACGACGAGGTTGAGATCGTTGCGCCGGCCCTCCAGCACCTGCCGGTGCCGCAGGACAATCCGCCTGCCCCCGTGCAGGATGACGCGCTCCGTGCCGGCCAGGGATTTCCTCACCGCCTCCAGGCTCGGCTCAGCCCCCCGGGGCGTGTCGTCGAGGATGGGTTCGTCCTCCCCGTGCACCTCGAGCTCGACCAGGAAACGAACCAGCGCGTCAACCTCCTCGAACTCGCACCCCAGGGCGTCATCGAGGGCGGCATCCGCGAACTGGATCCTCCTGCAGCGGCTGACGCGGTGCGCGTCCTGGATGAAGTCCAGGAGGTCGAGGCCCTCGGTCGACGCCGGTTGGCGCCGGCGCACCGTCCAGCCGCCCTCGGTCGCGGCCACCAAGGCCCGGAAGACCGGGCGGTCCCCCTGCCGGAAGTGGGCGACGACCCCCTCGCCCTTGTCCCTGGCAGGGCGGACGAGGATATCCCCCCGGAGGTCGGGCCCGCCGATGCGCAGGAGGCCGCCCGAGCTGTCGTCGAGGTACAGGTTGTCGAGGAGGGGGTTGATCTGGGTGGCCTCGAGGAGCTTGTCGGCGGCGGCCGCGAGGGTGAGGGTCGAGTCGATGTGGCGGGTCAGGATGGTGCGTTGGTTCATGGAAAGCGAAGGGCCTGCAACTATACCCCTCCCCGCGCGGCCAAAACGCGAGGGGCGCGAAAACCCGGGGTTTTGCGCGCCAACCGCAGCCGCAGTCGCCGAGGCTCGTTTTCCGGATACCTTGCCGGACGGGGTCGGGGAGCGGAACAGATGCCGGCCGATGCCGGCGGGTCAACCCGCAGGTGTGTCATCAAGACAAGTTTAGTGGAATATGCAAGAAGAATGCGCTGGGCCGCCGCAGCCGGGCCGGTTCCCGGCCGGCCGGGGAAGCGCGCTTGCGCCGCGCCGTCCGCCGCCCCAATGATTCCCCATGCGCCCGTCGCCCCTCCCCTCCCTCCTCCTCGCCCTGCTGCTCGCGGGCTGCGAGGGGCGCTGCCCCTTCCGTCCCGATCCCGTCGAGCCCCCCGCGCCTCCCCCCGCGGCCGCCGTCGCTCCCGTCCCCGCCGCGCCGGCGGTCGCGCCAGCCCCCGAGCCCGGCGAGGTCCGCCTCGCCCCCGCGACGCCCCGCGTCGAGCCCGAGCCCCCCGCGCCCGCCGCCCTGGGCGCCGGAGCCATCGCGGGTCTCGCCATCGCCGGGCTCGGCCTGCTCGCCGCGCTCGTCGCCCTCTACCGCCGGATGCGCTGAGCGCGGGGCGCCCTCACTCCACGACCAGCTCGCCCCGCATGAGGACGGCGTGGCCGGGCAGGGTGCAGAGGTAGGGATAGCGTCCGGGCTGCGCCGGCGCCTGGAAGCGGATGAGGGTCGACTTGCCCGGGTCGACCACGCGCGTGTGCGCGAGGACATCGTCGCTGTCCGGAGCGTAGTGGCGCGCGTGCGCGTCGGGCTGGCCGGCCAGCTTGCCCGCGAGGTCCGCCACGCGGTCGGCCGACCCCGGCTTGGCGAGGAGCCAGTTGTGCGACATCCCGTCGGGATTCTCGAACGTGAGCGCGATCCATTCCCCTCGCCGCGCCCGGAGCTCCTTGGTCTCGAACTGCAGGCCCGTTCCCGCGCGAAGCAGCACGGGGCGCGTCGGCCGGTCGCACAGCTCGCTCTCCCAGGGGATGGGCCGGATGGCCGCGGTGTTGCCGGCGGCCGGGGCCGCCGCGGCGTGTCCCTCGTGGGCGGGCTTCGGCCGGGCGACGTAGCCCGGGAAGCCGGTGAAGTCGGGAGCCAGGCGGTGCGCGGTCAGGAAGAGGTCGATGGAGCGCGAGCCCGACGTCGCCACGCGCAGGTGCACCTGGTTGGCGGGCGTCAGGTCGGGGATCTCGAGGAAGACGCCCTTCCCGCCCTCGAGCACGTGCGCCGCGCGGATGGCCAGCGGGTCGTGGCCGGGCGTGCCTGGATGCCGGACGGAGAACTCGGGCGAGCCGTAGGCGCCGGTCGGCTCGCGGTAGTTCCAGCACTGCGCGAAGTGCGCGGCGGCGCGCCCGGCGGCCGCCGCCTCGAGCGGCAGGTCGAAGTCGATCCGCACCCCGTTGGCGTGCGCGGCGTGGGCGACGGGCAGGGGCGCGCCGCCGGTGTGGCGCAGGCGGTGCAGCGAGCCGTCGTCGGGCGTGTAGGTCTGCCAGCCGGTCAGCCCGGTCACGTAGAGGTGCCCGTCGCGCGGGTGGAAGCGTCCCTGCTGGGCGCCGGAGTTCATCGACGCCCCCAGGCGCGTCGCCGCGCCCTGCCAGACGCCGTCCACCTGCTGCCGCGTGACCAGCCAGGCGGTCGCCGAGCCGTAGGAGAAGTGCACGAGGTTGCCCGAGGGGCCGGCGAGGGTCGGCCAGAGTCCCTTCCCGAGGAAGACTTGTCCCGCGCTCGAGTTGTCCTCGCCCCGGGGCAGCTGGATCAGGGGGAGGTCGATCGGCTTCCCGCCGCGCGGCCCGCCCAGGCCGAAGTGTCGCGCTCCGGGCGCGGCGAGGTCGACCTGCACGAGGGCCGAGGCCGGCGTCCAGTTGCCTTCCTGGAGGCTCGAGGTGAGGAAGCGGCC
>JAURJZ010000001.1 GCA_030831965.1 Verrucomicrobiota bacterium
AACCGATGGCCAGCGTCTCGACCAAGGCGAGCTGGTCGTAGCTGAGCCGCGAGGAGGGGTGGAGCTTTCGCGCGGGCAGCGTGATCCTCTCGGCCAGGCCGCCGTCGCACATCACCCCGAGCGTGCGGTGGTTCTCGCAGCAGTTGGGGAAACCCCGCAGGCAGGCGTGGCATTCCCGGCAATTCAGGTAGGGCTCGACGGCGCAGCGGTCGCCGGGGCGGACATTGGCCACCCCGGGACCGACCGCCAGCACCTCGACCCCGAGCTCATGGCCCGGAATCCTGGGATAGGAGAAGAACGGCATCTTGCCGAGGTAGCCCCCGAAGTCCGTGCCGCAGATGCCGACCCGGTGGACCTGGACCAGCGCCTCGCCCTCGCCGGGCGCGGGGGGCTCGGGGATGTCCACCAGGGAGAGCTGGCGGGGTCGGTCGAGGCGGACGGCTCTCATGTTCAGTTGTTCTCCGGCAGGCCCTCGGCGTGGCCGAGGTTCCTGACCGGGGCGAAGAGGGCGAGCACCTCGGCCAGCAGCTGCGCGTCGATGGGCTCCTCGGCCCAGCGGGCCCAGTTGCGGATGTTCTGGGGGTTCGCGCTGCCCGTCACGGTGGTGGCGATGTCGGGGTGGCGGATGGAGAACTGCAGGGCGAGCTTCGCGATGTCGACGCCCCTGGCGGCGCAATGCGCGGCGGCGGCGCGGGCGGCGGCCTTCACGCTCTCCGGCTCCTTGAGCCAGGCGGGCAGCGGGGCGTTGGTGAGCAGGCGGGCGCTGAACGGGCCGGCGTTCATGATCCCGACGCCCTTGGCCTTGAGGTAGGGCACGGTCTCGTCGGCGAAGCGCGTGTTCTGGAGGGTGTACTGGTTGTAGCTGAGGACGCAGTCCACGTCGGCCTGGTCGCAGATGAACCTGAAGATTTTCTGCGGGTAGCCGCTGAAGCCGATGGCCCTCACCTTGCCGGCCTGCCTCGCCTTGCGGAGGGCCGGGAGGGTCTCGTCGACGATCTGCTGCATCGGCACGAACTCGATGTCGTGGCAGAGGACGATGTCAAGGTGGTCGGTGCCAAGGCGGTGCAGGGAGACGTCGATGCTCTCGGCGACCCGCCTGGCGGAGAAGTCGAAGTGCGAGATGTCGTAGCGGCCGAGCTTCGTGCAGAGCCTGTAGCTGTCGCGCGGGACGCCCCGGAGGGCGATGCCGAGGAGCACCTCGGACATGCCGCGGCCGTAGAACGGCGACGTGTCGATGAAGTTGAGCCCGCAGTCGAGGGCGACCTGGACGGACTTCAGGGCCTCGTCGAGGGCGACGCTGCGGAATTCCTGGCCGAGCGACGAGGCGCCGAAGCTGAGGATGGGGAGCTCGATCCCGGTCTGGCCGAGGGGGCGGGTCTTCATGGGGGGTGAAAATCAGGCGGTGCGGCAGCCGACGGTGAGGAGCACGTTGGCCCAGAGGGCCTGGTCGCCGGTCTGGATGGTGAGGAGGTGGTCGGGGGATTCGACCGCCTTGTAGAAATCCCACTTCAGGATCGGCCGGAGCTCGTGCCTCAGGCCGGCCAGCCGCAGTTCCTGGCGAAACTCGGCCCACGCCGGCGGCTCGCCCTGCTGCGCGTAGGCGTCGTCGGCCGGGATGCCCATCGTGTTGACGGCGTCGACCGGGACCGCGCTGAGGAGCGCGCGGAGGGCCTGCGCGACGGTCGGGATGCCCGGCGAGAGATTGAGCGAGACCAGCTCGGCGTTGGGGCCCTTCTTGCCCCAGACCGGGTAGTTCCCGTCGGCGATCAGGATGACCGAGTGATGGCCGGCGCGGGCAAGGACCTCGGAAATCCTCGGGTGGATGAGCTGGTGCTTGAGCATGGTCTTAGCGGGGCAAGTGGGAGCGGATGGCCTTGATGGTCTGCGCGGCGGCGGCCTCGGGGTCGGGCAGCGGGAGGATCTCGCCGGAGAGGTAGCCGGCGAAGCCGATGTCCTTGAGCGCGGCGACGACCGGGGTGACGTCGGTGTGGCCGAAGCCGACCGCCCGGCGGTTGCTGTCGGCGAAGTGGACGTGGCCGACGCGGCTTCCGCAGGCGCGGAGCGCGTCGGCGGCCGAGACCTCCTCGATGTTCATGTGGAACAGGTCACAGAGCAGCCTGACGTTGTCGAGCCGGCGCGCCCCGAGGAACTGCGCGGCGTCGAGCTGGCGGTTGAGCAGGTTGGTCTCGTAGCGGTTGAGCGGCTCGTAGAGCAGGGGCACGCCGTGCCGCCCGGCGTGGGCGCCGAGGTCGGCGAGCGCCTCGGCCAGCCAGTCCAGGGCCTGGTCGCGGGACACGCCGCCCTCGGCCTTGCCCTGCATCGAGCCGATGATGGCCGGGGCCTTGAACTCGCCTCCGACGTCGATGATCGCGCGGATGAACTCGCGGGCCTGCCGGCGGACGGCGGGGTCGGCGTGGGTCAGGTGCCATTGGTGGACGAGCCAGCCGCCACCCGTGCCGAAGGCCGCGGCGGCGAGGCCGTGCCGTTCCAGGGAGGCATGGAGCGCCGGCCGGTCGATCGCGGCGGCGGACGGCGCGAAGACCTCGAGCGCGTCGAAGCCCAGCCTCGAGGCGTCGGCCGCCGCGGCGTCGAGCCCGTCCCAGTAGACGAAGGGACCGCCCTTGGCCTGGGCGACGAGCGAGACGGTGATCGCGGATCTAATCACGGCGCGAGGTTGCCCGACCCGGGAGGTCGGGGCAAGTTCCGCTTGCCCGAAGCCGGGCGGCGGCGGGCGCCTAGTCCGCCAGACCGGGGGAGGCGCGACCCTTGACCAGGCGCTGGACGGCGGCGAAGCGGAGAATCTGCTCGAGCTTGGCGACCTCGGTCGGGTCGGCGCCCTTCTGGGTCTTGGCCTTCTCGACGGCCTCGCGGGCGCGGGCCTCGGCCTGCTCGACGGCGGCGAGGTCGATTTTGGCGCTGTCGATGGCGCCCTCGGTCACGACGGAGACCTTGTCGCCGACGACGCGGACGAAGCCGCGGTCGATGGCGAGGCGGGTGACCTGGCCGTCGCGGGAGAGGTCGACCTCCCCGGCGGCGATGAGGGCGGTGAGGGGGATGTGGCCGGGCAGGATGCCGATGCTGCCGAGGGTGGTCGGCAGGGTCACGCTGTCGGCCTCGCCCTCGTAGGCGCGCCGGTCAGGGGTGACGATCTCGACCTTGAGGGGCATGGGGCTCAGGCCTTGGCCTTGGGGGTGTCGGCGGCCTTGGCCTTGGCGGAGGCCTCGAGGACCTCGTCGATGGAGCCCTTCATGTAGAAGTCGTTCTCGTTCACCTGGTCGAGCTCGCCGGAGAGGATCATCTCGAAGCCGCGGATGGTGTCGTCGAGCGCGACGTACTTGCCGGGCGAGCCGGTGAAGACCTCGGCGACGTGGAAGGGCTGGGAGAGGAACTTCTGCACCTTGCGGGCGCGGAAGACGACGAGCTTGTCCTCGGGGGAGAGCTCGTCGAGGCCGAGGATCGCGATGATGTCCTGCAGGTCCTTGTAGCGCTGGAGGAGGCCCTGCACGCCGCGGGCGACGCGGAAGTGGCGCTCGCCGACGACCTCGGGGGCGAGGGCGGTGGAGGTGGAGGCGAGGGGGTCGACGGCCGGGTAGATGCCGAGCTCGGCGATGCGGCGCTCGAGCACGACGGTGGAGTCGGGGTGGGCGAAGGTGTTGGCGGGGGCGGGGTCGGTCAGGTCGTCCGCCGGGACGTAGACGGCCTGGAAGGACGTGATCGATCCCTTGGTGGTCGAGGTGATGCGCTCCTGGAGGTTGCCCATCTCGGAGGCGAGGGTGGGCTGGTAGCCGACCGCGGAAGGCGAGCGGCCGAGGAGGGCGGACACCTCGGAGCCGGCCTGGGAGAAGCGGAAGACGTTGTCGACGAAGAGGAGGACGTCGCGGTTCTGCTCGTCGCGGAAGAACTCGGCCATGGCGAGGGCGGAGAGGGCGACGCGCATGCGGGCGCCGGGGGGCTCGTTCATCTGGCCGTAGACGAGGGCGACCTTGGACTTGGAGAGGTCCTTCTGGTCGATGACGCCCGCCTCGGACATCTCATGGTAGAGGTCGTTGCCCTCGCGGGAGCGCTCGCCGACGCCGGCGAAGACGGAGAAGCCGCCCTGCTTCATGGCGATGTTGTTGATCAGCTCCATGATGACGACGGTCTTGCCGACGCCGGCGCCGCCGAAGGCGCCGACCTTGCCGCCCTTGACGAAGGGGCAGATGAGGTCGATGACCTTGATGCCGGTGGGGAGGAGCTCGGCCGAGGTCTTCTGCTCGGTGAGGGGCGGGGGCTGGCGGTGGATGGGGTAGCGCTTCTCGGCCTTGACATCGCCGCGCTCGTCGACCGCGTCGCCGGTCACGTTGAAGATGCGGCCAAGGACGCCGTTGCCGACGGGGACGGTGATGGGCGCGCCGGTGTCGGCGGCGGGCATGCCGCGGACGAGGCCCTCGGTGGTGCTCATCGCGACGGTGCGGACGAGGCCGGAGCCGAGGTGCTGCTGGACCTCGAGGACGAGCTTGGTCGGGCGCCCCTCGACCTTGTAGTCGATGTGGACGGAGTTGTAGATCTCGGGGACCTTGTCCGCGGGGAACTGGACGTCGACGACGGCGCCGAGGACCTGGGTGATTGTGCCGGTGGTGCTCATGTTGAAGGGTGGGGATGGGTTGGGAAGGGGGTTCAGGACTGGGCGGAGGCCCCGGCGGTGAGCTCGAGGATCTCCTGGGTGATGGCGGCCTGGCGCGCCTTGTTGTACTCGAGGGAGAGCGCGGCGGCGATCTTCTTGGAGTTGTCGGTGGCGGCCTTCATCGCGACCATGCGGGCGCTGTGCTCGGAGGCCTTGGCCTCGAGGATGGCCTGGTGGACGGCCTGCTTGAAGAAGAGGGCGGGCAGCTCGGCGAGGATCTCGGCGGCGCCGGGCTCGAAGATCATCTCGCGCTCGTCGGCCTCGATCCTGGGCTCGGGCAGGCCGAGCTTGGCGCGCAGCTCGCGGGCCTGCTCGACCAGGCTGTCAGCGGGGAGGAGGCGGAGGAGGCGGGGGGCCTGGACGAGGGTGTTCTTGAAGTGGGCGTAGAGGACCTCGACGGTGTCGACCTTGCCCTCGGTGAAGGCGCGGAGGAGGAACTCGGCGGCGGGCCGGACCTCGGCGAAGGTGGCGCGGTCGGTCACAGGGAAGTCGCCGAGCAGGGTGCGGCCGGCGCGGGCGAGCGCCTGGCGGCCCTTGCGCCCGAGGGTGACGAAGGCGGCGCCCTCGATCTCGGAGGCGGCGCGGATGAGGTTGCTGTTGAGGGCGCCGCACATGCCCTTGTCGGGCGTGACGAGGAGGATGCCGCGCACCTTGGCCTCGCGGCGGACGAGCAGGGGGTGGCTGAGCTCGCCCACCTTGTGCACGGCGGTGTCGAGGATCTCGCCGAGGAGCTCGGCGTAGTCGCGGCCGGCCTTGGCGGCGTCCTGCGCCTTCTTCATCTTGGACGACGCGACGAGCTGCATCGCGCGGGTGATCTGGCCCGTGCTCTTGACCGACTTGATGCGGTTGCGGATCTCGCGGAGTCCCTTGGGCATGGCGGCGTGCGGGCGCGGGGGCGGGCGGTTGGTCAGGCCTTGAAGCTGCGCTTCCAGGTGTCGCAGGCCGACTTGAGCTCGGCGGCGCCGGCGTCGTCGATCTTCTCGCCGAGGCGGATGCGGTCGAGGACCTTGGGCTTGGCGCTCTCGAGGTGGGTCTGGAGGGCGGCGGCGGCGGCCTGGACGGACTTGACGGCGATGTCGGCGAAGTAGCCGGACTGCATCGCCCAGATGAGGGCGACCTGGATCTCGGCGGCCTTGGGGGCGTTGGGGGGCTGCTTGAAGAGCTCGACGAAGCGGTCGCCCTTGTCGAGGACGCCCTTGGTCTGCGCGTCGAGGTCGGAGCCGAACTGGGCGAAGGCGGCCAGCTCGCGGTACTGGGCGAGCTCGCCCTTCACCTTGCCGGCGACCTGCTTGAAGGCCTTGATCTGGGCGGCGGAGCCGACGCGCGAGACGGAGAGGCCGACGGAGACGGCGGGGCGGATGCCCTGGTTGAAGAGGTCGGTCTGGAGGAAGACCTGCCCGTCGGTGATGGAGATGACGTTGGTCGGGACGTAGGC
>JAURJZ010000006.1 GCA_030831965.1 Verrucomicrobiota bacterium
ACGCGCCCGACGGCCGCAAGGTCAAGGGCACCATCCACTGGGTCTCCGAGGCCCACGCCGGCGACGTGGAGATCCGCCTCTACGACCGCCTCTTCCTCAAGGAGGACCTCAACGACCTCGCCGAGGGCGAGGATTGGCGCGCCCACCTCAACCCCGCCTCGCTCAGGACCGCGCGCGCCCGCGTCGAACCCTCCCTGCTCCTCGCCGGCCCCGGCCAGCGCGTCCAGTTCGAGCGCGTGGGCTACTTCTGCGCCGACACCAAGGACTCCGCGCCTGGAAAACCCGTCTTCAACCGCACCGTCACCCTCAAGGACAGCTGGGCCAAGGCCGCCGCCAAGGCCTGAGCGGCCAGTCAAGGGTTGCCCGGAAGGCCGACCGGCCTAGCCTGCGCCCATGTCCGAGGGCATCGCATTCGCCATCGCAGGGCTCCTCGCGGCGGTCCTGCTCCTTGCGACGCCCGTCGCCCTCATCCTCCTCCACCAACGCCTGACCAGGCTCGAGCGGCGACTCGGCAATCCCCTGCCGCCTGCGCCCCATGCAGGGCCCGCGCCGCGCCCCGGTCCCGCCTGCCCTCCCCCGCTGCCGTCAGCCCCGAGGCCCGAGGCCGAACCCCGCCCGTCGGAAGCGGAGAGCTCGGTCGCCGCGGGACTTCGTCGCCTCGGGCTCCTGCCGCCGCAGAACCTCAGCGGCGAGGGTGCGCTTGGCGCCTGGTTTGCGGCGCGCATCGGCGCCGCCCTGGCCCTGGCCGCGGTCGTCTTCCTCGGCGTCTGGCTCAACCTGCGCTCGACCTTGCCCCCCTGGTTCCGACTCGCGGAGGTCGTCGCCCTCGGGTCGGTCATCGCCTGGGCCGGTTTCCGCCTCGCGAGGTCGCGCGAGGACCTCGGCAAGGTGGTCGCCGCTCTCGGCCTGGGCACCCTCCAGTTCGCCGCCTGGGCCGCGCACGGCCTCGACCGCATGCAGGTGATTGACAGCCCGCTGCTCGGTGGGCTGCTCCAGGTCGCCACCGCCTCCGCCATCGGGCTTCTCGCCATCCGCCTCGCCAGCGCGCGCCTCGCCCAGCTTTCGGGCTGGTTTCTCCTGGCAACGGGCCTGCTGGCCGCGCGCTCGGACATCCTGCCGGCCGCCCAGGCGCTTCCCATGGTCGCCTTGGCCGCGCTCGGAGGCCTCGCCCTTTGGAGGAGCGCCTGGACCCAGGTTGCCTGGGTCGCCACAGGCGGCGCCACCCTGCTCGGCCTGCTCTTGCCGAACAGCGAGCCGGCGGTCGCGGCTGGGGCCGCCCTCGCGGTCCTCGCCCTTCTCTGGACACCGACGCAGGCTCTCACCCGGCGCCGCGCCTGGCCTACCGAACGAAGCCGCGCCGGACTCACCTTCGCCAGCGTCGCCCTGCCCTCCCTGGTGATCGCCTCAGGCGTGGAATGGACCGATGGCGCCCCTGCCTCCCTGGCCGCGCTGGCGGCCGCCTTGCTCTGCGGGTTCGCCGGCTGGAGGGAACGCCGCCTCGGCGGGATGGCCGGCGGGTTGCTCCAGGCCGCCTCCCTCGTGTTCGCGGGCGCCGCCGGCGCCTGGGCGCTCGAGACGCAATTGGATTGGCTGCCGCTCACCCTCGCCGCCGGCGCCGCCCACCTGCTCGCCCGCCGCGGCGGCTCCGCCCTCGAGGAATGGACCTGCGATCTCCTAGCCGCGGCCGCCGCGCTGCAGGTCATGTTCCTGAAGCCGCGAGAGGAGATCGCCTCCGTCCTCCTGGGAATCGGCGCGCTGAGCCTCCTGCTCGGGTTCCGGTCCTCGACCCTGCTGGCCAGGGGCAGGCCGCGCGCCATCCTCCCGGTCGTCGCCCTCGCCGCGCTCCTGCTGAGCCACCTCGACAATCGCGGATTTCACGCCGAGCTGGCCGGGCTGGTCTGGGCCCTGCCCCTTCTCGCCGCCGCGGCGACCCGGAGCATTCTCCCGGCGCTCGCCGCCGGCCCGGTCCTCCTCCTGGCCTCGTCGAGGGTATGGGGCTGGGACCTATATTCGAACGAGTGGAGCGAATCGAAGCTGGCCTGGGCTGGGCTCCTGCTCGTCATCCATGGCGGCGTCACGGCTTGGCTGAGCCGCCGCGGCCCCGTCGCGGCGTCGCGGATCGGCGCGCTCCTCGCCGGGTTCACGCTCCTGCCGGTCCTCCTCCACGCCCTCCGCCTCGGATTCGAGGCCGCATCAGGCTCGACCATCCTGTCCGGTAGTCCGCCGGAGGCAAAGCTGGGCCTCCTCGGCTGGCTCCTGGCCGCGGGCGCCGCCTGGGCTGGCTGCCTCGGTCTGCGTCGGCTCGGCGCCAAGGGCGGCGAGGGATTGCTTCTCGTGCTCGCGCTCGCCCTGGGCGCGTTCAACCCCGACCTCAATCGCCACAGCCTGGGCTCCTTCTCCTTGGTTTGGTCGCCGATGTGGGCCGGAACCCTCGCGCTGCTGCTCGGGCTGGTCGCGCGGGAGTCGAGGGACCTCGCCTGGGCCGCCCCGGTGGCCGCCGCCACCGCGGCCGCCCTCCTGCTCCTCGGCATTGGCGCGACAGACCACATTCAAGGCTACCGCTCGACCGTCCTCTGGCTGGTGACGGCCGGCCTCGGCTTCGGGGCCGGCCACCTCTTTGGCAGCCGGCCGGTCCGCCTGGTCGCCGTCGCCTTCCTCGGCCTCGCCACCCTCAAGCTGACGCTCGTCGACATCTCCGACCTCGTCGGCCGCATCATCGCCTTCGCGGTGGCCGCCGCCGCCTTCCTTGGCATTGCCTGGGCTTACGGTCGGCAGGGCCGGCGGGAAAGCGCGGCCAAAGGCGGGGTTGACTAATACCCCTTCGACCCTTTGCTCGCAGTCTCAGTCCCGCTGAACGGAGAGGTGGCAGAGTGGTCGATCGCGCGGCATTGGAAATGCCGTGTACCGCAAGGTACCGAGGGTTCGAATCCCTCCCTCTCCGCCAGCTGGATGAAATGCGTCCCTGCCACGGGCATTGGAGACAGGTAACTCTAACGTCTTGCCCCTGCTCCCTGACGAAATAGGGTTCCGGGATGCGCCATCACCCCCTGGCCGCCGTCCTCGCCGCCCTGGCGTGCCTTGGCGCCGCCCCGGAGGAGCCCGAGGTCGAGGCGCCGGGAATCGAGCTGGCGGATGACGGGGCCGCGGCCGACGGGACGGGGGGAGCCGCCACGGTCGGGACCAACTTCAAGTCGACCCTCGTCGCCGAGGGCTACCGCTTCAACGAGAAGGTGCAAAGGGCCTATGTGGCGGACCAGCGGGCGCGGGCGATGGACGAGCTGGCCAACATGGGCAAGCCCCTGCCGGCGGAGTTCCTCGCCTGGGTGGACGGCGACCCCGAGGTCGAGGCCACGGTCTACGGCTCAGCCCGTCCCGCCCACGTCCTGCTGATGCTCCGCTCGCTCGCGCTCGACGTCGGCGAGCCGCGTTTCCGACGCTACAAGTCGTGGCTGCTCGCCGCGGCGGTCAAGAACGCCAACCACGGACCCAAGGCCGACATCCGGCCGCGCCCGCCCCTGCGCCTCGTGATCCCGCCCGACCCGCGCACGCCGGTCGACACGCGGGATCCCAGCCGGACCCCCGATGTCAACGACGCCATCGTCAACTTCCTCGAGGACAACGGGATTGTCGCCTCCGATGTCATGTACGAGCCGGAATGGCAGGCCAAGTTCAACGCCGCCATGGCCGAGAAGGGGTTCCCGGCCCGCGTCGACTGCTCGATGAAGCTCGGCCCCGGCACCGACCGCGAGAAGCGCGCCCGCCTGGCCAAGGTCATGGACGCCTACCGCGTCTTCCAGACCGCCTACGAGGCCAAGGGCCGCATTCCCCGCGAGAAGGATCCGCGCGTCGGCCTGGCCGAGTGGGTCGTCTTCCAGGTCGACAACCATGAGGCGGGGCGGAACAAGTCGCGGTTCCCCCTGGACAAGGCCCCCTGGCCCGTCCTCACCGCGCTCCTCAACCCGCGGCTGTCGCTGCGGGAGGCGCACCATATCAACGCGCCCAACTCGGGCATCATCCCGGGCAACCGGCGCACGCTCAACGCCTTCTCGACCAACATGCTCAAGGCGGTCGACGTGCGCCCCTTCCCCTTCGCCGAGGGCTCCTGGTTCATGGTCAAGAAGCACGGCGGGGCCTGCGGCACACGCGCCATGCTCGCCTCAAACCAAAACAAGGCCCAGGGCCTGCCGTCCATCGCCGTGAGCGAGGTCGGCCACGCCTCCTGGGCCGAGATCGCCTATTTCGAGAAGGGCGACCGGTTCAAGATGCGCTTCGAGGGCGGCGGGCACGACCCGGACCAGCTCGGCATCCAGCTCGCCCTCCCCCTCTCGCGCGGACGCGACATGGAGAAGGCGAGCAACTGGATCGACTTCCTCGAGGCCGTCCAGCGCCCCGGAAGCGTCACCAGCTACATGCGCTCCATGATGGCCCACCACACGCTCCAGTCGCTCACCCCCGCGGAGCGCGCGGAACATGGCGCGAAGCTGAAGGCCGACGCCCTCGCCCTGAACCCCGGCAACCTCCTCCTCAACGGGGAGCTGGCCGAGAACGCCGCCGTTGCCCAGCAGGAGCGGAGGAAGGCCCGGCAGGACCGCCGCTAGGCCGGGTTCAGGTCCCAGCGGGCAGATTGGAGAAGTCGATCGCAGGGGCCTTGCCGGAGGCGGGAATCCCGAGGGAGGCGCCGGGCTTGCCCTCGGCGTGGCGATAGCCGCCGGTGCGAAGCTCCACGGCGTCGCCCACCACGCGATGGCTGAAGTCCCTGCGGCCGAGCTCGGCCGTGGCGGAGGTGTTCGCCCGGACGAGGCGATGCCAGGCGCCCGCGGCGTCGGCGACCCAGAGGTTGCGGTAACGGCAGGCCCGCTCCTGGTCGCCTTGGCGGCCGGACCAGTCCTCGACGAAGGAATACAGGCCGTCGAGCTTGGCCTTCGTGTTGGGGCGGCGGAAGGAGGTGAGGAAACGCCAGCCCCCGATCTCCGGCCCGTTGATCCAGGCGGAGAAGACGGCGCCGGAGCCGTCAGGCTTGACGCCGAGCAGGAACTGGTAGGGCTCGCGGTCCTTCCAACGGAAATTGAGGTGGGAGTGCCCGCCCGAGCCCTCGTGGTCGAAGGCGCTGGCGTTGACCTCGGGCCCCTTGGCGACCAGCGTGACCACCTTGTCACGCAGCTCCTCCTTGGTCTCGCTCTTCTCGGCGTTGCGCACGTAGCCGTTGTCCCAGAGCGAGTAGATGAACCAGCGGTCGTCCGGGCGGCCACGCTGGTAGCGCACCTGGTAGCCGAAGTAGCCCTGGCCGAAGCCGAGGACGCAGTGATAGGTCGACTCGGGGCCGGGCTCGGCCAAGGCCTCGGCGTAGGCCCAGACGGCGGTCACGCCCTCGGGGACCGGATAGCCGAAGTGAACCGACTGGGCGTTGCCGTTCGGCAAGGGCCAGTGGTCGGAGACGCGCGCGCCCTCGAGCAGGATCCCGTCGACGCGCACCTCCCCGCCCTCGGCCCTGAGCCGCACCAGCTGGGTGCCTTGGCGGAGGGCAATCCTGGCCCTGAGGCTGCCGCTGGGAGAGGTCAGGTCGAACGGCTGGCCGTCGACCAGGAGGCGCGCCGGCTTGTCGGCGCGGTAGGCGATGGCGAGGGCGGCCTCCGCGTCGCGCGAGGAGCTGACGGGAATCCGGGCCTCGCCCGAGTCGCGCAGGCTGAGCGACCGCCATCCCTGGGCGCCGCCCTTGCCGTCGTCGACATAGGCGGTGTTGAGCGGCCAGAGGGGGGGCGACTCGGGCGAGGCCGAGGGGAAACGCAGGGCGCGAAGCGAGAGGCCGGCGCCGCCGCCGGCGCTGACGGACAGCCTGCCCAGGCCGGCGGGCAGCTTGGCCCGCCCAAGGGAAACCTCCTGGAAGTCGCCCGTCCCGACCGCCTCGGACCCGAGCGAGACGCCCTGCCCCTGGACCTTGAGGGTGAACTTTCGGCCGGACCTCGCCCTGACCAGGGCCACCACCTCGGACTCGGCGGGCTCGGCGAGACGGAGGGGAAGCTGGACGCCCTTGTCGCCGTTGAAGACCGCGACCCGCTGGCCGGCCTCGTCGGAGAAGCGGGCGCCGAAGCGCACAGGCACGGCGTTGTCCACGGTGACGTCGCCGGCGAGGGCGCGGGCGGCAAGCAGCAGCAGGGCGAGGCGGGGCATGAGGCAAGGACACGCGAAAAGCGCCGGGGTTGCCAAATCCCGCCGTCGGTCAGGCTTGAGTCCGGCGTCCGAGGCCGTAAGAAGCCGGCATGCTCACGCGCGCCGCCGCCCGCCTGGTTCTGCTCCTGCTGACCGCCGCGGTCGGCGCGGCCGAGCCCCGGGTCCTCATCCTCGGCGACAGCATCGCTTACGACGGGCGTTGGACCACCCGGGTTGAGTCGGCCCTCCGGAACACGCCCGCCTACGCCAACGCGGAGATCCTCAACCTCGCCCTGCCCAGCGAGACGGTCAACGGCCTCAGCGAGCCCGGTCATGCCCGCGGCATGTTTCCCCGTCCGGCCCTGCACGACCGGCTCCCCTCCATCCTCCGTCGCACCCAGCCGACGCTCATCCTCGCCTGCTACGGGATGAACGACGGCCTGTTCCAGCCCCTCTCCCCGGAGACCTTCGCCGCCTACAAGCGCGGGATGGAGCGGCTGGTCGCCGCCGGCAAGGCCGCGGGCGCCCGCGTCATCGTCATCACGCCCCCGCTCCACGGAGCCGACAACACCAAGACATCTCCCCAGGACTACGACATCGTCCTCGACACCTTCGCCGGCTGGCTGACGACGAAGGAGCTCGAGGGCTGGGAGGTGGTCGATATCCGGCCGCGCCTGCGCACCCTCATCGCCCGCGAGCGGGCCGCCAACCCCCGCTTCCGCTTCTCCCAGGACAACGTCCATCCCGACGACCGAGGCCACGAGCTGCTCGGCGACGCGATCCTGGAGGGCCTGTGGGCCAAGCTGAGGCTTCCCGAGACACCCCAGCCCGGGTCGGTGGCGCGCCAGAAAATCCTCGGCGAGGCCCAGCGCCAGCTCAAGCTGGCGTGGCTGAGCGACATCGGCCACAAGCGTCCCGGCATCCCCAAGGGCCTTCCGGTGGAGGAGGCCGCCAAAAAGGCGGTTTTGCTCAGGCAGGACGCGGCGGCGCTCTGAAAACAGGTTGCCTGAACACCCCGCCTGCGGGATGATAGGCGGGCCCCGTGACCCGCCCGTCCACGCGAGAAGGATTCAGCCTGGTGCTTTCCCTAAGCATCATGTCGCTGCTCGTGCTCGTCATCCTGTCGCTGGCGGGTTTCTTGAGCATCGAGTCCAGGGTGGCCGCCAGCCACCAAGCGGCGGTCCAGGGACGCTTGTCAGCCCTCGGGGCCATGCGGCTCGCCCTGGGACATCTCCAAGGCGAGGCCGGACCCGACCGCCGGGTCACCGCGCGAGCCGACCTCACAGCCGATGCCACCCAGCCCGGCTGGACTTGGAACACAATCCGCAACCCCCTCTGGACCGGCGTCTGGCGCGCGGACCGACCCGAGCAACCGCCTGCCTGGATCATCAGCGGCCGCCATGACCAACCGGCTGGGATCCAGTCGGTCTCCCTCAGCGGCCAGTCGGATTACCTCGCCGCCCAATGGATTCCATGGCAATCGGCGGCCGAATACAGCCCAGCCGCCACGGGAAGCCTGCCCATCACCCTGGTCGGCGATGGCTCCGCCGGGCCGGCCGAGGTCGCGACCGCCGCCGACCCCGGGCGTCCCGACGGACGCATCTCCCTGCCCCGGATCGCCTCACCCGACCCCTCGAGCGGGTTCGGCTACGCCTACTGGGTCGGAGACGAGGGCGTGAAGGCGCGCGCCAACCTGGACGACCCCAGGCTGCTCGACACGGCGCCGGACGCCGCCAAGCGGCTCACGGCCCGCGGACCGGCCCGCAGCGGCATGGAGATCATCCGCGGCTTCGAGGCAACCAGCCCCGGCCCGGCCTTCACCCAGGTCGCCCGCGTGGCCGACATCGCCCTGCTGCCGGGCTTCGACGCCACCGCCGCCGCCCCGGGCCTGATCCGGCGCTCGGCCCACGACCTGAGCCTTTGGTCCAGCGGCCTGCTCGCCGACAGCTTCTGGGGCGGCCTGAAGATCGACCTCTCCCAGGCCTTCGAGATGGACGACGCCGCCTTCCTCGCCAGCGAGTTCGGCACCGGCGCCGGCGTCGCCACCCTCCAGCGGCTGCACGGCCGACCCACCGCCTTCGCCGAGGTCAAGATGCCCCAGTGGATCAGCGCCGCGACCGGCGAGGGCCAGCTGGCCCCGATCTACAGCCTGCAGGACGACCCCGACTTGGCGCCGCGCCCGGGAGCCGTCATGCGCGGGCCGAGCTGGCTCGCCCTGCGCGACCATCATCGCCTCTATCGCCAGCTGACGTGGGAGACGGTGCCCGGGCAGCCCAAGCCGATCCCCCACCTGAGGGCCAGGGCCCATTGGCCCAACACGGTGGACAGCAGCTTTTTCTACGGCACGCGGCACTACTCGCACGTCTACAACCGGATGGACACCGGCTGGGACGCCTTCGCCTACGACCGCATCCATGTGCTCGCCCAGAAGCCGCTGAAGGTCGGAGCCACCCCCTACATCGCGCGCCAGGTGATGGTGCTCGGCCTCCAGAAGGACGCCGGCCGCCTCCGCCTCGTGCTCTCGCCGATCACCGTCCTGCACAACCCCTACAATGTCGCCATGCGGCTCACGCCGGAGCTTGCGGCCGAGACATCGGCCATGCGGATTTCCTTCCGCTACTGGAACGAGTGGGTCATCCGGTCCTCCCTCCCGTCCCTGGGATCGTGGGACACCAACCTCCTGTCCCTGGCCAACGCCCTCGACGGCGGCGCCAACGTGAGCGAGAGCTTCCGCTGCTACATCCCGGCCGGCACCACGCTCCAGCCCGGGGAGTTCCGCACCTTCTCCGCCGTCGACACGCGGCCCGTTCAGTTCCAGCGGCAAGCCGGGATGACCAACAGCTACGACCAGCTCGGCGGCTTCTGGATGCCGCTCATGGGCCCCGCCGGCCAGGTGGCGCCCACCCCCACCGACAGCCTCAGCATCGCCTATGTCAACAGCGGCAACTTCTACATCCGCCACCTCCTCTCCTGCTGGCCGGGCGACCGGATCACGGACCCCTACACCGGCAACGACGGCCTCTACAACCTCTGCAGCGAGGTGACCGAGCTCCTCTCCAACGGCCTCAACGCCGACCGCAACGGCGTCGCGCCCGCCAAGGTCTTCCCCTCGGGCTTCATCTCGACCCTCGCCTCCCCCGGCCAGCCGCCGAGCATCTTCGCGGTGTTCGACTACTCGATGCGCTGGCCCAACGACCCCGCGCCCTACCCCCTGTTCACCCAGTCCAACCCGACCGCGCTGATGACGCGCCCCGAGGCCACCGGCCATGCGGTCTGGCCGGCCTACGGCACGGGCTACGCGACCACCTCGCCGAGCTTCCGGATGTCCATCCGGTCCGCCAACACCTTCACCGAGGTCTTCGAGCCGGGCGACGGGGAATCCCGCCTCGCCCTCGGGGGGCGCTCCAACTTCTCCGGCCTCGGCGGGCGCACCTCGGCGGTGGTCTCCGAGCTCCCCCTGCAGGCCCCGACCTCGCTGGCGCAGTACGCCCACGCCAACTTCGGCATGCGCGACCAGGACCCCCTCTTCTCGGTCGGCAGCGGCCTGGCCCCCGTCTTCCTCCCGCTGGACAAGGTGGTCAACTACCGGGCCTCCGAGAACTGGACGAGCATCGACCGCAACCACCTCGTCAACGCCGCGCTCTGGGACCGCTACTTCCTCTCCTCCGCCGCCCCGGAGCCCAACGTCGGGGCGTCCTACTCGGAAAAACGGAGCCTCGCCAAGGTGCTCGAGGATCTCGCCGCCGGAGCGGGCGCGCTCAACAACCCTCGCATGCGGGTTTGGAGCGGCCGCAACACGACCACGGCGGAGGGCGTGGCGGCCGTCGCCGCCGCGCTGAAGGACCGCCGCCGCATCGCGGGCCAGCTCGTCAACGAGGGCGCCTTCAACGTCAACTCGACCTCGGTCGACGCCTGGGCGGCCGTGCTCGCCTCGACCAAGCGGGCCCACGTGGCCAACCTCGCCCCGGAGGCCCCGGCGGCCAACCGCAACGCCCGCTACCCGCGCGCGCCCCGGTCGGACACCGCCGCGTCCCTGCCGCGGGCCCCCTGGACGACGGCCGAGAGCTGGCAGGGCTTCGCCTCGCTCGACGACAGCCAGCTGCGGCTGCTCGCGCGGGCCATCGTCGACGAGAACCGCTTCCGCACCCAGTATCGCGTCCGCACCGAGGACGACCGCGAGCGCGCCAAGGCCGGGTCGCTCGGCCCGCGGCGTTTCCGCGGGGCCAACGCCGGCACCCTGGTCGAGGTCCCCACTCCCTATCTCGGCATGTCCCAGTTCGTGAACCGCTTCCTCGAGCCTCCCAGCCGCAGCCCGGCCGTCCCCGGCAACGCCGTGCAGAAGTCAGGCGCCCTCCAGGCCGCCATCGCCCGGGCCGACGCCGACGGCGCCGAGATCGCCGTGCGCTCGGGCGAGTCCGCCCGCTTCGGCTCGGCCCAGCTCGGCCCGAGCCAGGGCCCGGGGCAGAACACCTACGCCGACCCCGCCTACCGCGAGGCGGTCGAGGTGGTCGACGCCGGCAACCGCGGCGGGCTGGCGGCCAAGTCGCCCAGCAACCAGGGGCACGCCGCGGCGTTCGCCCCCGGCAACGTCCTGCAGCACGACATCCTCGCCGCCGTCGGCGCCGGTCTCGCCACGCGCTCCGACACCTTCGTCATCCGCGCCTACGGCGACACGCGCGCGCCCAACGGCGAGAGCCGCGGACGCGCCTGGATCGAGGCCGTGGTGCAGCGCACCCCGGATTTCTGCAATCCCAACCAGCCGACCGAGACGGCCTTCGAGTCGCTCACCGCGGCCAACAAGGCGCTGGGCCGCCGCTTCCGCATCGTCTCCTGCCGATGGCTCTCACCCCATGACCTCTAGGCTCCACCTCCTGCTGGTCCTGCTCGCGGCCAGCCTGGCCGGCCAGGCCAAGCCCGAGAAGCGCGAGCCGACCGTCACCGCGCGCTTCCGGGCGCTCGCGTTCGCCCAGCCGATCATGGACGGCGCCTACGTCGGCCCGAAGGGGGCGGTGCCCCTGCTCATCACGAGCGACTTCCTGACCGCGGAGCAGGCCTACCGGGGTCCCGCCACCCTGGAGTTCGTGCGCAAGCCGGCGGATGGGGCCGAGACGCCCCTCGCCTCGACGCAGCTCGCCGACGGGGCCCAGGTCATCCTGCTCCTCATCCCGGCCGAGGGCGGGCGACAGCGCGTGGTCCAGCTGCCCGACCGCGAGGGCGATTTCCCCTGGGGCACAATCCGCTTCATCAACCTGACCGGGCGCCAGGCGCTTGTCCGGTACGACGGCGCGAGCAAGTCGATCGCCGCCAACGGCGAGGCCGTGGTCCGGCCGCCCGCCAACCCCAGGGGCTACGCCAGCGGCCAGATCCTGACCCTGGTCGACGGCGAGCTGCGCCCGGGCTACAACATCCGGACTTTCCAGCAGGCCGATGTGCGGGCGATCTACTTCCTGATGGCGGGCCAGGGCGACGGCGTCCTGCTCAAGGGCATCGAGGAGCGGCGGCAGCCCGACCCCTCCCCTCCGGTCAGGACCGACCGCTAGGGCGCAGGTCGAGAATCTCCGCCTGGGCCGTCCGGCGGCCCTGCCAGCGGTTCCAGCCGACGCGCACCGCGAGGTCGAACGCCTGGCCCGGCTCGGGCGCGCGATGGGCGAGGCGCCAGGCCACGAAGCCCAGCCGGCGCCCGTCGGGCAGGCTCAGGGTGTGGCGGAAGTTGGACTCGCCGTCGCCGAAGCGCTGCACGGGGCGGTCGAAGCGGAAACCCCTGAAGCCGAAGACCGGCTCGGGGTTCCCCTCCCCGAAGGGCTGGAGCATCTCGAGCTCGTCGAGCACCCGCGGAGTCAGGGCGACCGGGTCGACCCAGTGGGCGATCTCGATCGCGGCGGAGGCCGCGGGCTGGCCGCGCGCGAGCTGGCCGGCGACGGCCTCGGCGAAGCGCAGGCGGAAGGCCGCAAGGTTCGCGCTGGGGAGCGAGACGCCCACGGCCATCGGGTGGCCGCCGTAGCTGCCGAGGAGATCGTGGCAGGCCTGGAGGGCGGCCACCAGGTCCACGCCGGGGACGCCGCGGCCGGAGCCCTTCGCGAGGTCGCCCTCGCGCCCGAGCACGATGACCGGGCGGGACAGGCTGCGACAGAGCTTCCCGGCGGCGATGCCGACCACGCCGGGATGCCAGTCGCCGTGGGCGACCAGGGCCGGGGCCTCCGCCATCGCCCCGAGCTGGCGGGTCGCCTCCTCCGTGACCCTGCGGTCGATCTCCTGCCGCTCGCGGTTGAGGGCGTCGAGCTGGGCCGCGCCCTCGGCGCAATCCGCCCCGTCCTCGGCCAGCAGCAGGCGAAGGGGGATGGCGGCGTCGGCCAGCCGACCGCTCGCGTTGATGCGAGGCCCGAGCCGGTAGGAGACATCGGTCGAGGAGAGGGTCTGGCCGGGCGTCAGGCCGCTGACCTCGATGAGGGCCCGCAACCCCGGACGCCGGGCCTCGGAGAGGGCGCGGAGGCCGTGCGCGGCCAGGATGCGGTTCTCATGGCGCAGCGGCACGAGGTCGGCGATGGTCCCGAGCGCGGCGAGGTCGAGGTAGTCGCGCACGGCGAAGGCGGTGCCGCGGGCGTCCTCCCTGAGACGCAGCACCTTGAGCAGGGCGTGGAGCAGCTTGAAGGTGAGACCCGCGGTGCAGAGGGCCCGCCAGGGAGCCCCCTCGGGGTCGCGGACCCTGGGGTTGACCAGGATGCAGTCGGCCGCGTGCCCGTCCTTGGCCACGTGGTGGTCGACGATGATGACGTCGACCCCCGCCGCCCGGAGCCGCGCCACCTCCCCGATCGAGTTCGTCCCGCAGTCGAGCGCCACGAAAAGGGCCGGCCGGCCCTCGCCGAGGACCCGGTCGATCGCCCCCATGGAGAGGCCGTAGCCCTCGTCGAGCCGGCGCGGGACGTAGGCGCGGGCCTCCAGCCCGAGCCGGCGCAGGGCATGCACCAGCGCGGCCGTGCTGGTCACGCCGTCGACATCGTAGTCGCCCAGGATCGCGACCGGCTCGCGCGCGTCCACCGCGCGGAGGAGGCGCTCGGCGGCCTCGCGCAGGCCGGCCGCCTCGAAGGGATCGGAGACATGGGCCAGCTGCGGGCGCAGGTGGCGCTCCGCCTCGGCGTCGTCGTCCGAGAGGCGGGCGAGCAGGGCGGCGACGACGGGGGAGACCCCCAGGGTCTCCTCCAGCCGCCGCACGCGCGCGGCGTCGGCGACCCGATGGGTCCAGGCCTCCATGGGCGCTCAGTTGGACTCGGCCCCGGCTTCCCAGCTGTGCTTGCGCTCGCGGTCGGCCTCCTCGGCCCCCTCGCGCCGGCCGCCGTGCCACCAATAGTAGACGGGGGCGGCGATGTAGACGGAGGAGAAGGTGCCGACGATGACGCCGTAGACGAAGATCTCGCCGTAGAGCCGCACGTCGCCGGCGCCGAAGGCCCAGAGGGCCGCCGCGCTGGTCAGCACGGTCGCCGAGGTGAGCAGGGTGCGCGGGAGCGTCTGGTTGAGCGACAGGTTGAGGATGTCGGCGAGGCTGCGCGAGGGGGATTCCCGCAGGTTCTCGCGGATGCGGTCGAAGACGACGATGGTGTCGTTGATCGAGTAGCCCATCACCATGAGGATGGCCGCGACCATCGAGGCGTTGAACTGGCCGCCGAAGGCGACGAAGACGCCCACGACAAGGAGCACGTCGTGCAGCGTCGAGACCAGCGCGCCGGCCCCGAAGCCCGCCTCGAAGCGCAGGCCGACGTAAAGCCCGATGCCCAGCAGCGCGAGGAGGAACGACCAGAGGGCGTTCTCGACCATCGCGCCGCTCACCGAGGCCCCGATGGCCTCGCGCGACAGCACGAGCTGGGACGGCTCGATGCCGGCGAAGAGCGAGGGCTCGGCCTTCGCCAGCGCGGCGACGATGCGGTCGACGTTGGCGAACTCGGCCGCGCCCGCGGCGCGGGTCAGCTCCGTCTCGATGCGCAGGGTGCGGGCGCCGCCCCCCAGCGGGGTGGTGGTCGTCGCCGTCGTGTCCGGCAGCCCAAGGGACTCGGCGACCGCCTGGATGCGGGAGGTGTCGACCGCGGCGGACGGGGCCAGCGCGAGCTGGGCCGACTCGCCCCCCCGGAAATCCTTGCCGAAGGCGTCCTTGCCCCGGTAGCCCAGGAACGCCAGGCCGGCGAGTATGAGGATCCACGAGACGGCGAAGGCGGGCTTGGCGGCGCCGAGGAAGTTGATCCTGCGGTCGGCCCTGAGCCCGGGCAGCCCGAAGACGCGGGTCAGGAACCCGTAGCGCACCGACAGTTCCTGCAGGCCGCGGCAGGTCACGAGCGCGGTGAGCAGGGTGGCGAAGAGGCCGATGGCGAGGGTGACGCCGAAGCCCTTGACCGGGCCGGTGCCCATGGCGATGAGGACGACGGCGGTGAGCAGGGTGGTGAGGTTGGCGTCGACGATGCTCCAGAACGCGCGGTCGTAGCCCTGGACGAGGCAGGTCACCGCGTCCTTGCCGAGGGCGCGCTCCTCGCGGATGCGCTCGAAGATGAGGATGTTGGCGTCGACCGCCATGCCCGCGGTCAGCACCAGCGCCGCCACCCCGGGCAGCGTGATGGTCGCCTGGAAGTAGGCCATGGCCCCGAGCACCATCAGCAGGTTGAGGCAGATGGAGAGGAAGGCGAAGGCGCCGCCCCAGGCGTAGAAGGCGACCAGGAAGAGGATGATGAAGCCGATGGAGACGGCGGAGGCGACGACCGACTTCTCCTGCGCGTCCTTGGCGAGGGTCGGCCCGACCGAGATCACGTCCAGCGTGCGCATCGGGAACTCGAGCGGGTTGTTCAGGACGTTGGCCAGCTCGGCGGCCTCCTCCATGCTGAATCGGCCGGTGATGACGGCGCCGCCGCCGCGGATGGCCTGCTGCACGGTCGGGGCCGACTGCAGGGCGCCGTCGAGCACGATGGCCAACTGGCCGGGCATCTCCCCGGGGCGGTTCAGGGAGGCGATGCGCTCGGTCAGGTCGCCGAAGAGGCGGTCGCCCTCCGAGGTGAACTTCATGTCGACGAACCAGGAGAAGCCGTCGTTGCTCATGCCGCGGGCCGAGGTGATGATCTTGCCCGTGGCCTCGGCGCGCGTGGCGACGTAGTGGCGGTTGAGGGTGACCTGGCCGGTCCGGGGGTCGACCTCGCGCTCGGTCAGCACCTCGTAGCGGGCGACGGGGGAGTCGGGCAGGCGGGGGTTGACCGGCAGGGTGCGGGTCGAGCGGTCCAGCTCGCCCTCGGAGGGGCGGGCGAAGCGGTAGACCTGGCGAAACTCGAGCTTGGCTGGCTTCTTCAAGCTCTCGATCAGGTCGGGGTTGTTCGCGGCGTCGGCGCCGGGCATCTGCACCTCGAGGATGCGGTCGCCGACGGGGCGGATGACCGGCTCGGCCACGCCGGTGGCGTTGACGCGGCGGTCCATCACGCGGGCGGCCTCCTCGACCATTCTCATGCCGCCGCGCTCGGAGCGCTCGGCGAGCGTGGCCTCGGCGCGGGCCAGGGCCTCGCGGGCCTTGGCGGCGCCGGGCTCGTCCTTCGCGGCCTCGAGCCCGGCAAGGCGAGCCTTGGCCTCGTCGACGTTGCGCGCGGCCTCGGCCACGGCGCTCTCGGTGTCGATCTCCAGGGTGAAGGCGACGCCGCCCTGGAGGTCGAGGCCGAGCTTCAGCTTGCCCTGGGACCGGCGCAGGAGCTCCTTGAGGACGAGCAGGTTGCGCTTCTGGAACTCGGGCTCGCGGACAAAGGTGGCCGGGTCGAAGAAGAGCGGGAGCAGCTCGACGACGGCCTCGCGGCCGCGACCCTCCCCGATGTCGCGCAGGGCCTGGAAGTAGGTCGGCGCCTTGCGCGCCTCGGGCACCGAGGCGTCCCGGCGGGCGTGGGCGGCGACGCGCTCGGTCGCCTCGCGGTGCAGGGGGGCGAAGGTCTCGGCGCTGCCGACGACGGCGCGCGGGGCGTATTCCTCGAGGGGGACGGTCCGGACGGGCGTGATCTCATACCAGGCCGCGCCAAGGCACAGCAGGGAGAAGACGACCTTCCACCAGGGTCGAAGGGTCATGGCGACGGGTTCTTGGGCGGGGGCTCAGCTGGCCTTCGCGTCGTCGGAGGAGAGGATGGCGGTGCGGAGGAAGACGAGCTTCACGCCCTCGGCCACCTGGACGGTGACCTTGCTGTCCTGGAGGGAGACCACCTTGCCGAAGATGCCCGCGCTGGTCATCACGGAGTCGCCGATCTTCAGCTCGGCCTGGAACTTGGCGATGGCCTTCTGCTGCTTGCGCTGGGGGGCGATGAGGAAGAAGTAGAACGCCACGAACATCAGCACCAGGGGGAGCAGGCTCATCAGGCCGCTTTCGGCCGAGGGCCCGGCCGCAGGGGCGGCCTGGAGTAGGACTTGGGGGAGGGTATTCATGTTTGTTTTGTTTGGAAAGGGGTCAAAACAGGGTTGTTTGCAGGTGGGACAAAAAGGCAAGCCCGCTTGGGACGGGCGGGATTGACCCCCACCCCGCCCTGCCCATTCTCCCCAGGCTTCCCATGGAAGCCTCCCCGAAGGGTTCGCCGGAACCCTCCCCCGCCACCCCTGTGGCGAAGCCCGTGACCTTGGCGGCTGCCATGGCGACCCTGGGGGTGGTCTTCGGGGACATCGGCACGAGCCCCCTCTACGCCCTGCGCGAGACGTTCAGGGCGGCGCATGAGCACGGGGGCTCGGTGCCGGTGGTCGCCCTGCTTTCCCTGGTCATCTGGTCCCTCATCCTCGTCGTCTCGGTCAAGTACGTCATCCTCGTCATGGAGGCGAACGACGAGGGCGAGGGCGGCGTGATGACCCTGGTCTCGCTCTCCAGCCAGGGCCAGCAGACCCGGGCGGGCCTGGTGCTGATCGGGCTGGTGGGAGCGGCCCTGCTGTACGGCGACGGCGTCATCACCCCCGCCATCTCCGTGCTGTCCGCGATGGAGGGCATCAAGGAGGCCAACGACCGCCTCCAGGGTCCGTTCGCCGCCTCGACCCTCGCCGCCGTCATCCCCTGGCTGGCCATCGGCATCCTCATCCCGCTTTTCGCGATCCAGAAGAAGGGGACCTCCCGCGTCGGCGCCTATTTCGGCCCCGTGACCCTCACCTGGTTCCTGGTCCTCGCCTGCCTGGGGGTCCTCTCGCTCATCCGCCATCACGAGGTGATTCCCGAGCTGGCCGGGGCGCTCAACCCGCTCGAGGGTTTCGGGCTCTTCCTGACCGACCCGGGCATGGCCTTCGCCATCATCGGCGCGGTCTTCCTCGCGGTGACGGGGGCCGAGGCGCTCTACGCCGACATGGGGCACTTCGGCGGACGGCCCATCCGCGTGACCTGGCATGTCATCGTGCTCCCGTCCCTGCTCCTCAACTACTTCGGCCAGGCCGCGTGGTTCCTCGCGCAGCCCGGGCGCATCGACGACGCGCTCTTCAACCCGTTCTTCAACATGGCGCCCAACTGGGCCCAGATCCCGCTGGTGCTTCTCGCCACCATGGCCGCCATCATCGCCTCGCAGGCCCTCATCTCGGGCGCGTTCTCGATGACCACCCAGGCCATCCAGCTCAACTACCTCCCGCGGATGCGCATCCTCCACACCTCGGGCGAGGAATCCGGCCAGGTCTACCTCCCGGTGGTCAACTGGGGCCTGTTCGCGGGCTGCGCCTTCGCCGTCCTACAGTTCCGCAACTCCGGGGACCTGGCCGGCGCCTACGGGATCTCCGTCAGCCTGACGATGCTCTGCACGAGCCTCCTGTTCTCCGAGTACCTGCGCAAGCGCAAGGGGCTCGGCGCCGCGGCCTATGTGCTGATGGCGCCCTTCCTGCTGCTCGAGCTGGTCTTCATCACCGGCAACCTGCCCAAGATCTTCCACGGAGGGTGGCTGCCGCTGACCGTCGCCTTCCTGGCCTTCAGCGTGATGCACATCTGGAACCGGGGACGGCAGATGCTCAAGAGGAAGTTCGCCCTCGACGAGCAGAAGGACGTGTTCGACGTCTTCATCGACAGCGTGGAGGACCGCTTCCACACCGGGAAGCTCCGCCGGGTCTCCGGCGTCGCCGTCTACATGGTCGGCAACACCGAGGCCGTGCCGATGGCCTTCGCCCACAACCTCAAGCACAACAAGGTCGTCCACGAGCACATCCTCGTGATGACCCTGAGGATCGACGAGTACCGCGCCACCGTGCCGGCGGCGGAGCGCGTCCAGCTGACCTACCGCGTGCCCAATCCCGCGCCGCCCCACGGGCGCGCGAGCGAGCCCTTCCCCCGCGTCCTCCGCGTCATCGGGCACTACGGCTTCCGCGAGCTCGCCCAGGTCGAGCCGGTGCTCAAGGCGGCCTTCGAGGACCTGGGCATCGCCTACGACCCGATGCAGGTCACCTTCTTCCTCAGCCGCGAGACGGTCGTCCGGAGCGAGTCCGAGAACCCCCAGATGCGACTGCCCAAGGTGGAGGAGAGAATCTTCGAGATCCTCAACCGCAACTCCCTCTCCGCCACGGCCTACTTCAAGCTGCCCCCGGGCCGCGTGGTCGAGCTGGGCATGCAGGTCGAGATGTGACCCCGCCGCGCGCGCGTCAGCCCCTGGCGCGGACGGTCCGGTCGACCAGCTCCCAGAAGTGGTCAAAGAGCTTGTCGGCGTCGTTCGGCCCGGGGCCGGCCTCGGGATGGTACTGGACCGAGAAGACCGGCTTGTCGCGCAGGCGGAGGCCGGCGACGGTGTTGTCGTTGAGGTTGACCTCGGTGACGACCGCGCCGCAGGCCGCCAGCTCCTCGGGCTTCGAGGCGAAGCCGTGGTTCTGGGCGGTGATCGAGACGGTGTCGGTCTCGCTGTTCCTGACCGGCTGGTTGCCGCCGCGGTGGCCGAACTTCAGCTTGAAGGTCTTGGCCCCGATGGCGTGGGTGATGATCTGGTGGCCGAGGCAGATGCCGAAGGTCGGGTAGTCCTTGATCAGGTCGGCGACGGCGGCGTGGGCGTAGCCGAGGGCGGCGGGGTCGCCCGGACCGTTGGAGAGGAAGATGGCGTCGGGCTTGATCTTGCGAAGCTCGGAGGCGGGGGTGGTGGCGGGGAAGACATGGACGTCGAACCCGGCGTGCCGGAGGCGGCGGAAGATGGAGGTCTTGGCCCCGAAATCGTAGGCGGCCACCTTGTAAACCCGGCGCCCGGCCTTCGATTTGTAGAGGGTGGTGCCGGGCACGGTGAACAGCCCGTCGTCCAAGCCCTTCTCGTCCAGGCGATAGGGCGCCTTGCAGGTGACCTCCTTGACGAAGTCCACCCCGACCAGCCCGGCCCATTCCTTGGCCCGGCGGACCGCGTCCGCGTCGGAAAGGCCCTCGGTGGAAAGGCAGGCCTTCATCACCCCGCGCACGCGCAGCTTCTTGGTCAGGGCGCGGGTGTCGATGCCCTCGATGCCCGGGATGCCGTGCTTGGCGAGCCAGGAGCCGAGGTCGGAGCTGGCGCGCCAGTTCGAGACGACGGGGGACAGCTCGCGGACCACGAAGCCGGCCGCCTTCGGGCCGTCGGACTCCAGGTCGTCCGCGTTGACGCCGTAGTTGCCGATCTGGGGGGCGGTCATGGCCACGATCTGGCCGAAGTAGGAGGGATCCGTCAGGATCTCCTGGTAGCCGGACATCGACGTGTTGAAGACCGCCTCGCCGACCACCGTGCGGCGCGCGCCGAAAGCCTTCCCCCGAAAGACGCTTCCATCTTCAAGGGCGAGGATTGCGGTGTGGGCCATGAGGCCGTTTTGAAACGGTTCGGGACGGACAGGGGAAGAAGAAAATGCCGAACCGCGCCCGAAAGTCGTCCCAGCCCGCCGGACGAGCGCTCAGAAACCCTTGGCAGGGTCGCCCCCGAGCGGCGCCGGGGGACGGCTGCGGGGGTCCAGGCCATCGGCTGAATAGGGCTTGTGCACCTGCCAGCCAGCGCGGAACGGCGCCCCACGGGCCTTGACCGCGTCGGTGATGGCGCGCAGGACCGCGGGATCGGCCCGACGGCTCCACTCCGGGTGAAGCCAGACCACCGGACAGGTCCATCCCCCCAGGGCGGCCTCCCACTTGCCGATGCTCTCGGGGTCCTCGACGATGACCTTGAGCTCGTTGGCGGCCCGCAGGATCTCTGACACAGGCGGCTTGGCCCACTTGGGGCTGACCGTCACCCAAGCCAGGCCCGCTGGCAGGGGGAAAGCCCCGCAGGTTTCCAGGTGCGCAGGCAGCCCCTGGGCGGCCAAGGCCTGGACCAAGGCGGCGAGGTCGTGGACGCAGGGCTCGCCGCCGGTAAGGACGACAAACTCGGGTCGGCTGGCCGCGGCCTCCGCAGCCAGGTCGGCGGCGCTCGCCTTGCGCACGTCCCTGGGCACGTGCGCGGGATGCCAGGTCGAGGCGGCGTCGCACCAGGCGCAGCGGACGGGGCAACCCTGGAGCCGGATGAAGAAGGCCTTGCGGCCGAGGTGCACGCCCTCGCCCTGCCAGCTGAGGAAGGTCTCGTTGACCGGGTAGGTCACGGGACGAATCGGACGGAGTTGCGGCTGTCCTCGTGGAGCTCGAGCTCGGCGATCCAGGCGCGGCCGCCGGTCTCGGCGCGCACCAGGGGGTCGAGCGCGCCGTGCAGATGGCGGGCGATGCCCTCGGCCGAGGCGTTTGCGACGACCAGGAGCTTGAAGACCGAGCCGTCCTTCGGCCGAACCCAGGCGAGCTCAGGGTCGTCCGCCGAGAGCACGCAGGCGTGGTCCAGATGGGCGTCGATCCACTCCCTCAGGAAACGCAGCCCCCCGAAGTCCACCACAAACCCGTGCCGGTCCGGCTCGCGGCAGGCGAAGGTCAGGGAGAGCGTCCAGCTGTGCCCGTGGATGCGGGCGCAATGGCCCGCATGGCGGTGCTGCCGATGGGCGAAGGGGATGTCGGCGTAGACTTTCCGGCAGGTCAACATGGACCTAGGCGTAGCGAAGCGGGTCCGGAATGCCAGCCTTGGCGAAGGCCTCCCGGCGCTCGACACAGGTGCCGCATCGGCCGCAGGGAGACGCACCCCCCACGTAGCACGACCAAGTGAGGGCCAGGGGCGCCCCCAGCTCAGCCCCCCGGCGCACGATCCGGGCCTTGTCCCAGGAGACAAACGACCGCTCCAGCCGGACGGGATGCCAGTCGCAGAGGCCCAGCGCGCGGTCCATCGCCTCGGCGAACTCGGGACGGCAATCCGGGTAGATGGCATGGTCGCCCCCATGGGCGCCGTAGACGACGGTGTCGGACTTGGTCGCGACGGCCCAGCTGCCCGCCAGGGCCAGGAAGAGCATGTTGCGGTTGGGCACGACGGTCGCCTTCATCGACTCCGCCTCGTAATGGCCCTCCGGCACCTGGATCGAGGCGTCCGTCAGCGCGTTGCCTCCCATCAGCGCGGCGACCCCGCGGAGGTCGGCCACGCGATGCTCGACACCGTAATGGGCGGCGACCGCCCTGGCTGAGTCGATTTCCCGCCGGTGGCGCTGTCCGTAATCGACGGTCAGGGCGCGCACGGCCCTCCCCTCCGACAACAACTGGGCCAGGAGAACCGTCGAATCGACGCCGCCGGAAAGGATGAGGACGGAGGAGGGCAAGCGGCTGAAATTAAGGATTAAAAAAGGGGGATTAAAAAGGGCTAAAACAGGCCAAGGCAGGCCGCAGGCCCGGTCAGGATAGGCCCCGGGCAGGGACTTGTTCGATTTTAATTCTTAATTTTTAATTTTTCGCTTCATCTTCGGACCATGCCCCTCGCCCTTCTCTCCGTCTCCGACAAAACCGGGCTGGTGCCCTTCGCCACCGCATTGGTGAAGCAGCATGGCTACCAGCTGCTCTCCACGGGCGGCACGTCCAAGCTCCTGCGCGAGGCCGGCCTCCCCGTCACAGATGTCAGCGACCACACCGGATCGCCCGAGATCATGGAGGGCCGGGTCAAGACCCTGCACCCGAAGGTCCATGGCGGCCTCCTCTGCCGGCGCGATTCCGCCGAGCACCTCGCCGAGGCCAAGGCCAACGGCATCGAGCTGATCGACCTTGTCGTGGTGAACCTATACCCCTTCGAGCAAACGGTGGCCAAGCCGGGCTGCGCCTTCGAGGACGCGATTGAGAACATCGACATCGGGGGGCCCTCCATGCTCCG
The DNA here is from genome assembly GCA_030831965.1 of Verrucomicrobiota bacterium. Classification (GTDB taxonomy): domain Bacteria; phylum Verrucomicrobiota; class Verrucomicrobiia; order Opitutales; family UBA953; genus UBA8828. Next base: position 22,287 of record JAURJZ010000006.1, read on the forward strand.
CAGCGCGGCCAAGAACCACGCCTCGGTCAGCGTCGTGACCGACCCGGCGGACTACGACCGCGTCCTCGCCGCCCTCGCCGAGCCCGCCCAGCTGCCCGCCCTTCGCCGCGAGCTCGCCCTCAAGGTCTTCCAGCGCACCTCCGCCTACGACGCCGCCATCAGCAACTACCTTGAGTCCCAGGCCGAGCCCGCCCCGGGCGCGGTCCTCGGCCTCCCCAGCCGCCTCTCCCTCACCCTGCCCCTCGCCCAGCGCCTCCGCTACGGCGAGAACCCCCACCAGCAGGCCGCGCTCTACGGCTCGTTCCACGAGGCGTTCGACCAGCTCCAGGGCAAGGAGCTAAGCTTCAACAACATCCTCGACATCACCGCCGCCACCTACCTGATCGGCGAGTTCGAGAAGCCCACCCTCGCCATCCTCAAGCACACCAACCCCTGCGGCGCGGCCTCGGCCCCCACCCTGCTCGAGGCTTGGGAGCAGGCCTTCGCGACCGACCGCCAGGCGCCCTTCGGCGGCATCATCGTGATGAACCGTACGGTGGACAAGGCCCTGGCCGAGGCCATCGCCGAGATCTTCTCCGAGGTGATCATCGCGCCGGAGTTCGACGCCGAGGCCCGCGAGATCTTCGCCAAGAAGAAAAACCTCCGCCTGATGCGCGCGAAGGTCGGCCTGCGCGCCGACACCCTCCGCGAGGTCCGGTCCGTCATCGGCGGCGCCCTCGTGCAGGACCGCGACCAGAAGCCGGTCAACGTCCGCGACTTCAAGGTCGTGACCAAGCGCGCCCCGACCTCGGCCGAGATGGAGGCCATGCTCTTCGGCTGGCGCGTCGTCCGCCACGTGAAGTCCAACGCCATCGTCTACGCCGGCCGCGAGCGCACCCTCGGCGTCGGCGCCGGCCAGATGTCCCGCGTCGACTCC
>JAURJZ010000024.1 GCA_030831965.1 Verrucomicrobiota bacterium
CCCGATCCGCGCGTGGCCGACGAGGCCATCCGCGCCATCGGCGACCGCTCCCTCGACTCGGTCCGCTCCCAGGCGGCCGCCCTGCTCGACAACCTCGGCCGGCGCGAGTGGAACCCCTTCATCCTCCGGCGCCTTGTCCACGGCGCTTTCCGTGCCGGCGGCGAACCCAACGCCCGCCGCCTCCTCGCCGCCGCCGCCAATCCCTCCGTTCCGATCGAGGTCCGCGCCGAGGCGCTCCGCCTCGCCGCCCTCTGGACCCAGCCCCATCCCGTCGACCAACTGACCGGCCACTGGGCCCCGCTCCCCGCCCGCGACGCCGCCGAGATCCGCGGCCCGCTCGCCGAGACCCTTTCCTCCTTGCTCAAGGGCGACGCCTCCCTCGTTCGCCCCACCCTCGCCCTCGCCCAGTCCCTGCAGGTCGACGTCGCCGCGCTGCCCGCCGAGATCCTGCTCGATCTCGCCGCCAACCGCGCCCTGGCCGGCGCCACCCGCGCCAAGGCCCTCGAGCTCTGGCTCGCCCGCAACCCCGCCGACCTCGCCGCCGTCGCCCACCGCCTCGCCAAGGACGCCGACGACGCCGTCGCCATGGTCGCCATCGGCCAGCTCGCCCTCCTCAATCCCGCCGAGGGCCTCGCCGAGCTCGCCGCCGCCACCCGCGCCCCCTCCGCCATCCGCCGCCAAGGCGCCTGGAAGGCCCTCGCCCGCCTCGACGCGCCCGGCGTCGAGCGCCTCTTCGCCGACGCCCTCGCCGACCTCGCCAAGTCCGGCGGCGTCTCGCCCGTCGCCCTCGAGCTCATGGACGCCGCCGCCGCCCGCAAGGAGCCCGCCGTCGCCAAGTCCCTCGCCGACCTCAACGCCGAGCTCGCCGCCGCCGGGCCCCTCGGCAAATGGATGCCCGCCCTCGAGGGAGGCGATGCCGCCAACGGCCTCGCCCTCTTCCAGGCCCTTCCCGCCGGCCAGTGCCTGCGCTGCCACAAGGCCTCCGACGCCGCCCACGCCGCCGGCGGCGAGGCCGGCCCCAACCTCGCCGGCATCGCCAAGCGTGCCGACCCGCGCGAGCTCCTCGAGTCCGTCGTCCTGCCCGGCGCCAAGGTCGCCCCGGGCCACGGCGTCGTCAGCCTCACCCTCGCCGACGGCGCCTCCCTCGCCGGCACCCTCCTTGGCGAGCACGGGGACCATGTCGACATCGACGTCGCCGGCAACCGCTGGCGCGTCAGCCGCAAGGACATCCGCTCCATGACCCCGCCCGTCTCCGGCATGCCCCCCATGGACCTCCTCCTCAAGCCCGCCGAGGTCCGCGACCTCGTCGCCTGGCTCGCCACCCTCCAGAAGGCAGCCCCGTCCCCGAAGTCCCCGGCTCCGAAGCCCTACATCCTCGCCAAGTGACAGCCGACGGAAGGGATTGAAACGACCCGGGGATGCGGCGAGGAAAGGGTTTCCCTCCCTACCTTTTTCCCCTACCCAATCCTCCTCCCCTCGCCACCCATCCCCATGCCCAACCCCTGGACCGGAAAAGGAAACCCGTACACCCGACAGGAGGTCCTTGACCGCCTGCGCGCCACCCTCGCCAAGGGCCAGCCCATCATCGCCGCCGGCGCCGGCACCGGCATCAGCGCCAAGTTCATCGAGCGCGGCGGCGCCGACCTCATCATCGTCTACAACTCCGGGCGCTTCCGCATGGCCGGCCACGGCTCCACCGCCGGCCTCATGGCCTACGGCGACGCCAACCAGGTCGCCATGGACATCGGGGAGTACGAGGTCCTCCCCGTCGTCGAGGAGATCCCCGTCATCTGCGGCGTCCACGCCACCGACCCCCGCCGCCGCATGTGGCATTGGCTCGGCAAGGTCCGCGACATGGGCTTCAGCGGGATCAACAACTTCCCCACCCACACCATCGTCGACGGCAAGTTCCGCCAGATCCTCGAGGAGACCGGCATGAGCACCCGCAAGGAGATCGAGACCGTCGCCCTCGCCCGCAGGATGGACATCTTCACCATCGTCTACGTCGGCTCCCCCGAGGAGTCCAAGGCCATGGCCGAGGCCGGGGCCGACGTCATCATCGCCCACGTCGGCACCACCGTCGGCGGCTCCATCGGCGTCACCGGCGCCACCATGACCCTGCCCGAGGCCGCCGCCGCCACCCAGGCCATGATCGACGCCGCCAGGCCCGTCCGCAAGGACCTCATCTTCCTCAGCCACGGCGGCCCCATCAACACGCCCGACGACGCCGCCTACATCAACCTCCACACCGACTGCCAGGGCTTCGTCGGCGCCTCCAGCCTCGAGCGCATGGCCGTCGAGCAGTCCCTCCCCGACCTCACCCGCCGCTTCAAGCAGATCCCCCTGCGCAAGCGCTGAGACCCATGGCCACCATCGCCGTCCTCGGCACGCTCGACACCAAGGGCGAGGAGCACGCCTTCGTCGCCGGCCTCATCGCCGCCCGCGGCCACCGCGCCCTCCTCGTCGACGTCGGCACCGGCGCCTCGCCCACCGTCGCGCCCGACATCACCCGCGACCAGGTCGCCGCCGCCGCCGGCCTCGACCTCGCCGCCGTCCTCGCCGCCCGCGACCGCGGCGCGGCCGTGACCGCCATGTCCAAGGCCGCCCCCGTCCTCCTCGCCCAGCTCGCGGGGTCCGGCCGCATCCAGGGCGTCGTCTGCCTCGGCGGCGGCGGCGGCACCGCCATCGGCAGCGCCGCCATGCGCGCCCTGCCCGTCGGCTTCCCCAAGCTGATGGTCTCCACCCTCGCCGCGGGCAACATCGCCCCTTATGTGGGGACCAAGGACATCCTCATGATGCCCAGCCTGGCCGACGTGGCCGGCCTCAACCGCCTCTCCCGCGTCATCTTCACCCGCGCCGCCGGCGCCATCTGCGGCATGGTCGAGTCCGAGCCCGAGGCCGGCGACGCCCGCCCCCTCGTCGTCGCCAGTCAGTTCGGCAACACCACCGCCTGCGTGACCAAGGCCAAGGAGGTCCTCGAGGCCGCCGGCTACGAGGTCCTTGTCTTCGCCGCCACCGGCGCCGGCGGGCGCATCATGGAGTCCGTCATCGAGAGCGGCATCGTCGCCGGCGTCCTCGACGTCACCACCACCGAGTGGGCCGACGAGCTCGTCGGCGGCACCCTCACCGCCGGCCCGACCCGCCTCGACGCCGCCGCCAAGGCCGGCGTCCCCGTCGTCCTCGCCCCCGGCTGCCTCGACATGGTCAACTTCGGCGAGCCCGCCACCGTGCCCGCCAAGTTCGCCGCCCGCACCTTCTACCACCACAACCCCCAGGTCACCCTCATGCGCACCACGCCCGCCGAGTGCGCCGAGCTCGGGGCCATCCTCGCCCGCAAGGCCAACGCCTACCCCGCGCCCTCCGCCATCCTCATCCCGCGCAAGGCCATCAGCGTCATCAGCGCCGCCGGCCAGCCCTTCCACGACGCCAAGGCCGACGCCGCCCTGTTCGACGCCATCAAGCGCGACGCCAAGGTGCCCGTCGAGGAGCACGACCTCGAGATCAACGACCCCGCCTTCGCGACCGCCTGCGCCGAGCGCCTCCTCGCCCTCATGCGCGCCGCCGCGCGCTGAGCCCGGCCAGCCTCATTCCTCCGGCTCGGCCTCGTCAATCCGCCCCCGCGGGCCGTAGACCGGCGTGTCGCCCGCCGGGATCAGCAGGAGGTGGGACTTGCGCGACTCCTCCGTCGCCTCGCCCTCGCTCCGGACCCGGACCAGGCCGGAGTTCGCCTCGACGGTCACCCGGCTCTTCCAAACCCAGCCCTCGCGAATCAACACGACGCGGTGCTTGGTGAAATCGGGCATGTCCGCGGGCTCGCCCCCGTTGGCGCGGCTCGTCAGCCGCTTGAACGACTCGGCGTCCGAGATCACCCAGTCGCCCCAGCCCGCGGGCTCCCAGCCTCGCACCAGCCTGAAAGGAAGGGGCATGAGCGGCTCCGGGTCCGCCTTGAGCTCGACCAGCCCCGCTCGCCCGTTGGGCAACACCGCGATCTCCGCCAGCAGGAGCCCCGTCCGCATCAGCTTCTCGTAGTCCCTGCCCGTCCCCTCCTTCACGTAGAACGCCTCGATGCCGAAGCGGATGTCCCGCCTCCGGCGTCCGCCCGCGTAGCCCCTCAGGTAGGGGCCATCCGACGGCGCCGCCAGGCCAAGTTTGCCCGGGCGCGCCAGTCCGTCCGCGCCCACCGTGAACGGCAGGTAAACGAAGATGTCCTCGGGCAGGTCCTTGCGTCGGTCGCCCGGAGGCGGCGTCCCCTCCGTCGCCCAGAAGGCCTGGCCAAGCGCATCCAGCTCGGCGCGATTCAGCGTGCCGAACGGGTAGCCCAGGATCACGTAGTCGCCCTTCGCCAGGTCGCGCGGGTCCACCGGCTCGCAGCGCACCACGAACCGGCGTCCCTCGCGCAGCGGCTGCCCATGGTGCCAGACCATCCAGCCGATCACGCCCAGCTGGACCGCGTAGGTCGCGATGAGCAGGGAAGTCGCCCTCGGACGCAGCCGCGCGAGCAGGGACTCCGCCCAGGCCGGACGGAACGCCGCCTCGTCCGCCCGCTCCGCGCGCTCCGAGCGCGCGCGCCAAAGCCGGGCCAGCGCGAACAGCGCCACGCCCAGCACCGCGAAGACCGCCGCCATCCCGAGGTAGCCCACCGCCTCGTGGATGTTCGCGTAGCGCCAGCCCAGCCACAGCAGGAAGAGCGCGCCGCTCGCCAGGTAGGGCCGCAGCCGCCCCTCGTTCAGACCGAGCTGGAGCAGGCTCGCCACCATCGCCAGCGTGCCGAGATTCGCGCCCGCCTTGACCAACGAGATCTCCGCGGGGTGTCCCGTCCCGTTGAGCCAAAGCTCGGCCAAGGCCAGGGCTCCCGCCGCCATCCAAGCATCGTTCCGCCGACCGTCCTTCAGGCGCAGCGACCTGGCCGCCGCCAGGGCCACCACCGCCAGGGCCGCACCGGTGAGGACGGGGGCCGACTTCCAGATGCGCGCCCATTCGGCGAAGTCCGTCCTTGCCCGCAGGTTCTCCAGGTCGCCGATGAACAGCATTAGCACCGCGGTCGCCAGGAAGCCCACCGCGCGCCAGCTCTCGGCGAGGCGCGAGCCCGCCGGATGCAGGGCCGCCAGCGCCAGCGGCGTCACAATCGCCGCCAGCGGCATGTTCCAGTTCTGGGAGCCCAGGGTGATGACCATGAAGGCGTAGGCCAGCGCGACCACCCCGATGAGGGGCGCTCGCGGCGTCCGGTAGCCCGCCCACGCGCTCGGCGCGGTCAGCGCGAGGAACACGAGCTGGAAGCCCTCGCCCGGCGGCGGGTTGCCCGACGCCTTCATGCCGAGCCAAACGCACGCCAGCGCGAGGTGGACCACGTGCAGGATCGTCCAGTCCAGCAGCAGCACGAAGGGCAGGGAGGCCAGGCACCAGGCCAGCACCGCGTTCGGCGCGTGCGCGTCCAGGTGGTAGACCTGCCCCGTCATGAAGATCGCCGCGCCCACGCCGAGGCCGGCCGCCAGGTGCGCCAGGACGCTTCCCGCCTCGCTGCGACGAGCGTGGAGCGCGAAGGCCAGGCCCTGCAGGCCGATGAGCAGCCCGACGATCATCCCCATCCGCCCGCCCCGCCCGAGCTCCTCCCAGTTGTGGCTCACCACCAGCATCAGCGCGGCGAAGAGGACGATCACCCCGAGCGACCTCAGGGCGAAGGCCATCCCCGAGGGCTGGCCGGCCGTCGGGTAGCGGGCCAGCAGCCGCTCGCGCTGGGCCTCGCCAATCAGGCCCTCGCTTGTCCACAGGCGGGTTTCCCGCTCGAGCCAGTCGCGCAGCTTGGAGGGTAGGGGCATGGACCCAGGATGTCGCCCGCCCCCGCGCACGTCAGCCCGGAAAAGAGGCGACGGGGGTCAAATCGGCCCCATTTCGCCGCCGTTCGCATTCTCCGCTTGATGCCGCACGGCCGCTTCCCTTGTAAAGTGTCACCCCTTCATCACCGACATGAGCACCAGCTACAGCGAGATCCAGAACCTCCTCGGGGCCGACGCCCAGGGCCTCCTCGGGTTCTCCAACCCCAAGATCAAGAGGGAGCAGATCCACCTGCCCCGCGCCGACTGGGTCGACCACGCCTTCGCGCCCTCCGACCGCAACAACCGCGTCCTCGCCAACCTCCAGCGCCTCTACGGCTCCGGCCGGCTCGCCAACACCGGCTACGTCTCCATCCTGCCCGTCGACCAGGGCATCGAGCACTCCGCCGGCGCCTCCTTCGCCAAGAACCCGATTTACTTCGACGGCGAGAACATCGTGCGTCTCGCCATCGAGGGCGGCTGCAACGCCGTCTGCTCCACCTACGGCGTCCTCGGCAGCGTCTCCCGCCGCTACGCGCACAAGATCCCCTTCATGGTGAAGATCAACCACAACCAGCTCCTCACCTATCCCAACGTGGGCGACCAGGTGATGTACGGCACGCTCCGGCAGTGCGCCGACATGGGCTGCGCCGCCGTCGGCGCCACCATCTACTTCGGCTCCGCCGAGTCCAACCGCCAGATCATCGAGGTCTCCCAGGCCTTCGCCATGGCCCACGAGCTCGGCATGGCCACCGTCCTCTGGTGCTACACCCGCAACAGCGCCTTCAAGAAGGACAAGGACTACCATGTCTCGGCCGACCTCACCGGCCAGGCCAACCACCTCGGCGTCACCATCCAGGCCGACATCATCAAGCAGAAGCTGCCCGAGAACAACGGCGGCTACCTTGCCATCCAGCAGACCGAGTCCTCCTACGGCAAGATCGACAAGCGGATGTACTCCGAGCTCGCGTCCGACCACCCCATCGACCTCACCCGCTACCAGGTCGCCAACTGCTACATGGGCCGCATCGGCCTCATCAACTCCGGCGGCCCTTCCGGCGCCAACGACTTCGCCGAGGCCGCCAAGACCGCCGTCATCAACAAGCGCGCCGGCGGCCAGGGGCTCATCTCCGGCCGCAAGGCCTTCCAGCGCCCCATCGCCGAGGGCGCCAAGCTCCTCCACACCATCCAGGACGTCTACCTCTGCAAGGACGTCACCATCGCCTGAGGCGCCCGCCGCCGCGCGCGACCCAAGGGCCCCGCAAGGGGCCCTTTTCGTTGACCTCCGGGGCGCCGTCAAATCTCCCAGTCGAGGTGGCTGCTCGCCGCCCGGCTCGGGCCCGGGCTTTCCGTCGCCACCACGCGCACCACGGTCTCCCCGCCCCCGGTCAGCCGGTGGGCGAGGCGCAGCGCCCTCGCCAGCGAGGCCGTGGGGTTGCCGGCGTCGTCCTCGATGAGGTGGCCCGCCGGCAGCGACTCGGTCAGGCGGCAGGCGCGCAGGGTCTCCAGCGCCTCCCGGCCCAGCTCGCACAGGACCAGGTGCCGCCCGTCGCGAGCCAGGTTCTCCGCCAGCTCGCTCAGCAGCAGGACCCCGTCGGCGTCGAGGTGCTCCGCCTCGCGGAACTTGAGCACGACCACCCGCACGCCCGGGTCCGAGGTCACCCGCCGCAGGTGGTCGTGGAACGCGTGGGTCGCCCCGAAGTGCAGGCTGCCCGCCACGTGCAGGATGGAGATGCCGGTCGACGGGAGACCGGCTTCCCGACGGTGCACCCCGCCCTGCTCGGAGAAGACGTACTCCACCACCCTGGGCACCGCCGTTTTCCGCAGGTAGTGGCCGATGGCCACCGCCGTGCCGAGGAAGATCGCGATGTCCAGCGGCGCGATGAGCGCCGTGGCCAGCGTGACGAGGAAGACCGCGCGGTCCTCCGCGCCCGAGCGCAGGATGGTGCGGATCACCGGCAGGTTCACCAGCTCGCGCTCCGCCGCGACGGTCGCCATCGCCAGGGTCGCCAGCGGGATCCTGGCCAGCAGCCCGCCGCCGACGTGGGCCAGCCCGAGCAGCGTCGCCCCCGTGATGACCGAGGCGAGCGCCGTGCGCGCCCCCGAGGCGATGTTGAGCGTCGACCGGCTGACCGAGCCCGAGGCCGGCATGCCCCCCGCCGCGGCGCAGGCGAGGTTGGCCGCGCCGAGCCCGAGCAGCTCCTGGGGCAGGTTCGCCGGGCGTCCCAGCCGGAGCGCCGAGGCCCGCGCGTTCGCCGTGCCCTCGATGACGACCATGACCGCCAGCGCCAGGGCCGGCGAGAACAGCGTCGAGAAGTTGTGGAAGTCCAGGGCGGGCGTCAGCGCCGCCGGCTCGCCCGCCTCGGCCCCCGCGTAGGCGAAGAGCCCCTGCCGCGTCGGGTTGCCCGACATCAGGGCGACGTTCTCCGCCACCATCGCGAAGAACGAGCCGACCGCCACCGTGGCGAGGATCGACGCCCCCAGCCCGACCCGGCTCCGCGCCACCGCGAACACGATCAGCGAGGCGAGCCCGACCGCGAAGTCCGGGTTCACCACCCCGGGCAGCCCCCGGGCGATGTCCGCCAGCATCGCGAACGGCGAGCCGTCCGCGTCGACGCGGATGCCCAGCGCCGCCGGCAGCTGCAGGACGAGCACGCGGATGGCCGCCGCCGCGATGATCGCCGCGATCACTGTGCGCGGCACGAAGTCCGCGAACCCGCCCAGCCGGAGCCAGGCCGCGAGGAGCACGAAGCCGGCCGTCATCGCGAGCAGCGCGGGCAACAGGGCCAGCCGCATCTCCGGGCTCGTCCCGCCCGCGGCGGCGAACGTGCCCACCAGCAGGGCCGCGGAGGCGTTGGTCGGCCCGACCGACAGCATCGGCGAGCCGGCAAACAGCGGCGCCACCAGCGCGGCCACCCCCGCGCCCACGATCCCGCTCCAGAGGGGCAGCCCCGCCTTGGTCGCGAACGCCATCGCCAGGGGGAGGGCGAGCAGGGCGACGGACAATCCCGCCGCGAGGTCCGCCCTCAGCGTCTCCCCGTCGCTCGCGCGCAGGGCGTGGCGGAACGGGAAGGGGTCCAGACCCGGCCCCGCCGGGGCAAGCCCCAGGGTCGCCCACAGGCGCTCGGGCAGGGAAGGGCGGGACGCGCGCACCTGACCAACAGATGGCCAGCCGCCCCGTCCTTCAACCGATTTCGTCGGGCAAATGCTCAGGCCGCCGGGTCCAGCTGGCGCAGGAGCGCGAGCTGCAGCAGGCCGAAGCAGTCATAGCAGGCCAGGGCATGACCCTCCTCCGCCGTCAGCCCCGACGCCGGCGTCGCCCCGTCCTCGCTCTCCAGGGCCTCGTCCGGCACCCCCGCCAGCACCGTCTCCCTCAGCGTCAGCCGCACCGCCGACAGCGCCCGCAGCATCGTCCACGCCGCCTCGTCGTCCGGCAAGACCACCACCGCGGGGTTGCCCTTCGCTCCCGACAGCGCACCGGCGAGGAACGCGCACTCGCCCGCGGCCGAATCGGCGAGCGACGCCTTCCACGCCGCCCTCATCTCCGGGTCGTCCTCCGGCAGGCGGGCGCGGTTCACCGCCCCACGGGCCGCCGCGGGCGCGGCCAGCCTCAGCAGGTCGCCCAGCACCGTCCGCGCCTCGGGCGTCATGCTCAGCCGGATCTCAGCCATCGGACTCGAGGGTAGCCCTGAGATGCCACTGCTGCAGCTGGAGCACGAGGACCTCGGCCCGCTCCCGCGCGCCCGACCACACCACGCCCTTGCCGTTGCGATGGATGTCCAGCATCAGCCGCCGCGCCTCCGCCGTGTCCACCTGCAGCACGCGCACGAAGCACGCCACCACATAGGGCATCGTGTTCACAGGGTCGTTCGCCACCACCACGCGCCAAACCGGCTCCCTCGCGGGGGCGACCGCGCTCTCAGGCTGGGGCTTGGCCTTGGTTTTCGGCATCCGTCACCCGGAGGCTGGCTGGTCCGCGGCTTTTCGCAAGCCGGTCCCCGCATCCGCCCCCGTCCAGGATTCCGATCAGGTCCCCTGGGCCGCAGGGCCGGCGTCGCCCAAGGTCCGCCCACCCGGACAGGCCGGCGCCGGCGCATCCCCTCGGCGCGCCCGCCGCCAGCACCATCGCGCCGCCACCCAGTTCCCGGTTCGCCCGCGCGAGCTCATCCGCCGTCGCGCCCGCCGGCGCCTCCGCGCAGGCGATCTTCCACCTGGTCAGCAGCCTGGCCAGCCAGCGCCTCTCCCGCGGCGACCCTCCCATCAGGATGACCGGACCGCGCCGCAGGGGCCTGGGCTCGGAGCCCCGGTCGCCGGCCACCGCCAACTCGGCCCAGAAGCGGGCGCCACCCGCCCCGTCGATCGCCCCCGCCTCGCCGCCGTTGGCCCGCGCCAGCTCGCGCACATTGTGAAGGCCGAGCCCGCGGCCCGCGGAGCCTCGCCTCCGCTCCCCCGCGCGGAAAAGGGCCGCCGCCATCCTGCCCAGGCCCGGCCCCTCGTCGGCGACCTCCAGCCGCAGCTTCCAACCCCGGGTCGTCCGCCGCAGCGACACCTCCACCTCGACGCATCCGCCCGGGGCGTGGCGCAGCGCATTCGAGAGCAGGTTGGCGGCGATGCGCCGGAAGGCGACCCTCGCCCCGCGGACGCGCCACGGGCCCGGTCCTCGCCTCGAGCAGAGGAGGCGCGTGCCGGTCTCCTCGCAGCGCAGCTCGAGCGTCCGGGCAAGCGACTCCACCTCGGCCACCGGCGCGAATCCCTCGCCGGGGTCCGCGCCGACCAGCAGGTCGGCGAGCTCCGCCAGGCAATCGCCCAGCCGGGCCGCCCATCTGCCCTCATGGCCGCCCATTCGCGCCTGGCACAGCAGCTCCGCCCAGCCTCGCGCCGCCGCCAGAGGCGCGGCCATGTCGTGGAGAACCGAGCCGAGGGGGTCTCCTTTGCCTCGCGGTGACAGGGACATGGCCCCTGAGACTGCGCCCTTCCTTCCCGTGTCCAAACAAGTTAAGCACCTGGGGATTTCCCCCTGTGGCGCTTGCCTTGGCAGGGCCGGCGCCTACTGCTGGTTCCCATCCAGCACCCCATGCGCCTCGCTCCCCTCCTCCTGCCCCTCGCCGCCGCCGCCGCGCCCTTCAAGCCCGCCGACCTCACCTCCGACGCCAAGTGGTTCGTGCACGTCGACCACGACGCCGCCCGCGCCTCCGTCGTCGGCGCGAAGGCCCTCGGCATCACCGACGACCGCACCTGCCCCGTCCCCGAGATCCGCGCCTTCGCCGAGGCCACCGGCTTCGACGCGCGCCGCGACCTTGTCGCCTTCACCGCCTACGGCAACGGCCAGCCCAGGCGCGCCGTCGGCGTCATCCGCCACCTGGGCGACAACCTCAAGGTCGGCGAGTATCTCAAGGCCAAGGGCGCCCAGCCCGACCTCGTCGACGGCGTGCCCGTCCTCTGCTTCGAGTCCGAGCAGGCCGGCTGCAAGCTCCTCGTCGCCTTCCCCCGCGCCGGCGTCCTCGTTGTCTCCATGAGCCCCGCCGACCTCGCCTCGGCCTGCGCCGCGCTCGACAACGCCGCCGTCGTCGCGACGCTTCCCGCCGAGCTCGCCGGCCTCGCCGGCGGCGCGCCCATCGTGCTCGCCGGCTCCGACATGGCCGCCGTCGCCACCGCCAATCCCCGCGCCCGCATGCCCATTCCCGTGAGCTCCGGCGCCCTGGCCGTCTCCGAGGCCTCGGGCACACTCGCCGTCGCCTCCGCCCTCACCTTCAAGGACGCCCAGTCCGCCGACGCCGCCCTCAGGATGGTCGAGGGCATGAAGGCCATGACCGCCCGCCGCCCCGAGATGGCCAAGTGGATGGAGTCCCTTAAGTCCGTCGTCCAGGACAACGAGCTCGCCCTCCAGTGGTCCGCCTCCGCCTCCGCCCTCGTCGCCGAGATCGACCAGGGCCGCGCCCGCTGGCAGGAGATGAAGGCGCGCCGCGCCTCCAAGGGCTCGGCCCTCCCCGGCGCCGGACGCTGACCGCCCCTTCCGCCTGCGCGAAGGCCGGCTCCCCGGAGCCGGCCTTCCTCTTGCCCGTGGTGCTCAGGAAGGGACTTGAACCCTTACGCCTTTGGGGCACTAGAACCTGAATCTAGCGTGTCTGCCATTCCACCACCTGAGCGACTCGCGGGATGGGTGAGCAAAGATGCCCCGCACCGGGTGTCAAGGCTGGGGCGGCTCAAGGTCCAGCTCCAGGTACACCGCGTCCAGCCGCTTGCCCTGCTTCTCGCCGGCTCCCCTCAGCCTCCCCGCCTCGCTGAACCCGAGCGCCCGGTGGAGACCCAGGCTCGCGGGTTGGTCGCCGGAGATCCGCGCCAGCAGCTTGCGGAACCCGATTGCCCTCGCCCTCGCCACCAATTCCCCGAGCAGCAGTTTGCCGAGTCCCTTGCCCCTCGCGTCCGGGTGCAGGAAAATGGAGTCCTCCGCCACGTGGCGCCAGCCGGACCGCGTATTGTAGGGTGACAGCGAGCCCCAGGCCAGCAGGCGTCCATTGTCCTCAACCACCAGCAAGGGATGCCTCGGCCCCCTCCGGGCCAGCGTCTCCCGGCTGAACAGCTCCTTGTCGCTCTCTTCCCACGTGCACGTGCAGGTTTCCACGTAATGCCCGTAGATGGCGTTCAGCTGCGGAATGTCTCCCGGCCTGGCCTCGCGGATAACGGGGGGCATCGGTCCAATCTGGCAGGGCGGGGCAGGGGAGTCAAAGGCCTGTTTGCCCGTTGACATCCCCCTGCGCTCCCGCTTTTTAGGCCGACCTTCCCGCTCCAGCCGCGGACTCCTCACGACCATGAAAGTCACCTCCTCCCTCAAGTCGCTCAAGCGCCGCCATCCCAATTGCCAGGTCGTTCGCCGCAAGGGCCGCCTCTACGTCATCAACAAGACCAACCCCCGCTACAAGGCCCGCCAAGGCTGATTTCAAGCGGTTTACCCGGCGCACCAACCCCCTTTCCCCATGAAGTCCGAAGGCCATCCCGACTACAATCCCGTCGTCTTCATCGACGTCTCCACCGGCCAGGAGTATCCCACCCGCTCCACCCTTCGCTCCAAGGAGACCAAGGTGATCAACGGCGTTGAGCACTTCGTCATCCGTCGCGACGTCACCGCCGCCTCCCACCCCGCCTACACCGGTGAGAAGCGCTTCGTCGACGCCGCCGGCCGCGTCGACAAGTTCAACAAGAAGTTCACCTCCCGGCGCTGAAACAAGCTCCGGAGGTCGCACAAACCCGCCTACTGGCGGGTTTTTTGCGTCCAGCAGGCAAACCATGTCCCTTAACAGCATTATTCACACTAGGCCTCTGGTCGGCCAAACGGTTGATTTTGGCCAAAAAAGGCCATAATTAGCCTATTTAAGCCCTTTTTGGCCATTTTAAACCCGCTATTAGGGGTCAACAGACTGCTCCCCTTGCCTTTTCCACTTGCCCTGCTCGAAGTTATTCACATCTCCAACCTCGCTATGAAGCTCATCCCCGTCCTCACCGTCACCGCCCTTGCCGCCGCCGCGTCGGCGCAGACCGCCCCCGCGGCTGCCCCCGCTGCCAAGCAGTCCTTCTCCTACGACCGCGTGGTCTTCAACTTCGTCAGCGTCTCCGGTGAGTCCGGTGATGCCGACAGCGGCGTCGCCGTCTTCGGCCAAGCCACCCTCGGCAACGGTTTCTACCTGACCGCCACCGCCACCAACCTCGACAACGGCGCCCCCGACGGCGACAATGCCTCAACCTCCGCCGCCCTCGGCTACGCCGTTTCCCTTCCCAAGGCTCTCGGCGTGTCGACCGATCTCAACCTCGAGCTCGGGCATGACAGCTACTCCCTCGGTCTCCGCGCCCTCGTCGGAGGCGGCCTTGAGCTCGGCCTTTCCTACGGCGCCAACGATGTCTACAACGAGGGCCCTGGTGCCGACAACACCCTCAAGGTCTCCGCTGTCTACAGCCTCGGCCAGTTCGTGAAGGGCTTGACCCTCAATGCGAGCTACGCCGACGAAACCAGCGGCGGCGACTACGCCACGACCTTCGGCATCGGCTACAACTTCTGATCCGCGGATCAGAAGTTGGCTCGAACAGGGCTCCGGGAAACCGGAGCCCTTTTTCGCGCCCCCCAGGCACGGTTCCGGGGGCTGAATAAAAAGTGTTGCATTCGGCTGGGTTATTAACACCACAGAGCCCGCTATGAAGCACATCATCCCTACCCTCACCCTCACGGCCCTCGCCGCCGCCGCCTCTGCTCAGCAGGCTGCTGCTCCCGCTGGCCTGAACTACAACAACGTCACCCTGAGCCGCACGTCCAAGGACAACGTCCTCGGCGTCCAGATGGCGCTCGGCCAGTCCAACCTGGTTGCCCGCTTCCAGTCGGCTGACAGCGACAACAACAGCAGCGACCCCGCCCTGTCCGTTGGCTACCTCTTCAAGAGCGTCGCCCAGTCCGTTGACGCCCTCGTCTACGTCCAGCAGACCCAGTGGGATGACACCGTCTACGGCATCACCCTCCGTCGCGCCCTGAACGAAGTCTACCAGGGCCTCGAGATCAGCGCCACCTACGCCACCACCGGCTCCTCCTCGAACTCCAACGAGTCGTACATCGCCATCGGCGGTGCCGGCGAGTGGGGCGACTCCGGTCTCGCCGTCGAGCTCACCTACAATCTCAACAAGACCTTCGCCGTCGGCGTGGGTCTCGTGAAGATTCGCGACTCCTTCGGCGGCGACGACAACACCGACACGGTGTTCTCGCTCCGCGCCGGCTTCTAATCCTCGGATTAGAGTCTGTTGAAACAGGGCCCCGGGAAACCGGGGCCCTTCTTCATGCCCAAATGCCCAAGGGGTCAGGCCGTTAGCTAACAAAAAGCGTGTTAGCTAACGGCCTGACC
>JAURJZ010000025.1 GCA_030831965.1 Verrucomicrobiota bacterium
ACGGGCAGCTCGCCGAGTCGCGCGGGCTCAAGCGGGTTCAGCGGGAGGAAACCCGCGCGCCGCATCCGCCGGCTGTCGCCGTCGCAGACCACCACGCTGCCGGGGGCGAAGCCGCGCCGCGTCAGGGCCGCCGCCGTCGCGGCGACCAGGTTGCGCGGGGTCGACATCCCCGGGCCGGGCGCCGTTGAGACCTTCAGCGCGCACCGCCCGCGCTCCCCCGGCGCGAGCCGCCGCCCGGTCCGCAGCTCGAACTCCGCCAGGGTCGCCTCCACCGCCCGCCCGTAGGCCGCCTCGCCGAAGTCCTCGAGCCGGGTCTCCAGCAGGAGCCGCCGGGGCTCCGTCGCGCCCAGTCCGGCTAGGGCGATCAGCAGGGCCGGAAGGGCGATTCTCATGTCCTCCACCCTAGGCGCCCCGGCCTCTCTCGCAAGCGGCGGATGAATGGGGTTTGCCCGTGGCCGTCCCGGCGCCAAAGTCGCCCCATGGCCGACCGCTCCGACCCCAGCCGCCGCGTGCTGGGACTCATCTTCCTCACGGTGTTCATGGACATCGTGGGCTTCGCGATCGTCATCCCCATGTTCCCGAGCCTGCTCGAGCATTACCTCCGCACCGAGGGCGCCGCGGGCAGCCTCGTCGCCGCCATGGTCGACGCCGCCCGCTGGCTGGCCGGCGGCGAGCCCCGCCCCGCCCTCGTCGCCGTCCTTTTCGGCGGCGTGCTCAGCACCCTTTTCTCCACCCTCCAGTTCATCTTCTCGCCGATCTGGGGCGGCCTCTCCGACCGCATCGGCCGCCGTCCCGTGCTGCTCGGGACCCTCGCGGGCAACGCCCTCTCCTACGCGCTCTGGGCCGTCGCCGGCGAGTTCTGGGTCTTCGTCGCCTCCCGCCTCCTCTGCGGCATGTCCGCCGGCAACATCGCCGTCGCCTCCGCCGCCGCCGCCGACGTGACCGACCGCGCCAACCGCACCAAGGGCATGGCCGTGGTCGGCGTCGCCATCGGCCTCGGCTTCCTTGTCGGTCCCGTGCTCGGCGGCCTCGCCTCCCTCTGGGTGCTTCCCCACCTGCCCGCTCCCGGACCCCTCGGCCTCAACCCCTTCTCCGGCGCGGCCATCGTCTCGGCCTCCCTCGCCGCCCTCAACCTCCTCCTGGTCTGGCGCCTATTCCCGGAGACCCTCCGGGTCGCCGACCGAGCCGCCGAGGCCCGTCCCACCTTCTTCGCCCTCGCCCGCGTGGGCGATGGCGGCGTGCGTCGCGCCTCCCTCGCCAATCTCCTCTACCAGGTCGCCTTCACCGGCATGGAGACCACGGTGGTCTTCCTCACCGCGGCCCTTTTCCTCTTCACCCCCGCCGACAACGCCTGGCTCTTCCTCACCAACGGCCTTTGCCTCATCCTCGCCCAGGGCCTGGCGGGCAGGTTCCTCGGGCGCCGCATCGGCGAGCGCGCCGTCGCGCGCATCGGCTTCGCCACCGGAGCCGTCGCCCTCGCCGCCATCGCCCTCATTCCCTATCCCGCTCCCGGTTCTCCCGCCCTCTCCCACCTGGTCGTGCCGTTCTTCGCCGCCACCGGTCTCCTCGCCTTCTCCACCGGCCTCATTCTCCCCAGCCTCTCGTCCCTCGTCTCGCTCTACTCCCACCCCGACGAGCAGGGCCGCAATCTCGGCATCCTCCGCTCCGCCGGCGCGCTCGCCCGCATCTTCGGCCCGATGACCGCGGCCTACGCCTTCTTCCACACCGGCACCCACCAATGGGTCTACCTGGCCGGCGCCCTCCTGCTCCTGCCCGGTTTCTGGATGGTCGGCCGGCTCCCCGCCCCCGCCGCCTCAGCCAACAGCCAGGGCTGAACCCAGCTCGCGCCCTCGGCGGAGGGTCGACATCAGGGAGACGCCGCCCCGGAAGCAGCCGACAAAGGACAGTCCCGGCAGCGCGGCCTCCGCCTCCGCCATCGCGGCCAGGAAGCGCCCGTGCGCGTGGGTGTACTGCGGGATGGCGCGCGGCCATCGCGCGATCCACTGGCGCTCCGGCGCGCCCCGCGCGCCCACCAGCGCCCCCAGTTCCCTGTCCACCAGCGCTCGCAGCGCCGCGTCGTCCAGCCTCGCCAGCGCGGGAGCCCGCGCCCCGCCGATGAACGTCGCCAGCAGCGCCTTGCCCTCCGGGCAGAACGACGGGAAGACCGAGCCCGGGAAAAGCACCCCGAGCACCTCCCGACCCTCCGCCCTCGGAACCAGCAGGCCGAACCCGTCGAGCGCATGGCCCACCTGCGATCGGTCATAGCCCCTGACCACCAGGGCCACCGGCGGCGCCTCCACCAGCTCCGCCTCGCGGAGCAGGTTGCCCAACGGGGCCTCGATCGGCAGGGCGGCCCATTGCCAGGGCGGCGCCGTCACCACCAGCTGCCGGGCCCGTCCCCCGCCGACCGTGCCATCGGCCTCGCGCCAGGCGACATCCCAGCCGCGCGCGGCCGGGCGCAGCACCGAGGCCTGCGCGCCCAGCCTCAGCGCCCCCGCGGGCAGCCGCGCGGCCATCGCGTCCGTCAGCCGTTGCAGCCCGCCCGGGAAACTCACGATCCGTCGCGCCGGCCCCTTGCGCCGCGCCAAGCCCAGGAAGAGCGAGCGGTGCTCCGCCTCCATCCGGGTCAGCGAGGGCAGGGCGTGCTCCGCCACAAGCCGCCCGGGGTCGCCGGCGAAGATTCCCGAGACCATCGGATCGACCAGGCGTTCGGCCGCCTCCGCGCCCAGCCGCCGCTCGGCGAACGCGCGCAGCGTCTCGCCCGGGCCGCCGCCGCGCGGCCGCAGCACCTCCGACAGCAGCCGCAGCTTGCCGCCGAGGCTCAGCAGATCCGATCCGAGGAGGGAGAGCGGCGAGGGCGTGACGCCGTGCAACCGCCCACCCCATGCGATATGGCGACGGGCGGAGGCGATGTCGGCCTCCAGGATTTCCGCGCCGAGGCCGAGATGGCCGAGCAGCCGCGCGTCCTCCTCCGTCTCCAGCTGCAGCGTGTTCGGCCCCAGCTCGACCGTCCAGCCGTCCTCCGCGACCGACCTCACGGCTCCTCCGCAACGGCCCGCGGGCTCGATCACCGCGACCTTTCCCCCGCGCTCCGCGAGGGCCGACGCCGCGGCGAGGCCCGCCGGGCCGGCTCCGAGCACAAGGGCGTCGAGTTCCATGCGGAAGGTCCCTTTCAGTTCAGCCCGGAACTTCGCGTTTGGCAATCCCGCCCGCTCCCTCCATCCCCTCCCCATGCGCATTCCCCCGTCCCTCGTGGCCCTCCTCGTCGCCGCCGCGCTGTCCGCCCAGGGCGTGCCGCCGGCCAAGCCCGCGCCGCCCACCCAGGACAACGGCGCCCCCCTCGAGCCGGTCTGGAAGTTCGAGGCCGACCTCGATGTCAACGGGCGGTCCGGCAATGTCAGCGCCTCCGGCTTCGCCGCCGGCGTCCGCGCCGCCCGCGAGCACGCCAACGTCTCCCGCACCACCCTCTCCCTCCGCGGCAAGAACGCCACCCAGGAGGACGCGTCGGGGGCCGATGTCACCTCGGCCGACGAGCTCCGCGGCCAGGCCGCCCATGAGCGCTCCCTCGCCGAGGCGTCCTTCTGGTACGTCCGCGCCGACGCCGGCTACGACAACGTCCGCAACCTCGACCTCATCGCCCTCGGCTCCGCCGGCCTCGGCCGCCGTTTCCTCAAGGATGACCGCGGCTCGCTCGATCTCCGCGCCGGCCTCGGCTACCGCCGCGAGGAGGGCGCGACCGGCGTCGCGGATGTCAGCGCCGCCGCGCTCGACGCCGGCCTCAACCTCGGGCGCGACCTCGGCTGGGGCCGGCTTCGCATCCAGATCGACCTCGTGCCTTCCCTCGAGGACCTCGCCGACCTGAGCCTGCGCCACGAGGCCTCCCTCGAGCTGCTCGGCAAGGCCAGCCCCCTCTCCCTGAGCCTCGGGCTTCTCCAGGATTACCGCTCCGAGGCTCCCGTCGGCGAGGAGAAGCTCCAGAACACCTATTTCGTCCGCCTGGTCTACCGCTGGGACTGACGCCCAATCCCTCCCCCCGCCATGCTCAGCGAGTTCAGGAAGTTCATCCTCCGCGGCAATGTCGTCGACCTTGCCGTCGCCGTCATCGTCGGCGCCGCCTTCGGCGCCATCGTCACCTCCCTCATCACCGACCTCGTCACGCCCCTCCTCCTCCAGCCCGCCATGGAGGTCCTCGGCGTCGCCGAG